>NZ_JBQFSY010000003.1:0-422682 GCF_056538305.1 Ruegeria sp. BG9
GGCGAATGCGATAGCACCACGTCCGCTCGGGCGGGTTGGCGGTGAATGCTGTGCCGCTGAGCTGTTCGCCATAGAGGCCATAGTTGCAGCGTTGCGGGCTGTTCATGCCCTGCGGCAACGCGCCAGGCAGGGCTTCGGTCTCAAAGTCATTGCCGAAGCCAGGCATGTAACCCTTTGAAATGGTGTTCCCATCTTCAGCAACGGTCAATCCGCTATGTTCAACGAGCACATTCATCTGGATCTCCTGCTCACTCGATTCGGCAAGACTTTGGGTTCGCAGTAAATATTTGTTGCATTTGCAACGTTGTCAATATTTTTGTTGCAGATGCAATGAAAATCTGAATTCAATAACGCCGAAAGGAAATCGCTGTATGAGCACCAAAAACTTGCCCGAGTTCGATTTGGAAGGGTTCTTGCCATACCGGCTTACGGTGCTGGCCGCGAGACTGAGCGCAGAAATGGCGCAGCAGTATAAACATGAGTTTGGCGTTTCGAACCCGGAATGGCGCGTCCTTGTGAACGTTGGATACGCCGAAAACCCGTCAGTTCGGGACATCGAAAAGCGGGTCAGTCTAGAGAAGTCAAAGGTCAGTCGGGCGGCCGCACGGCTCGAATCCCGCGGACTGATCACTAAGGTTGAGGATCCTGCCGACAGACGACTTGTCAAACTCGACCTTACGGAAAAAGGCGCGGATCTTCTCAGCCAATTGGTTCCTATTGCACTGTCGTTTCAATCCAGCCTGGAAACCAAACTTGGTGAGTCTGAGGAAGCGCTGAATGCCGCCCTCGATCTCCTGTCGGAAGAATGAATGATTAAGCTTTATGACTATTGGCGCTCTTCAGCCAGCTATCGTGTGAGGATCGCTCTGGGCCTTGCTGGGGAAAGCTGGGAAACCGTCATCGTGAACCTGCTGGAAGCTGAGCAGCAGTCCGACGCGCATCTGATGAGAAACCCTCAGGGTCTGGTGCCGGTGTTGGAGATAGACGGGAATAGGTTCACCCAGTCGCTAGCGCAGATCGAGTATATTGACGAAACAAGAGGCCTTGGCCTTTTGCCCTCGGACCCCGTGGGCCGCGCCGAAGTGCGTGCGTTGTCTTATGCTGTGGCAATGGATATCCATCCGGTTTGCAACCTTCGAGTGGTAAAATGGGCCGTAGAACACTCAGGGAACCAGATTTCGAACGAAGGCTGGATGCAGCATTTTATCGGCGAAGGTCTGGCGGCTTACGAAGACATGTTGCAGGGCGGTCCGTTTTCCTACGGTGACCGTCTAACGCTTGCCGATGTTTGCCTGATGCCTCAGCTATACAATGCGCAAAGATGGGGTGTTGAATTGGTACACCTGCCCAAGATTTCTCGGATCAAGGACAGCTTGGATCAGATCCCGGCCTTTCAGAACGCCCATCCGGACAACAGCCCGCATTAACTGTTTTCGTTCACCTGACTCTGCCCGTAGTCAGCCACAGCCTTTTCAAGAGCGCGAAGTCCATCCTTAAGCTTGGCTATGTCTTCATCGCTCATGCGTTCCAAAATCGAGTCAGCACAGTTCTGCACGGCTGGAAAAACTGCGTTGAATAGGGACTTGCCTGCCTCGGTGCAGGTGTATTGGCGCAGCCGCCGGTCACTGTCCGCGACGGCGCGGCCAATCAGGCCCTTGTTCTCTAACCTGGTCGCAGCACGGCTTACCTGAACTTTGTCCAACGTGGTGCGCTGCGCCAGTTGGAGCGAGTTCGACTGACCCGCGCTGGCCAATAGAAACAGCAGACGCCATTCCTCTCGCGAGAGGCCGTAGGTTCGACCATAGACCTGAACAAGCTGGTGAGAAAACGCCTCGGCGGTCGATGCAAGCTGATAAGGGAAATAAGTCTCAAGGTTCATAGGATCGCCTCTTCTGCCAACAATATAAATCGTTGCAAGTGCAACGATTTGATTTAGATCAAATTACTACAAGGTGGGCTCGGATAATCATTGCAAATGCAATGAATACGGAGGAGGTTTCAATGAACGCTCAGAATCTCAAGCTCGACCAAATTCATCACGTCGCATATCGCTGCAAAGACGCGAAGGAAACCGTCGAGTTCTACACCAAGATGCTGAATATGGATTTTGTTCTAGCTATCGCCGAAGATCATGTTCCTTCGACGCACGAACCTGATCCCTATATGCACTTGTTTCTGAATGCGGGAAACGGAAACGTGCTGGCGTTCTTTGAACTGCCGACCAATTCTGAAATGGGACGTGACCCGAATACCCCGAAATGGGTCCAACACATCGCGTTTAAGGTTAAAGACCGTAATACGCTGATCGGATTTAAGGACCACCTTGAAGCCAACGGTATCGACGTGCTTGGCGTCACCGATCACTCGATTTTCCATTCGATCTATTTCTTTGATCCCAATGGCCATCGCGTGGAATTGGCCTGTCCTGACCCAGAGGAAGCGGAAATGATCAAACGGCTGGATGCGGTGAAGTGGGGCATGCTCGAAGAGTGGTCGCGTACCAAGAAGGCACCTCAGCATGCGGATTGGCTTCATGCCAAAGAGTTGGGGAAAAAGTGATGTTGAACACCTACGATTTTCCCGAATTTCCTTATGTGCAGTCAGAGGAACAGAAATCCGGCCAGACGGTTCGCGATCCCATCGTGATCGTCGGGGGCGAGCCGGTTGGATAGACCGCCGCGTTGGATCTTGCCGCGCAAAGGATCAAAGTTGTTGTGCTGGACGACAACAACACGGTTTCAGTCGGTTCTCGGGCTGTCTGCTACGCCCGCTTGTCCGGGCGTGATATCTTAGCCGCCTTCTGCGAAAAAGAGTGGTTTAAGGGGCGGTGGAAACTCCCTTGTGGTGCAACTTGTTTACCCTCGAAGACATGTGCGATTAACTTCTTGAACACTCTGGCGCGCAATAGGATGCCAGCTAACCAAGAGTGACAACACTGTTTTCGACCCATTCGTCAAATTTGGCCAGAACGGCATTGCAAAATGCGGCGTCGTTGATATGGGCGTCCAGCTCAGTCATCGGCACCTGGTCCGGCATGACCTTGCGGGCCTCATCGACCATGTCAGCAAGGGCTGCGGGGTCATGTGCCTCTTCGCCTTCCTTGTCCCATGCTTCAACGCCTTGCAACGGCAGGAAGAAATGAACCGGCCCGGTTGCTGCTTCCAGCCGGTTTGCAAGTTCCCTGATCCAGGCGCGGCGTTCCTCGCCATTGAAGACCGAGCTTTTGATCAGGCGGTTATGTTCGTGAAACGGGCGATCTGCATATTGATCCGGGATCTCTTGCCAGCCCGCGAAATCCAGCAGGTCCAGAGCGCCCGGTGCAACCATCTGCGGCGTGCCAACGCGTCCGGCATTGGTAACGCGATCCTCTCCGCTTGAAACAACGGAACCGGCCAGCAGATTGCCAAACTCCTGCATGCAGAAATCCATCACGCAGACAAAGGCGTTTTCGGCGGCCAGTTTTTCAAAGGCCATGCCACCCATGCCTGTCGAGTGGAATACCGCAACCTCAAAGCCGCGCTCTTCCAGCGCTGGTTTAAGGGTTTTCATGTAACGCAGGCAGGACGATCCAAGGCTGGTCATGCCAATCAGGGGTTTGCTACGATCCGGCGCGATGGCGGCTTTGGTTGCGCCGACCACGGCCCCCGCAGCCTGTGCCAGAGAAGACCTGCAGATCGAATTCATACCGTACAACCCACCGGCCCACAGGATCATCTGTATGTCCGGGGCCAACCGATGTGGGGGGATTAGCGGTGAGAAACTGACGGTTGAAACGATGTATTTCGGGACCCCCATGGGCAGGGCCTGTGCACAATCCAGCGCAAGGTCGGTACCCATGGTTCCACCAGTGGCCAGCATCCCGTCAAACCGGCCTTCGGCATAGGCTCTTGCCACTACCTTGGCAGCCCCGGCGGACATGACGCGGAAGGCCTTGTTTTCATCCCCCAGCGCAATCACTTCTTCGATGGTTCTGCCTTCGGCAGCTGCGACGTCATGTTTTGAGATGTCGGTCGGTGTTTCAGGGTCGCCAAGAACGGAGACGTCCATTGTCAGCACATCTGCTCCCTGCGCCTTTACGGCGTCTTCGATGAACCGCATCTCGGGGGCTTTAGTGTCGTATGTCCCGATCAGCAGGATCGTTTTATTGGTCATGGTTTCCTCCCGTGCGTGCGGTTTATCCGAGGTAGTGCGTCAGCAACTCTCGGGCGGTATCTTTGAACCGCATGTTTCGTGCCTCTGATCCATCTTCGCCCATGCGGGACGAAATCCAGCCGACATAAGTTACCGCGCGCAGGGCCATGAACAGATCGAGATGCTCGGTGTCTAGCGCACGTTCCGACCAGTATCCCTCTAGCAGGGCCGCTTGCAGGGCGTCGTAATCCGGCTCGCATAGGTTTTTCAGCAGTGTCGTGGCGATATCGAACAGACGGAACCCGAACCCGGCATCGTCGAAATCAATCAGCCAGAGCTTGTCGCCTCGAACCATCACGTTTTCACGTACCAGATCGGCGTGGATCAGGCCGTAGTCCAGTTGGTTTTCGATCTGCATTAAGTGATTGTTAGCTTTCTCGCGGAACGCAGTGAACAGGGCACGATCCTCGCCAGAAAGCGTGGGGTTTTCCCAAAACCGATCCCACAATGGGGCATTGCCCAGCAGTCCAGCACGATCCCAGGACCAGCGCTCAAAGTCATCGGGACGCGTCCAGGCATCGCTGACTTCGTGCAGCTTCGCCATCTCATGCCCGAGGGCCCGAAACAGCCCGGTACGATCACTATGGTCGATCCCGGTTTCGGTCGATCCCAGCGGGCGACCGGGCAACCAGTCAAGCATATCGACCTGGATCCCGTCCAGCAGTTGTAGGTAGCGGCCATCCGTGGCCGGTACCGGTGTGGGTACACCGACGCTCTTTGCGCCTAGCTCGGCGATCCACTGCAGCTCGGACCTCAAGGCGGTATCCGAATGCAAGCCTTTGCGGTGCAGGCGCAGGGCATAGCTTTTCGCGCCGATCTGAAGCCGGTAAACATGATTTTCGCGCGCCGCGACCAGCGACCATTCAGCACTGTCCATGCCCCAAAGGGTCAGGGCTTGCTCGACAATCGGGGTCATAGAGTCAGCGGGGTTTCGGCCAAAACCTCGTCCAATGTGTCAAACAGCAGATCTGCATTCTCTTTCGAGAACGGCATCGGTGGACGGATCTTGAGCGTGTTTTTATGGCGGCCGAGTTTTGAATGGATTATCCCCCGGTGTCGCATCGCGTTGATGACCCGATCGGTGAATTCGCTGGCCGGTTCCTTGGTTTGACGATCCAGCACCATCTCGGCCCCGAAAATCAGGCCCGAGCCGCGCACATCGCCGATGCACTCGTATTTCTGCTGCAAAGATGTCATGCGCACGCGGGCGTGATCGCCCACGGATTTGGCGTTGGTGACAAGGTTTTTGTCCTCAATCTCTTCCAATACCGCCATGGCCGCGGCGCAGGACACCGGGTTGCCACCGAACGTGTTGAAGTACCGATAGCCCTTGCGGAATGTGGCAAGGATTTCGTTGCGCGTTACGACGCCGCCCACCGGATGACCGTTGGCCATTGGTTTGCCCATGGTCATGATATCCGGTACCAAGCCCATCTTTTGATGCGCCCACATATGGGTGCCGGTTCGGCCAAAACCCGATTGCACCTCGTCGCAGATCAGTAGGGCACCAGCCTTGCGCACCACTTCGGCCACGGGTTTCAGCCAGCCGTCGGGATGGTCGGGGAAGCCTTCATTCAGGAAATAGGGGCAGAGGACCAAAGCGCTAAAGCCGATGCCGGTCTTTTCATGCTCAGCAATCTGTTGGGCCACAGCATCGGCAAACTTGCTGCCGTCTGGGTCTGGGTTTCGATAGCTGTCGGGTGCTTCCACAAACCGGAAATACTGATCCAGACCAAAGCCAACGGTCGGCACGTTCGATTTGCTCAACTGACTGACCAGAGACGTGTTGCCGTGATAGGTTGCATCCGTAGCAATGATACCGCGTTTGCCGGTCATGCCTTCGGCCATTCGAAGGGCGATGTCATTGGCCTCGGACCCGGTGCAGGTCAGAATGGCGGTGTCCAGCGAGGCATCCATCGTGCCCGTCAGCTTCTCGACATAGTCGAGAATGCCGTCGTGCAAATAACGAGTATGGGTATTGAGCGTTGACGCCTGACGGCAGATCGCCTCGACCACGCGGGGGTTGCAATGGCCGACATGGGGGACGTTGTTATAGCAATCCAGGTATTTGCGCCCATCCGCATCCCAAAGCCAGACCCCTTCGCCCTTCACGATGTGAAGCGGCTCGTCATAAAAGGTCGAGACATTCGGGCCCAGCAGCTTGGTCCGGCGTTCTACAAGCTCGGCGGATTTCGCGGGAAGTGTCATTCAGCAGACCTTTGGTCAGAGTTTTATCCAGGCGGTTTTCAAGTCGAGATATTTCTCGAACGCATGCAGGGATTTGTCGTGCCCGTTGCCCGACTGGCGCACACCACCCAGTGGCACGGTCAGGTCAGAGCCGCCATAGGTGTTCACATGCACGACGCCAGCACGGATGCCAGCGATCATGCGGTGCGCGCGGCTCAGGTTCGATGTCCACACACCCGAGGAGAGACCATAGACCGAGTCATTGGCCAGCCTGATCGCTTCGTCCTCGTCCTTGAAGGATGTGACCGCCAGGACCGGACCGAACACCTCGTTCTGGAACAGATTGTCAGTGGATTTGACCCCGGTCATTACAGTCGGGGCCATATAGTAACCACCGGTTTCCTCAAGGATGCGCCCGCCACCAGTGCGACGCTCGGCGCCTTCGGTCTCGGCCTTGGTGACAAAGTCCAGATTGGATTCCAGCTCTGGCAGTGAATGAATTGCGCCGATTTGTGTGCCCAGATCAAGCGGATTGCCGACCCGCATCGCTTCGGCATGTTTGACGAGTTCAGCAACAAAGTCGTCGTGGATGTCCTCTTGTACCAACAAGCGCGATCCGGCGATGCAGATCTGGCCAGCGTTGCGGAAGATACCACCTGCGGACACTTTGGCGGCCTCGCTCAGGTCCGGGGCGTCGTTGAAGACAATGTTGGGGGATTTGCCGCCCAGTTCCAGATAGCAGCGTTTCATGTTCGAACGCGCCGAATACTCCAACAGTCGTCGGCCTGTGGCCCCAGAGCCTGTGAACACCATGATGTCCACATCCATCGACAGCGCCAGCGTTTCGCCCACGACCCGGCCTGACCCGGTGACGACGTTCAGCACGCCGTCGGGTATTCCGGCCTCGGCTGCCAGTTCGGCCAGTTTCAGCAGCGACAAGGAAGCGCTTTCAGCGGGTTTCAACACGACCGAGTTGCCGGTGGCCAGCGCAGGGGCCAGTTTCCAGCTGCCGATCATCAGCGGCATGTTCCAGGGCACAATCGCTCCGACGACGCCAACCGGGGCGTGATGGATCAAGCCCAGGGTGTTTTCTGCCGTGGGGGCGATCTGACCGTAGACCTTGTCAATCGCCTCGGCGTAATAGCGGAATGTACCGGCTGCTGACATAGGCTCGGCCTTCATGGCCATTGTGATCTCGGTGCCGTTGTCGCGCACACCCAGAACCGCCAGTTCAAGCGCGTGTTTTTCGATCAGGTCGGCCAGCTTCAGCAGGACCTTCTTGCGCTCGGCAGGGGAGCGGCGCGACCAGCGGCCATCCTCGAACGCAGCCCGCGCAACGCTAATCGCGGCCTCCATATCTGCCGGGGTACCTTCGGCAATCTGGGTCAGCACCGCGCCATCGACAGGCGATAGCACCTCCCGATGTCCACCTTCCGAAGCGGCGACCCAACGCCCGCCGATGAAGTGAGATCGGGGGGAAAGAGTCTGAGAGCGAAGGGCGTCAATGTCAGACTGGTTCATGGCAGAGTTACCCTTGCTGATTGGGATGATCGGAGTCGACCGGTTGCGCGGTCGGCTCGGGTTTAAGCTTGTTGCGGAACTCGTAGTACAGCGTGCGGAAATGAAGCAGTAGGATCAGCACGATCAGCGCCGTAAGGATCGCCGCAATCGGGCGGTCGACGAAATCGAGCGGAGATTTGACCCGCGCCATTGCACTGCGCAGCTTGACCTCCATGATCCCGCCCAGAACCATGCCCAGAATGATCGGCACAATCGGGAGGTCCAGCCGTTTGAGGATCAGGCCGAACACACCAAACCCGGCGGCAATGGCGCAGTCGGTGATCGAGTTGCGTAAACTGTAGACGCCGACGAAGGCTAGGATCAGAATCATAATGCCCAGAAAACGGGTTGGGATCTGGATGATCTTCAGCAGCAGGTTGGTCGAGAAGAGCAGGAAAATCAGAACGATGACGTTCAGCAGGATCAGCGCCATATACAGCGCCATCACAAAGTCCATCTGGTTTTCAAACAGCTGCGGGCCGGGGATGACATTGTGCACATAGAACACTGACAGCATCATCGCGGTCAGCGCTTCGCCTGGAATACCCAGTGCCAGCAGTGGGATCATGGCCGCGCCGGGCACCGCATTGTTGGCAGCCTCAGACGCTACTAGCCCCTCGGGCGAGCCATCGCCAAATTTGTCGGGGTCTTTCGATGTTTTCTGCGCATATGTGTAAGACAGGAATTGCGATGTGAACTCACCCGTGCCCGGCACCATGCCCATTAAAACGCCGATGCTAGAGGACACTGTTGCGACGCGCTTGATGCCCAGCAGTTCCTTGAGGCCGGCGAAGATGTTGCCACTGACATGCGTTTCGCCCGGGGCGTGGTTCTTTTCAAGCAGCAAGAGCAGGGCCTGACTGATGGCAAACAGGCCCAGAACGACCACAATCAGATCGACTCCCGAAGCCAGCCAGCTTTGTTCAAAGGTAAAGCGGCGGGTGTATTTCACGGGCTCAAGCCCGACAGTGTTCAGGAAAATCCCGAAAGCGGCCAACATACCGGCGGCAAAAATCTGGCCGCGGTGGGCGAGGATCACCAGAATGATCCCCAGAAGAGCGGCCAGGAATATCTCTCGGCTGCCGAAATGCGGTGCGATCAACGCCAGAACCGGTGACAGGATCATCAGGCAGATGATGGCAAAGACACCGCCGAAGAACGATGCGGAATAGGCCAGTGACAGAGCACGATGCCCCTGACCGCGTTTGGTCATGGGATAGCCGTCATAGGTAGTCAACGCGTTCACCGCCGTACCAGGCGTGTTGATCAAAATGGCGGGGATGGCGCCTCCGTACATGGATGAGCCATAGATCCCCAATAACAGCGTCAGGCCGACAATGGGTTCAAACGCGAAGGTGGCAGGCAAAAGGATGGCGATGGCAACCGCAGCGCCAACACCGGGCAGCGCGCCAATGATGACCCCACCGATCGAGCCAATCAGAAGGGCGACGATCACCTGCCATTGAGTCAGGATCGAAAGACCGGACAGAAGCGTTTCCATTTGCGAACCTCAGAGATAAGTCAGCGCAAAGGCGCGCACGGAATCGGGCAGGTATTCATAGGCGGCACCGGCCGGGATTTTCACTTGCAGGAAGGCTCGGAAAATAATGGTAACCGCCACACCGAAAGCCGCCGCAAGGCCAATTGCCCCAGCGCTTCGGAACCCGGTTCGGACTGCAAGGAATACCGCGAACAGAACGGTCGAAGGCAGGTATCCAAGAAGCGGGACAACGGCGACATAGATCAGAAAATAGGCGACGTATTCAAGGGACCGCAGCCAGAACGCGACTTCGGGCCAGCGACCCGGAATGCGGTCTGACATCGCGGAGCTAAGCCAGTGCAGAAAAGCAAAGGCGGCCATTGCCCAGAGCGAGACCATTGGCCAGAAGCTCGGTTGCGCAAACCACTTGGTGCGTTTGACAACCTCGGTCTGCGTGCCCAGTTGGCTCAGCAGAAAAACCGAAAACACCAGGAAGGCCAAAGCAAAAACAACATCGCCGGGTCGGCGGTATCGTTTGAACATGTCTTGCAATGTCTTTGCGATCATTATGGCCTCCTGCTGGATAGAAAAAGGCCCGACAGTATTGCAATACGCCGGGCCAGTTTCGCGTTATTCGCCTAGAATCTCTTCGATTTTAGAGAACGAGGCTTTGTCCTGTTCGATCTGTGCATTCGAGGCATCCGGATCCTGCCAGTAGATCAGGGCTCCGGTTTCTTCGGCAAGTTGCTTGGCCTTGTCAGATTCCAGCGCTTTCTGTGCAGCCGCAGTGATCTTTTCGCGTGCTTCAGCCGGAGTGTCCTTGTGGACGAACAGACCATTCCACAGCGCCAATGGCAGTTCTGGGTGCAACTCGGTAACCGTGGGCGTTTCCGGGACCAATGAGATCCGTTCGCCACCGATGCTGGCCAGAACATTCACTTGGTCCAGACAGGGAAGAACAAGTTGAAGCGTCGTGTTGATAACGTCTACGTCGCCCGAAGCCAGTGTGTTGCAGTCCAGCGCGTCGAAGGCGGCTTCACTGGCGAAGTCAAAGCCACTGCTGACTGCGGCGGCGAAGGTGACTTGTGTGGGCGGCAGAACCGAGCCGAAGTGACCGAGCGCGACATCGTTTTCTTTGCCATGTTCCACCAGTTCTTCCCATGTCGAGAAGGGGGCATCCTTGCTGGAGGCAATGACGAAGGGATAGGTCAGAAAAATGCCAATCGGTTCGAACGGGTTGGGGTTGAGCTCGGGAATGCCAATGTCCGGGCCAATGACCGGCACGCCTATGACGAACGAGCCAATGGTGTAGCCATCTGCCGGAGCGGTCGCAACTTCCACCGCTCCGGGGAACGGACCACCGCCACCACCGGGCTTGTTCACGACAGCGGCAGGAACACCATACATGGCCTGAAACTCGTCGGCGATCATCCGTGTGAGAACGTCTTCCAAGTCACCCGGAGGCCACGGAACGACAAAGGAAACCGGTTTCTCTGGATACTCGGCTAGTGCGGCCGTCGCAGAAGCTACAAAAGCGGCGGCTGTTAGAACTTTCTTCATTGACACCTCCCGTCAGTGGTTCATTATTTGATCCGCGTTAACAATAATAATGTTGCTTTGTTAAGCTTGTTCTGTCAAGTATTACCTTAACAGGAGGATGTGAATCGCATGGGTACTGCCCTGAACGCCCTGAAAATGCTCAACTACTTTTCAAACGCTCGGCCAGAAATTGGGTTGAGTCAGTTTGCGCGCCTGTCTGGATTGAACAAAGCTACGGCGCTGCGCCACCTGCGGGCGCTTGAGGAATACGGGTTGATCGAGCAGAACCCCATGACCAAATCCTATGCGGTCGGACCTGCTGCTTTGCGCCTGGCCGCGTTGCGCCAGATCGCCCGTCCCGGCATCGAGAGTGCCCGTCAGAGAATGCACATCGCGATGCAGGACGTTGGTGAAAGCCTGCATCTTTCGCTGCTTGAAAAAGAGTGGCTTCAAACAGCGCTGGTGGTCGAAACGAACCGTCACAGCGTGCGCGTCAGCCTCGACCCCAGCGAGATTCTTCCGATCAATGCGACAGCATCCGGTCTTTGTATGCTCAGCTTTGGGCCATCCTTCTTGCTGGACCGTATCGGTCAGAAAGAACAAGTACGATACACGGTCGCCACGCTGACCGACCCGGCCAAGATCAAAGAACGGGTCGCGGCAATCAGCCAGGCCGGTTGGGCGAATAGCAGTGGAAGCTATGAAGATGGCGTCTATGGCTATGCGGCGCCCATCTTCGGCATTGATCAAGTGGCGCTGGGAACCATTGCGATTGCCGTTCCCGAAGGCCGCGCCGGAGACGACCGGCTGCCGGAAATCCTGACCGCCCTGCACGCCCTCTCAACTGACCTGACCGCAAGTTTCGGCGGTCAGCTTCCCGACACTTTTCCAACCGAATTCCATCCGTAAGCGGGTGGACGCAAAACCCGGAGACCTGAGAAATGAAAGACTCGAACTTTCTCAAAGAAAACAACGCGCGTTACTTCTGGCACCCGATGGCGCATCCCGCCGATAGTCAGAAGAATCCGCCCACGATTCTGAACGGTGGTGAGGGCGTCAGTATTGTCGATGTCGATGGTCACAAGGCGCTCGATGCTGTCGGCGGGCTTTGGAACGTCAATCTGGGCTATTCCTGCGAGCCGGTAAAGCAGGCCATCGCCGATCAGCTGAATGCGCTGCCCTACTATTCGACCTTCCGTGGCACAAGCAACGACAAGGCAATCGAGCTGTCTTATGAATTGGCGCAGTTTTTTGAACCCGACGGCCTGACCCGCGCTTTCTTTACCTCGGGCGGCTCAGATTCGGTTGAGATCGCGCTGAAAATGGCGCGGCAGTACCACAAGGTGCGAGGCGAAGCCGGGCGCACAAAATTCATCAGCTTGAAACAGGGCTATCACGGCACCCATTTCGCCGCCGCTTCGGTCAATGGCAATCAGAAGTTCCGCGCGGCTTATGAGCCGATGATGCCGGGCTGTTTCCATGTGCCCGCGCCATGGACCTATCGCAACCCGTTCGACGAGACCGACCCTGAGCGTTTGGCGCAGCTTTGCGTCAAAGCGCTTGAGGCCGAGATTGCATTCCAGGGCGCGAACACGGTTGCGGCTTTCATCATGGAACCGGTCCTTGGGGCAGGGGGCGTAATCCCGCCGCATAAGAGTTTCATGCCGATGGTGCGTGAGGTTTGCTCAAAACACGATATTCTGCTGATCTCGGACGAGATCATCACCGCTTTTGGGCGTACCGGCAGCGAAAGCGGCGCACGGCACTGGGGGGTGCAGCCCGACATCATGACGACGGCCAAAGCCATTACCAATGGTTACTTCCCGTTCGGGGCGGCGATGATTTCGGGTGCTGTTGCCGAGGTTTTTGAAGGTGACACGACCGGCAAGGCGTCGGTGGATCAGGGCTATACCTATTCCGGTCACCCGGTTGGGGCAGCAGCAGCGCTCGCCGCGCTGTCCGAGATCAAGCGCTTGCGCGTCTGGGAAAACGCTGCCGCGCGCGGGGATGAGCTGTTTGCCGGTTTGCAAAAACTGGCCGAGAAATACGACGTGATCGGAGATGTGCGCGGCGGCGAGGGGCTGATGTGTGCGCTGGAACTGGTCTCGGATCGCTCGACCAAGGCACCCATCGCGAAACACCTGCCGCTGCAGGTTCAGAAAGCGGCCTATGAAGACGGTGTGATGGTGCGTGTGTCCGGCAACAATATCATCCTGTCTCCGCCGCTGATCATAACATCAGAGGACGTGGCCAAGATCCTATCGGCGCTGGATACCGGTCTGGCGACTCTTTAATCACCGCTCACCTGACCTCGCCCGTCCCGGGCGGGGTCAGACTTTAACCGCCTGCAACTCTTCAAGCAGGTCCAGCAGTTGGTTCAGCTTCTCGCGGCCCATCTGCGCTTCGATATTGTTTGAGATCGCCAGCGATGTGGCAAGGTTGTCTTCCAATACCGCGCGGCCGGCATCGGTGATCCGAACCATGGTGCGGCGCTTGTCTTGTTTGTCTTGGCGACGGGTGATCTGGCCATCGGTCTCCATTGTGCGCAGAATGCGGGTGAGGCTGGGCAGCAGCAGGCAGGCCTCGTGGGCAATTGCGCTTTGCTCAACCTCGCCCAGCTCGTCCAAAACCCTCAGGATGCGCCACTTCTGTTCGGTGAGCTGAATGTCATGAAGCATATCCCGGATCGGTGCCATGACGGTTTCCCGTGCGCGCAACAGCGCAATCGGAAGGGATCGGGCGGTGCTTTTTGTATGGCTTTGTGTGGTCATGCGGCCTTCTAAATCGCCAATTTCGAAATTGCAAAGATTAACAAGGCAAGTTCTTGACAGCGAGATTGCAAAAAAGTAAACATGTTAACCAATAGGGGAGGGCACATGCCACATTTTCACGTCGAGTATTCCGGGAACCTAGAGGACAAGGTCGACATGGATGGCTTGTGTGAGTGCATCCGAGCAACGGCTGCTGAGATTGACACCTTTCCGATGTCGGGAATTCGTGTCCGCGCTGTGCGGGTCAATCACTTTGCAATTGCAGACGGTGATCCGGCGCATGGCTTTATCGATATCTCGATCCGCCTGCGCGCCGGTCGGTCCGATGACGTAAAGCAGGATGCCACGCAGCGTATTTTTGAGGCGGTCAAAGCGTATTTGGCACCAGCCTTCAAACATCATTCGATCGCGCTCTCGCTTGAGATGCGCGACATCGACCCGAAGCTTTCGCCCAAGACTGGTACGATCCGCGATCACCTTGGCGCCACTACGCAGGAGACCTGACCCATGAGCGCACTGGACACCAACATCGAAAAACTGGCGGGATTTCTGGCGCGGTTCAAAGAGGCAGGCATCAAGAACCGTATCGCGGGCGAGGATGTTGCTGGTTCCGCTGGCGTATTTCAGTCTACCTCGCCAGTCGACAAGTCTGTGATCTGCGATGTAGCACACGGTACAGCAGATGACATCGACGCCGCGGCCAAAGCAGCCCATGCCGCCTTTGCAGAGTGGCGCGACATGCCTGCCAGCGAACGCCGCCGTATTCTGCTGAACGTGGCGGATGCCATCGAAACACGTGCCGAGGAAATCGCGCTGTGCGAATGCTGGGACACGGGTCAGACCCTGCGTTTTATGTCCAAGGCGGCTCTGCGCGGAGCCGAGAATTTTCGCTATTTTGCAGATCAGGTTGTGCAGGCGCGCGACGGTCAGCATCTGAAATCGCCGACCCTGATGAATGTCACCACCCGCGTGCCGATTGGTCCGGTTGGCGTGATCACCCCGTGGAACACGCCGTTCATGCTGTCGACCTGGAAGATCGCGCCCGCTCTGGCTGCAGGCTGTACCGTGGTTCACAAACCCGCCGAGGATTCGCCCCTGTCAGCCCGCTTGCTAGTCGAAATCGCCGAAGAGGCCGGATTGCCCAAAGGTGTACTGAACACTGTGAACGGCTTTGGCCCCGATGCGGGTAAGGCGTTGACCGAGCACCCTATGATCAAGGCCATCGCCTTTGTTGGCGAAAGCCGCACAGGTAGCATCATCACCAAACAGGGCGCGGACACGCTGAAGCGGATGCATCTGGAGCTCGGCGGCAAGAACCCGGTCATCGTGTTCGACGATGCCGATCTGGACCGCGCTTTGGATGCCGTGATCTTCATGATCTATTCAATCAACGGCGAGCGCTGTACCTCGTCCTCGCGCTTGCTGGTGCAGGACAGCATCAAGGAAGAGTTCGAGGCCAAGCTGATCGAACGTGTGAACAACATCAAGGTTGGCCACCCTCTGGATCCGGCAACCGAAATCGGTCCGCTGGTGACGGAAGAGCACTACAACAAGGTGACCAGTTATTTCGACATCGCCAAAGAGGACGGCGCGACCGTCGCAGCCGGAGGTGTGAAGCTGGGTGACGAGGGGTACTTCATTCGTCCGACCCTATTCACTAATGCCACCAACCAGATGCGCATTGCGCGTGAAGAAATTTTTGGCCCTGTCCTGACCTCAATCACGTTCTCAACTGAGGAAGAAGCGCTGCAGATGGCCAATGACACGCCTTATGGTCTGACCGGGTATGTCTGGACCAACGACCTGACGCGGGCGCTGCGCTTTACCGACAAGCTTGAGGCTGGAATGATCTGGGTGAACTCGGAAAATGTGCGCCACCTGCCGACGCCCTTTGGTGGCGTCAAAGCGTCCGGTATCGGGCGCGACGGTGGCGACTGGTCGTTCGAGTTTTATATGGAGCAAAAGCACATTGGCTTTGCAACCGGTCAACACAAGATCATGCAATTGGGGAAGTAAATTAGCGGCACTGTCCCCATTGGGCGGGGACAAAGCTAGGATAGAAGTAAACGCGCACAAACTGGTCCGGCACTTTACGCATACTGCAGGACCGAAGGATGTCAGGTAGCTTCAACTTTGGTTGCCAGGCATTACAAATGCGAGGAGGAACTGCCATGGGAAAGATTGTACAGGCCGCGAAGATAACGCATGTGCCAAGCATCTGGATGTCCCACACGATGCCGAAATACAAAGGCATCCGCCAACCTGCCATCGATGGCTATGCGCGCCTTCGTCAGGATGCGATCGACCGCAAGGTCGATACGTTTGTCATTTTTGACACCCACTGGATCACCAATCAGGGGTTCCACCTGAACACGAAAGAGCACCACAAGGGCCGGTTCATTAGTCATGAACTGCCGCACATGCTGGCGGATATGGAGTTCGACTATCGCGGCGATCACGAGCTTGGGGAAACCATCCTTGATGTTCTGCGCGAACGTGGCGAACGGGCCCTTGGGCATTCGCACCCCGATATGGGTATGGAGTACGGCACCCTGCTTCCGATGCACTTCATCAACGAAGGCGTGAATGCGCGGGTTTTGCCCGTGGCAGTCAACCAATTCTCGTCCATCGCTGAAAATCGGGTCTGGGGTGAAGCCATCGCCGAAGGCATCCGACGCTCGGACCGGAACGTCTCGATCCTGGCTTCTGGGTCGTTGAGCCACGATTTCACCCCCAATGAACGATCGGTCGATGGACTGAATTCGGTAAACGGCGAATTCAATCGCCAGATGGATATGCGCGTGCTGGATCTTTGGGAACAAGGCCGCTTCGAAGAGTTCCTCGAACTTCTGCCCGACTACGCGAAGAAATGCGCGGGCGAGTGCGCCATGAACGATACCGCCTTGCTGTTCGGCGCCCTCGGTTGGGGCAGCTACAAGGGCAAGATCGACATCTACACCCCGTATTTCGGTAGCTCCGGGACCGGGCAGGCAAATGTCAGCTTCTCGGTCTAAAACCGGAAACACAGGGAAATTCGAATGACTGAACTGCGTCTTAACGATCCAAGCCTGCTTGCCGAAAGGGCGCGGGTGGGGTCCAGATGGGTTGATGCTTCAGACGGTGAGCGCGCGATTGACGTGATAAATCCGGCGACGGGTGAGGTGATCGGGCGTGTGCCCAATCTGGGTGCTGCCGAGACGGTCGAGGCGATTGCCGATGCGCAGCGCGCGCAGAAAGACTGGGCCAAACGTACCGCGAAAGAGCGCAGCCAAATCTTACGTCGCTGGTATGATCTGATGATGGAAAACCAGGATGATCTGGGTGCCATTCTGACCGCTGAACAGGGTAAGCCTTTGGCCGAGGCCAAGGGCGAGATCGCCTATGGCGCCAGCTTCATCGAGTGGTTCGCGGAAGAGGCCCGCCGGGCCTACGGCGATGTCACACCCGGCCATGCGCCGGACAAGCGGATCATTACTGTCAAGCAACCCATCGGCGTTGTGGCCGCGATAACGCCGTGGAACTTTCCCAACGCCATGATCACCCGGAAGGCTGGACCGGCCTTTGCGGCGGGTTGTTCGATGGTGTTGAAACCTGCTAGCCAGACGCCGTTCTCGGCCATCGCACTTGCCGTTCTCGCCGAACGAGCGGGACTGCCCGCTGGTTTGTTCTCGGTCATTACCGGTTCGGCGCGGGAGATAGGTGGCGAGATGACCTCAAGCCCGATCGTGCAAAAGCTGACCTTCACCGGTTCGACTGAGATCGGAGCGATGCTTTATGCGCAATGCGCGCCAACGATCAAGAAGCTAGGGTTGGAGTTGGGTGGCAATGCGCCGTTCATTGTGTTCGACGATGCCGATCTGGATGCCGCCGTCGAAGGCGCTGTGATCGCGAAATTCCGCAACAATGGACAGACCTGCGTATGTGCAAACCGCATCTATGTGCAAGCCAGGGTCTACGACGACTTTGCTGAAATGCTAGCTGAAAAATTAGCGACCCTGCCAACCGGCAATGGCTTTGATGAAGGTATCATCTTTGGCCCGCTGATCGATCAGGCTGCCGTGGACAAGGTCGTCGAACATATCGGTGACGCGACTTCGAAGGGGGCTAAGATCGCTCTAGGGGGTAAACCCCACACACTCGGTGGCACCTTCTTTGAACCCACCATCCTGACCGATGTGACCTCGGATATGGCGGTGGCGACCGAAGAAACCTTTGGCCCTGTCGCTCCCTTGTTCAAATTCGAAACCGAAAGCGAGGTTGTCGCCGCTTCCAATGATACCGAATTCGGCTTGGCTTCATATTTCTATTCCCGTGACATGGCGCGTGTCTGGCGCGTATCCGAGGCGTTGGAATACGGGATGGTCGGTGTGAACACCGGTCTGATCTCAACGGCAGAAGCTCCGTTCGGCGGCGTCAAAATGTCGGGTCTTGGACGCGAGGGATCTCGATATGGCCTCGATGATTTCATGGAGTTGAAGTACATCTGCATGGGCGGAATTTCCCCTTCTGAGGAGGCTTAATGTATGAATTGGGACGAATTTTCTCATTGGGGGCAGCAGATCTCCAATTGGGCTTCTGACTACCACAAGACGTTGGCGGACCGGCCTGTTCGGGCGCAGACCGCGTCGGGGGAAATTGCCGCACAGCTTGAGGTCTCACCTCCGGAATCTGGTGAGCCGATGGAGGCCATCATGGCCGATTTCGAACGTATCGTGATGCCCGGGATCACCCATTGGCAGCACCCTCGGTTCTTTGCGTATTTCCCGGCGAATGCTGCCCCGCCTTCAATGTTGGCGGAGATGCTGGTGACCACCATCGCCGCGCAATGCATGCTATGGCAAACCGCACCCGCGGCGACTGAGGTCGAAGGCGTTATGGTGGACTGGCTGCGACAAGCGCTAGGTCTGCCGGATGGTATGACCGGCGTCATTCAGGACAGCGCGTCTTCGGCGACTTTGTCTGCGGTTCTGACGATGCGCGAACGCGCCACTGGGTACACAGGCAATCGCCAGGGGCTGAACACCAAAGGGGCGCTGCGGATCTACTGCTCAGACCAGGTGCATTCCTCGATTGACCGTGCTTGTTGGGTTGCTGGAATCGGCCAGGATAACTTGGTCAAGCTGCCGACACAGGGACCGACCTACGCGATTGACGCCGTCGCGCTTGAGGCCGCTATCCGCGATGACATCGAAGCCGGTTATGTGCCAGCCGGGATCATTGCGATCACCGGCGGCACGGGCGTTGGGGCCTGTGATGATCTGGAAGTTGTGGCTGACATCGGGCAGAAATACGACCTTTATACCCATCTCGACGCGGCTTGGGCCGGATCGGCCATGATTTGCCCGGAGTTCCGCGAGGCCCTTTGGGACGGGGCTGATCGCTATGACAGCATTGTTTTCAACCCACATAAATGGCTGGGCGCTCAGTTCGATTGCGCCATCCAGTTTCTGCGTGACGCCACACCGCAGCTCAACACGCTTAAGATCGAACCCGAATACCTCAAGACAACCGGTGCAGAGGTGACGAATTATTCGGAATGGACTATCCCGTTGGGACGTCGGTTCCGTGCGCTGAAGATTTGGTTCTTGTTGCGCTCTTACGGGTTGGACGGTCTGCGTACACGAATCCGAAATCACGTGGTTTGGGCCAATCAAGTGGCCGAGAAGATTGGCGCGATGGAGGGGTTCGAGATCACGACCGGGCCGATACTCAGCCTGTTTTCCTTCCGCTGCCCGGGTGACGATGCGATGCAGCAGCGTCTGGTTGATGCGCTGAATGATGACGGCCGAATTTATCTGACCCAAGGCATGTTTGATGGTCGCAAGATCATTCGTTTTCAGGTCGGACAATTCGATACAACACGCGACGATGTACTGATGGCAGCAGACGTTATTCGTGAGGTTTGGGAGACACTTAAATGAAATTCGCAACCTTCTCTGCCGATGGGCAGACTTACTTTGGTGCGATCGCGGATGTCGGCGCAATTGCGTTGAATGATGCTTTCCCAGATCATGCGAGCCTTTATGAGGTAATCGCTGCTGGAGCGTTTGATCAACTGGCAGCAGCCGCCAATAGTAGGGACGTGACCCACACGGATTTCACCTACGAGATGGTGATGCCCGATGTCCGCCGCATCCTGTGCGTCGGCGTTAACTTCCCGGACCGCAACGCCGAATACAAAGACGGCAGCGCACAGCCAAAATACATGTCGCTGTTCCCACGTTTCGCAAGCGGCTTCACCGGCCACAACCGCCCTCTGATCCGTCCGCCGGAAAACCACACGCTGGACTACGAAGGCGAAGTGGCGATTATCATCGGCAAGACTGGGCGTCGGATTTCGCAGGAGGACGCCTACGACCACATCGCAGCCCTGACGCTGTGCAACGAAGGTACGATCCGCGATTGGGTGCGCCACGCCAAGTTCAATGTCACTCAAGGCAAGAACTGGGATAACACGGGTGCCATCGGCCCGTGGCTGGTGCCGTTCACCAACGCCGCGCAACTGGATGATGCCCGTATTCAGACCCATGTGAACGGCGAGCTGCGCCAAGATGATACCCTGAACCGCATGATGTTCCCGATCCGGCGCGAGATCGAATACATCTCGACCTTCATGACCCTGCAGCCGGGCGACATCATCGTCACCGGCACGCCAACCGGTGCAGGGGCGCGGTTTGATCCTCCGAAATACCTGGCTCCGGGTGATGTTGTTGAGGTGTCTGTCGAGGGCATCGGCATGCTGCGCAACACAGTTGAGGACGAACAGCAATGACGCCCGAAGATCATGCCCACGCAGCTGCTGATCTGCTGAGGGCTGAACGGACTGGAGAGCAGATTGGCCTGCTAACCCTGCGCCACCCCGAGATGGGCATGGACGACGCCTATGAGGTGCAGAACGCCATCTATCGCCAGAAACTGGCCGAGGGGCGCAAGGTGATTGGCTGGAAGATCGGTTTGACCTCGAAGGCGATGCAATATGCGCTGAACATCGACATCCCTGACAGTGGCATCCTGTTTGACGACATGGCCTTTGAACACGGTGGAACGGTTCAGGAGGGTCGTTTCATCCAGCCGCGCATCGAAGCCGAGATCGCCTTTGTGATGAAGTCTGCCGTTGGAGGCGAGAACGTCACCCGCGAGGACATCATCGCTGCCACGGATTATGTAGCGCCTTCCATTGAAATTCTCGACACGCGTATTCAACGCGTGGATCCCGAGTCCGGCAAAGCTCGCACAGTATTCGACACGATCAGCGACAATGCCGCCAATGCAGGTATCGTGCTGGGCGCGGAACGGCACGCCGTGGATGCTTTTGATCTCCGCTGGGTCGGTGCGCTGACCTTCCGCAATGGTGAAATCGAAGAAACCGGCCTAGGCGCGGGCGTTCTGAACGATCCGGTCGAAAGCGTTGTCTGGCTGGCCCGCCGCATGGCGCAATACGGACAATACATCGAACCCGGTCAAATCATCCTGTCCGGCAGCTTTATCCGCCCGGTCGAGTGCCCGACTGGGACTGAAATCCATGCCGATTTCGGGCCATTTGGCTCGGTCGATATCAATTTCGCCTGAAAGGAAAGCCGCATATGCCTGCGCCAAAGAATACGTTCAAAGCCGCTCTCAAGGCGGGGCAGCCGCAGATCGGCTGCTGGATCGGGATGGCCAACGCCTACACGGCCGAGATCGCGGCGACCGCGCAATTCGACTGGCTGCTGGTTGACAGTGAACACGCGCCGAATGATCTGCGCTCGATCCTCGAACAGGTGCAGGTGATCGAAGGATCAGGTAGCACTCCGGTCGCGCGCCTGCCGATAGGCGAAACCTGGATGATCAAGCAGTATCTGGACGCAGGCGTGCAGAACCTTCTGGTGCCGATGGTCGAAAGCGGGGATCACGCGCGTGAGCTGGTTCGGGCAGTGCAATACCCACCGTATGGCGTGCGGGGCGTGGGATCGGCACTGGCGCGGGCCTCGCGGTTTTCAGCCATCCCGGACTACCTGAAAACGGCGGACGAACAGATTTGCCTGCTGGTGCAGGTGGAAAACAAAAAGGGTCTGGTGGCGCTGGACGATATTCTGACAACCGATGTGGATGGGGTGTTCATCGGCCCATCCGATCTGGCCGCCGATATGGGGCATATCGGAAATGCCGGTCACCCCGATGTGGTTGCGGCCGTTTTGGACGCGCTGGCCCGCATCGTGGCGGCGGGTAAGGCGGCGGGTATCCTGACCCTTGATCCGGCAATGCAACGCAAATGCCTGGATCTAGGGGCCACATTCATGGCCACCAATATTGACGTGACTCTATTTGCAACTGCAATGCGTAACGCCGCCGAAATCGGGCTGGGCCTGCTGCCGGATCAGACCGCCTCAGGCGTTGCGGAAACCGCTGCGGCCAGCAAATATCTGCAGCAACTGTGTAAACACTGGTCGCACAAGGCCGAGGTGTTTTTTGACGAAAAGAAGGGAAGCGTGGCCTTTGCGGATGGCGACAGCGTGACCCTTGAAGCGAATGACGACAGGCTGACGATTAACGCTGCGACCGGGCCGCGCGGGGACTTGGAGCAGTGGAAAGGCGTGATCGAAGCCCACCTGGTGCGTTTTGCCTTTCGGGAAGAGCTCCGTATCCAATGGTCTGAGTAAGAGCGCCAAAAAAATGCCAGAACCTATCTATGCCATTGGTGACATCCACGGTCAGTTGCACATGCTAGAAGACGCGCTGGCCCGCATCGAAAAGGACGGCGGGCATGATGCGCAAGTCGTCTTTATCGGTGACTATACGGATCGCGGCGCCCACAGCCGGGAGGTTCTGGACCTTTTGGTGAAAGGACAGTCCGAAGGCAGAAACTGGACATTCCTGCGCGGCAACCACGATCAGATGTGCGCAATGTTCCTTGAGGACTACCCGCGAAACGACGCGCGTCTACTGGTCGGGTATCATTGGCTGCATCCTCGGATAGGCGGCGTTGAGACGCTAAACTCCTATGGCGTTAAGGTCAGCGAAGGGGATCGAATATATCAGGTCCATGCTCAGGCCAAAGCCGCCGTGCCGCAGGCCCATATCGATTTTCTGGCAGGTCTGTTGCCCTACTACCTGCGCAACAACGTGCTGTTCGTCCATGCAGGCATACAGCCCGGCATCCCCTTGCATCGTCAGGACCCCGACGACCTGATCTGGATCCGAGACGAGTTTCTGGACTGTCCGGACCCTCACCCGTGGCTGGTTGTTCACGGCCACACCCACGTCGCCAACCCTGAACACCATGGAAACCGTGTGAACATCGATACCGGGGCGGGATATGGCAAACCTCTGACGGTTGCGGTTTTCGAAGGATCGAAGTGTTGGCTGTTGCACGACGAGGGGCGCAAGCCCCTGACTTACATTGGCTCCCTATAGGTTTCGGTAAACCAGAAGGTCTTGTCACAAGAACTTTGCTTGAGCGGAGCAGGGCGGTTGCATAGCATTTAGGAATGACTAAACCTGCCTCCTTCAAGTACTTCTAAACCAGCCCCGAGATCATCCGCTTGGCGGTGATGCTGTACATCAGGTTTCCACTCTCGCTTCGCAATGTCGAAGATCTACTTCATGAGCGAGGCATTGATGTGAGCCACTAAACTGTCCGAGAAAGGCGGAACAGGTTCGGTCCGATGTTTGCGTGAGAGATCCGAAGAAAACGGGTTCAGCAACTCCGAGCTTTTTCAAAATGGAGGTGGCACGTGGACGAGGTTTTCGTGAAGGTGAATTGCAAACGCCTCTATCTCTGGCGTGCCGTCGATCACGAAGGTGAAGTGCTGGAAGCCGTTGTCACCAAACGCCGGAACAAAGCTGCAGCACTGAAATTCCTCAAGAAATTGATAAAGCCACACGAAAAAGCGGAAAACGTTGTCACGGATCGCTTCGCATCGTACCGTGCCGCTCTCCTAGATCTTGGTGCTTCAGAAAAACAGCAGACGGGTAGGTGGTTTAATAACCGCGTTGAGAATTTGCACCTGCGGTTTCGCCAGCGCGAACGCGCCATTCAGCGTATCAGGCGCGTGTGAAGTCCGCAGAAATTCGCCTCCATTCACTCCTCCGTTTACAACCACTTCAGCCGGGAAAGATCGCCCGCCAGCAGAGATACCTTCAGGCTGACGCGTACCGCCGCTGTCGCAGAGAGGCGCGAAATTGGCGCTGCAAAGAGGGCAGTTCTTCCGGCCTGGCTGAGATTGGTTCGAATTTGTCTAACAGCATCGCCACTCACGCCCGCTTCACATCAGTTGTCTTCACTGGTCTGGAATTGTGATTCGATTCCAGCGAGTTGGCGATTGCGTTGTCAGTCAGAGACGGGGCAAACTGCAATCTCTGAGCGTCATGCGTCGAAGTTCCAGATGTCGCGCTGAACCTTCCAGCCGTCGTTGCCTTTTCGAAAGTAAAGAACGTACTTCCCAGCAAGTTCTTGCCCGCCCATTGAACCTGTGAGCGTCCCCATCGTAACTGCAAAATCGCCACTGACATGAGCTGCTGTCGGATTGGCCAAAACGTTCTCCAAGCCCCCGTCAATTGCCGCCTGCCAATACTCTCGAATGGCAGCATGGCCAGACATTGTGGGAGCACCAGGTGGCATTAGGGCTCCATCCTCGGCGTAAGCCGCTGTCGCCATACCCGCGTCTTTAGCATTTATTCCTTCAAAGATGGAAGCGTCGAGCGCCTTTACACTTTCAACATCCGACATTTTCTCCTCCTAAGTTTACCCGGTGGTGTTGTCAGACTATCACAATAGCCTGTCTCGATGTTCACCTTCGTATGTGCGTGAAAAATACTTAAGTTTGGGAAAGCCAATTGTCGCTGCTTGGGCCGTCTTGACGCTTTAGGTAAGGCATTTGATGGATGGTAGCTGAATCCGCAAAGCAGACATTCATCGCAGATACAGCGAAGGTCCACTTTGAGCCAAAGCTGAACTTCTATTCCGCTTCCAACGATCAAACCTGTTGTACCTTATAACGCACCAGCGCGAGACGATGTATCCATATACCCTAAGACTGCGGAGTGGTCATGCCAGGATGCTTACCGATACGGAGTTACGTCAATCTTTGTCGCTGGGTTCAAATCATCGTTCGGGTCCGTCAAGACGCCTTCTGGAAAGGACACTGAGATAGGCCTATCTGTCGTGTCCATGCAAAGCATATGATTGTTGTCCCCGTCACCTAGGTTGGCGAGCGCGAGCGGCTTCACTTCACGACGGGTCCCATCGGGTGCCTCGACGGTGATAGTATAAAGATCGCGTTCTGCCTCACCTGGTTCGCTGCCATCCTTCAGCGTCACACCCCCTTCCCACGTTACACGGATCGCCTGAACGACGCCTTCCGTCGGGCAGAGGCTACCCCTTACGCGACGCGGGCCCAAAGTGCCGACAAGTGTCCAGTCCTCAACAACTTCGGCCAAAACAATCGATGGTCCATCTTCTAGTGTTATCACCGACGCACTCACTCCCTGAAAATCAAGCGTGCCGTCGATCGACTGCAAATGCCCGACAACGTCAACCCTAACCGGTGGGTCGCTTTCGGCGGGTCCCAATTGCCCTATCAAAAGAACCGTGCGCAACTCACCTGGGTCTGTAGCTGGGAGAACGGACGCGCAGTGCATCTTCCCTGACGCGCCTGACCGAGTTGTGACTTTAAAATCCCCGGCCTGCATAGTCGCGATGTCTATCTCAGTAGAAAAGATCACTGGCATTCCGGTGTTGCCCTCAGACCCCCTGCAAATCACATTTGAGACGCGTGGAAGTGCGTCAAGCCCGTGGAAGGCCGAGAGGAGTTTGGCGGATTGTCCGTTCGCTTCTCTAGGCAGGCCAGCATCTGGCGTCGTATCAATGAGGTCGCGATTGGATATGTTGTCAGTCCACGACCCCGGTCCATACATAGTGAACCAAACAACTCCGGCGCTGATTGCCACCGTCACACCTAGCAAGCCGGCGATGATGGTCCGCTTCGAAATGCCCTTGATCACACAAGTTACCTCTGCAAGTTGTGGGTCGAGGATTCAATTCTTACCGTAAGCTTCATGTCCAAAGAAGAAGAGTCTGGTAAGAAACCACAAGCGTAGCGAAGCAAGCTCAATGGGTAGCGAGAATTTACTCGTCTAAGCTTCAGTTGGGCAGAACCATCGTCAATAGCGTCGACCGTATCTACACAACTGAACGGCCTGAAAATGGCAGCTTCGTCCGCGCTATTGATTTTCAATACAAGCCCGGCGCAGGGCAGGTTCGTGCCACCGAACGAAGTTGCCGAGTGGATTAACTATCCAGCCAAATTGGCAAACTGTTGAAACAGCAAGTCTTCGGGCGTGAACTTACCTTTTTGGATCATGTTGACCAGTTCAATCCCACTAAAAGCCTATGCGGCAAGGGTAATTGACTGGAGACCCAACGTCGGTTTTCTATTTTTCAGAGACAAGAGCAAACAGCCAAACCCAGGGATCAAACACCTTTCCCTCCATTTTTGGTTCACTCATCCGCCTGTATCAAGTCACTAGCCTTTTCTCCGATCATGATGGCTGGCGCATTGGTGTTGCCACTGACGATTTCCGGCATGATCGAGCAGTCGGCCACACGCAGGTCGGCTATACCGTGCACTTTTAGTTTTGCATCTACGACCGATGCTTCTGTGCTTCCCATCGCGCAAGTTCCGGTTGGATGATAAATGGATGCGGTGTTTGATCTTACCCAGTCCAACGTGCCTTCGTAGTCGTCGCAACTCAGCTGAGCCGTTGGCCGAAATTCCTCTGAAATCTTTGAGGCCAAAGGATTATGCTTGGCTATACTGCGCGCGATGTTCACTCCGTCAACAATGGTTCGACAATCCGTTTCGGTGGACAGATAGTTCGGTATTATTTTGACATATTTAGATGGATCCGGGCCGTTCAAGCGTAGCTCGCCCCGGCTTTCAGGGCGCAGTTGGCAGACCGACATGGTAAAGGCTGAGAACGGATGAACACCCTCGCCAGGGCTGTCGGCGGACCAGGGCTGAACGTGAAACTGGATATCGGGGGTTTCTACATCCTCGCGGGTTTTCATGAACCCGGTGGCAAGGCTGGCGGCCATTGTCATAGGGCCTGCACGAAATAGTGCGTATTTCAGGGCGATGCGCGCCTGATTGAACAAGCTCCTGACTTCATCATTCAGTGTCGGCTCATTGCATTTGAACACGAGCCGGGCCTGCAAGTGGTCCTGCAATCCTTTGCCAACACCGGGCAGGGCGTGCAGGGGTTCGATACCGTTTTCCTTAAGGTGGTCTGGGTCTCCGACCCCTGAAAGCATCAGGATCTGCGGCGAGTTTATCGCTCCGCCGGACAGAATGATTTCACGCCGGACGGTCAGGGATTTTTCTGCGCCAGAGCGATCCCGGTACACCAGTCCGGTTGCTTTTTTTCCCTCCAGAACCACGCGCGTAACGAGTGCATTTGTAATGATGTTTAGGTTTTGTCGATCCCGGATGGGTTTCAGGTAGGCAACGGCAGCGCTGCACCGGCGGCCATTGCGGGTGGTTAGTTGGAAATACCCCACCCCCTCTTGTTCCGCGCCGTTGTAATCGGGGTTGAACGGATAGCCCGCCGCCTGCGCTGCGGCCACCCACGCGTCACAGATCGGGCGTTGAATACGCATGTTGGATACGGACAAGGGCCCACCAACGCCATGGAACTCGTCTTCACCTCGCTCCTGGTCTTCGCAGCGCTTGAAAAGGGGTAGGACATCGTCCCAGCCCCAGCCCTCATTGCCCATTTGCCGCCAGCGATCATAGTCCTCTTTCTGCCCACGCACGTAGAGCAAACCGTTCAATGAGGATGACCCGCCCAGTACCTTGCCGCGTGGCCAGTCGATGGATCGACCATTCAGACCAGGATCAGGTTCGGTGCGATAACACCAATCGACCGATGGGTTGTGCATGGTTTTGAAGTAGCCAACGGGGATGTGAATCCATGGGTTTGTATCGCGGCCACCTGCCTCAAGTAGCGCAACGGTCGTGTTAGGATTAGCGCTCAGCCGGTTGGCAATGACGCAGCCCGAAGACCCGGCGCCCACAACCGCATAATCCACTTCCATGACTGCCTCCTCCTCACGCCGTCGAAAAAACTCTATGCAAGATGTAAGAAATATACTAGCCTTTTTTGATACAAAACGTCTCAATAATTGCGATCAGGGAGGTAAGCAATGGAGATCGGTAAGAAACTAAGTGGTATTTCGCGGCGGGATTTCTTCCGTGTGGCTGGCCGTTACGGTATGAGTTCGACTCTGCTGGCAGCCGGCGGGTTTGGTGGAGCGATGAGCTTGGCCAACCTGGCGCAAGCGGCTGAATCCACGTATGAAAAGCGGTTCTCAAAAGAGCCCAAGCACACGCTGAAGTTTGGCGCTTCAGGCTTCAACACTCGCAACCTTCTGATCGAACGCGCCGGGGCTATCGAGTTCGCGCGTGATCTGGAAGAACGCACAGATGGTGAGATTCGGATCGAGTTCATCGGCGACAATCAGATCTGCGGACAACTTAGCTGTGTTGAAAAAACGCAGCAGGGAATCGTCGATATCTACGCTGCTTCAACCCAGAACTCGGCTGGTGGCGCGCCTTATCTGAACGTGCTGGACTACGCCTATATGTTCCCAAGCCGTGCGGCGCAGTACCATTTCTTCTACAGCCCCGCGAGCCAGCGCATTCTCCGCGACCCCCTGGAGAAACGGCATGGGCTGAAGTTCCTGTTTACCCATTGCGAACTGCGCGGCCTGCAAATGGGCTCGACCTTTGCGGACAAGCCCACAGTAACCAAACTGGAAGAGCTGTTCGGCACCAAGAACCGCGTGACCGGCACGCAGTTGGGCCGCATTGCAATGCAGTTGTTGAACCTGAACCCGGTTCCGGTGGCCTGGGAAGAGACACTGGACGCTCTGAAAACAGGTCTGATTGACGGGGCTGAAACTTGGGCCTCCGCCGTGGCTTACGCAAATATGGCGCCGGTGGTTTCGCAGTCGGTAAACCTGAAGTTCTTCTGCGGCACCGAGCACACCTCGATGTCGGCCAAGGTCTTCGACAGCCTCGGCGGCGAGCTGCAGGACGCAGTGATGGAATCTTCCTACTTCACTCAGGCGTTGATCCAAGGTGCGAATGAGGCTGCATTGTTGAACACTGTTGGCTTCTCGGAGCCGCAGCTTCCCAACACGATCTTTGCCGAAAACGGTGTCCGCCCGGCCTTCCTGCCGGACGATCAGATCAAACTGGCCGAAGAGATGTGCGCTCCGAACTATAACCCTGAGCCTTGGGCGCAGTGGCGTGAACGCCTGAATAAATGGGCTGGCGGCATCGATACGTATCAGGAAATCTACGACATCGCGCGTGAAATTCCGGCCGATACCCTGCCGGAAAACGTCGAGCCGCGCCGTTGGTGGATGGGCCAAGCCTGATAAGCTGATGTGAACCGGCCCCAAAACGGGCCGGTTCCAAAAAACACACCGACTGGGAGGACGGGGTAAATGTCGTTATGGGCAGACATAGGCGCGATCTTCAGCGCCTTTCTCAGCCAGGATTCGTTCGAGATTCAATCCGCTCTGGAATCTGACGCTGCTTGGGTTCTGGGTGCAGTTGCCTCCGCACTTGGCGGATTTCTGGTCATGCTAATCTATCGAAAGGTGCCCTTTATAGAACGCCATCTTGAACGATCGGTGATGGTTTATTCCTATCTTGCCATTGCACTGATCATCTTCTGGGGCGTGATCGACCGCTTCGTTTTTAACGATCAAGAGCCTTGGTCAACGACCATTCCACCCCTGCTTTTTATGGTTATGGCGTGGTTCGGGGCGTCTTACAACGTACGCCTTCGCACGCATCTGAGTTTCAGTGAATTCCGCACCGCGATGCCGAGGGCAGGGCAACTTACTTGCCTGATCCTTGATGCGGTTCTGTGGTTTATCTTTGCGGTGATTGTCATTGTCACCACAACCCGACTGGTCGCTCTGTCTGCGTCAAATTTTCAGATCGTATTGGGGACCGATAACGTCATGCAGTGGTGGTTCCTTCTGGCTGCTCCTCTGTCTTTCTTCTTGATGGTCGGGCGCGTGTTTCAAAACCTTGCGGACGATCTGCACAATTGGAAAACAGGCGAGCCGCTAATCAAGCAGGCCGTGATCGGAGCAGACTAATGACAGATGGAACCATGGTCACACTGATCTCGCTTGGGGTCACTTTTCTATTCATGCTGGGCGTACCGGTTCTGCTGGTCATCGGCTACTGGGTTATTGGTTGTTCGTTTGTCCTTGGCTTGACGCTCGACAATATGGGCGCCGAGTTGCTGAACGTCTTCAACAAAGGTTTCGCCTTGCTGGCGATGCCGCTGTTCATTCTGACAGGAGACTTGATCAACAAATCCGGCATCGCGCGGCGGCTCAGCGATTTCGCCTATGCCTGTCTGGGTTGGATACGCGGCGGGCTGGCGATGGCCTCTCTGGGGGCATGCGGGTTGTTCGCCGCGATCTCGGGCTCGAACTCGGCCACGACCGCCACCATCGGGTCCATGTTGCACCCAGAGATGGTCAAGGGCGGCTATGATGAGCGGTTCAGCGCAGCCACTGCGGCGGCGGGGGGCACGGTGGGGATCATCATTCCGCCGTCGATTATTTTCATCGTCTATGGGTTCCTGATGAACCTGCCGATCTCGGAGCTGTTCGTCGCGGGCATCCTGCCCGGTGCGTTGATGGTCTTTGGTATGCAGTTTGCCTGCTGGATCATCTGCCGAATGAACGGCTGGGGCCACTTGATCCCGCTGCAACTGAACCGGGTGCTGAAAACCGCGTTCGGCGCATGGCTGGGTTTCTTCGCCATCGGGCTGGTTCTGTGGGGCATCTACACAGGTAAGTTCTCACCCACCGAAGCGGCGGGTGTGACCGTTGGTTTCTGTGTGATCGCCGGGTTGGTCAGCTATCCGATCAACCGGATCATGGGCGCACGGAACGATATTCCGCCGACCGAAAAAAGCTACGCCGAGATGTTCGTGGTCGAAGGCTTTACGATCCCCGAGATCCCCTCAATTGTGATCCGGTCAGCCCAGATCACAGGTATCCTTGCCCCGCTTATCGCAATTTCAGTGGTGATGCAGCAAATCCTGTCGCTGCTGGGGGCGCAAGAAACCATTGGGAACTTTGTAACCTCAATGGGCGGCTACCACGCGGTTCTATTTACCTCGATGGTGATCGTCTTCTTTTCCGGTATGGTGCTGGAAAGCTTGCCGGTGACGATCATCCTTGCGCCAATCCTCGCGCCGATCGCGGCCTCGGTTGGGATAGATCCGATCCATTTCTCGGTGATCTTCCTGGTGGGCGCGTCTATCGGCTTTATCACTCCGCCCTACGGTTTGAACCTCTATGTGGCATCAGGCGTGACGGGTGTACCCTACTTCCGTCTCTTGCGATACACGGTGCCTTATCTGGTGGCTTTGCTGTCCGTATGGATATTGGTGTCGCTTGTGCCCGATCTGGCCTTGATCCTGCTGCCAAATAACTAGAATGTTGCGGGATGGCCGAGACGGAAACACAAGACAAAGAAACTCAGATCCCGACCAACCTGCGCCTTCTTCTCATCCTTGAGGAGGTGGCGCGGCGCGGGGTCGCCGTCAAACCATCGGACCTAATCGAGACATTGGGACTGGCCAAGCCCACAATCCACCGTCTGCTGCAAACCGCTGAGGCCGAAGGTTTCCTACAACGAGATCTGGATGGCCGCTCATTTGGTCCTGGGCACCGGCTGAGGTCGCTTTCGGTCAATACAATGTCTTCCGAACACCTGCGCACGGCGCGTTTGGCAATCTTGCGCAGCGTCGCCGAAAACGTGGGTGAGACTTGTAACATAGCCATCCCAGACCGGGAAGGGATGATCTACCTCGACCGGGTTGAAACGAAATGGCCGCTACGCATTCAATTGCCAATCGGTACTCAGGTGCCCTTCCATTGCACTGCTAGCGGCAAAATGTACCTGTCTACCCTGCGTCAGAAGACGTTGGATGGGTTTCTCTCTGCAGGCAATTTACAACCGCGGACCGAACAATCCCTAACGAACCCCAAAGCACTACGCGAAGAAATCCGCGGAATCGCTGAGAACGGTTACTCGACAGATGATGAGGAATTCATGGCTGGAATGACGGCCATCGCTGTGCCTATTCGTGATGGTCAAGGCAGATTAGTAGGCACACTTTCGGTACATGCCCCAACCCAACGCCACGACGTCAACAGCCTGCTGTCCTTTCTGAACATCCTGCAAAAAGGAGCAGGCGAGCTTTCGGAAATGCTAGCTAACTGATTTCTACTCGCGGCTACGGTCAAAGATTTGGTCAAATCAGACAAAATATATTCTTTTCTAGCCGACTCAGGAAATCAGCTACCCGAGCATTATCATCCGCCGCGTCACGGTCATTCGGATCGCACAAAGGGCAGGGCTATCGCTGGCATAAACTACGAGCGTGTTTGACGCTCTCCTGAAAGATCGTGCGATCTCGGGAAGCATTGGTTACATCGAAAGCGGATGTCTCGGCGTTGCTGAATGCCCGCTAACGAATGAAGATAACAAGCTTTCAGAGCTCGGGTCAGGCCTCCATTTATTTGGCACGGCCGACAGGAATAGTTGGTCTAGAAACTCGAAATCGGTCGTTAAAGCACAAAGTGGGAAGGTCGCAAAGTCGGCACGGTGGACATCTGTTTCCGGTAACGAACGACCCATCTAGCCCAAAGTTCCGTTTTCTAGTGCGCAATTTAGAAAGCATTGGGCAAGAAACAATCCTGGTGCCGTAGTTGGCTGAAAGCTCGACAAATGCAGCTTCCAAGCGCCCAAGTTTGCCTATTCTAGAGCACACACTAAGGACATGGAGTTCAGCCAGCTCTTCGACGGATCGGTAATTCTCGCCGTCGCCTTCGGAAAGTTTAAGAAGCGTTTTTTGCTTCGGCTTGTGGAAAGCCCAAATTGCGGCAATTCTTGAGAAAGCGAAGCCTTCCAACATCGTATGGGCAATAAATTCGCCGAATATTCGGTGCCCGTTCTGGTTTGAGCACGATCCCTTCGCGTTCATTGTAGTGGATCGTTTCAAAGTCGACACCGCCTTGCCGGGATGCTTCCCCAATCGCAAAAGTGCGAGTTTTCCCGTCTTGATCCTGTAGCTACTAAAGAAGCTATGCGAGACAATGTCACTTCGACAACGTCAAAGAAGCCGTCATTGCGTTTGCATTCCGTACTGGTCCAAAGTGATGCTCAGTAAGAGTTGAATGGAGGCCTCGATGAGCGAAGAAACGATAGGATTTGTTGGTGTTGGCTTGATGGGTCAGGGTATGGCCGCAAATCTGCTAAAAGCAGGCTTCACAGTTAGTGTGGTTGCTCATCGAAATCGTGGCCCTGTCGATGACTTGGTCGCTCAGGGTGCGACGGAGGCGGAAAGCCTCGCGGAGCTTGCGGCAGTTTCCTCAGTTATCCATATTTGTGCACCCGGTTCACCTCAGGTCGAGGCAATTGTCGCGGCCATGATGCCAACCATGCAGGCCGGTAGCGTCATTGTGGATTGTTCCACGTCAGACCCGAATTCCACTACGGCACTCGCAAATAAGTTAGCGCAGGCCGGTCACCATATGGCGGACGCGCCGTTGGGCGGGACACCTGTGCAGGCACAGAACGGAGAGCTGGCGACCATGGTCGGCGCTGACCCAGTTGTTTTTGAGCGGTTGGAGCCTGTTATTGCAGCTTGGGCAAAGACCATCGTTCACATAGGCCCATGTGCTGCAGGGCACAAAATGAAGCTTCTGAATAACTTTCTTTCACTGGGATACGCGGCGCTCTATTCAGAAGCGTTGGCATTGTCCGAAAAAGTCGGAATTTCCACCAAGGAATTCGACTCGGTCATTCGTGGCAGCAGGATGGATTGCGGGTTTTATCAAACCTTTATGGGCTACGCGGTTGAAGGCAATCGAGAGTCCCACAAATTCACTCTGTCCAATGCTCTAAAAGATTTGCGTTACCTCGAAGCCATGGCAGATGAAGTGGGGCTGTCCAATCCAATCGGAAACGCCGCAAAGAACAGTTTTGCTATGGCGCTCGCCGCTGGAGGTGATGGGCCGAACGACTATGTTCCTCACCTTGTCGATTTCGTAGCTGCGAGAAACGGCGTATCCAAGGCGTAATTCTGGTCGCGTTGTACGCGCAATTAAGAGTGAAATCTTTAAGATGCAGGAACTTGGATTTCAGGTAGTCCCCGCAATCATGCTGAGGATTAAAACCGAGAAGTTTCTTTGCCTTGGCGTTTTGAATGGAAGGTTTGATCCAGCTTAATTTTCTTATTAAATTCAATTATTTAATAAATCTGCGCGACCAACTCTGATGTTGTTAAACTCACAGAGTGGTTGTCGTTTGATACGTTGAAAACCTGATAACCCAACCCATCGACCGTCTGGCAGCTGTCAACCATTTGGCCAAGATAGCGCGCGTCAATACATGCAAAAATAATCCTGCGGCGTAGAGAGGCATCATGTATAAAGGCTGGCAAGTTCAGTTAGCGTTCATGCGGCTCAATCTCGTTGTTGATCCGCAAGCCACGGATGTCGAACCCGCTTCTTCGTTGGAAACTTTTTGCCGTAGCCCAATTCTCCACTTGGACACAGAATAGCTGTCCTCAAGCACCGTCGGGTGTTTCTCGACGTTTGGAATAGAGGGCAGCATTGCCAGCCTCGCTAAGACTGGTTCGAATTGATCGACAGCACCTTAACTCAGAAGCTGAAACACAGGAACCTTTCCGGTCAGTCCTTTAAATTCTTGATCCCGTAAAAATCGTGTTTTCTTGGATGTTCCTAACGCTTCGACAACCGACGCATCGACTAGTGTTTCGGCAGCTCGCGCGTGTTCACATAGGCGAGCTGCAAGATTTGGCACTTCTCCAATGGCCGCATAGTCAATCCGGCCTTCAAATCCGATACAGCCAATAGTGGTTTCACCCTTGGCGATACCGATCCCGAGACCCAAGCTCGATCCCTCCTTTTGAAAGGGTCCAAGCGCGTTTGCGACCGCATCATGCAGCTCGCTCGCAAAGGTGACAGCCTGGCCTGTAGGATCGCGTGCCCGCAGCGGGGCATTGAACAGAACAACGATGCCGTCGCCCAAGAAATGTTCAAGTGTGCCTTGGTGTCGTTCAATCAGTGGTCCAGCGCAATTGTGAAATACGTTGAGGGCTTCCAATACTACCTGAGGATCAGAGGCTTCCGTAAATGCCGAGAAACCCCTCAGATCTGCAAACAAAACGACGATGTCCGCTCTTCGGTTCTTAAGAATAGCGCTGTCATCACCAACCGAAATAATTTCTTCTGCCACTTGCCTAGGTAAAAAACGGCGCAAACGATTGAACCGCTCAATCTGACCAATCTGTTGATTTACTCGTTTTTCGAGTTCCTTGTTCCAGCTCTGCACTTCGTCATGCAAAGCTTTTGTTCGGAGCATGGAACGTACACGAGCAATGAGCGCAATTGTGTCAACTGGTTTGGTGAGATAGTCATTTGCACCAGCCTCAAGCCCTTGCACCATATCTTCAGTGTTCGAACGAGCTGTTATCAGAACCACCGGAATAAAGGGGAGTATTGGATCCATTCTCAATCTTCGACAGACTTCGAAACCGTCCAGTTTAGGCATCATTACGTCTAGCAAGATCAAGTCGGGCGACAAATCAGTAGCTTTTTCTATAGCGTCTTCGCCATCTATGGCCTCGGCAGTACTATAACCATGCGCGCTAAGTCGCATGGTCAGCAGGTTGCGATTGTCCTGCTGGTCATCGACAATCAAAATGAGTGGTGGGTCTTTCATTTTTTCATTCAGACCTGTCCAACAAAGGTAATGACTTTGGCCAACAGAGCACGCGGACTGTAGGGCTTGGTAACGTAATCATCGCATCCGGCTTCTCGTGCTTTTGTTTCGTCGCCAGACAAAGCAAAGGATGTTACCGCGATGATTGGAATGTTCGCGCCCTTTGGGTGCTGTTTTATCTGGCGGGTAGCATCGTAACCGTCTAATTCTGGCATCTGGATATCCATCAAGATTAGATCGGGCTTTTCAGCAATCGCTCGATCTACGCCTTGCGCTCCGTTTTCGGCCTCCAGCACTTCGAAGCCGTGACTGCCTAGAAGGTCTCGGAGTATGCGTCTGTTGTCAGCCTGGTCTTCTATGACAAGTATTCTTTTCGACATGCTCAGCTCCTCATAGCCTGAACGGGGAGTACAACAGTGAATGTCGAACCGTTGCCAAGGCTGCTGGCGACTTCAATTCGCCCACCGTGCATTTCTGCGATCTTTTGAGAGATAGATAGACCGAGACCAGTACCCCCGGCGGCACGCGTAGACGAGGCGTCAGCCTGTTTGAATTCCAGGAAAACCTCGTCAATTTGCTCTGAGGAAATTCCAACTCCCGTATCAGTTACGGTTACTACAAACCGTTGATCACGACGCGCCAAGTTTATTTCGACGTAACCCTTGTCAGTGAACTTTACCGCATTTCCGACGATGTTAAGTAAGACCTGTCTAATACGACCCGCGTCGCCACGCCCAGTGGGGAGTCCGCCTTCTACTTTGGTGCGGATTTCCAGTCCCTTGCTCGCTGCTATAGGCTCAACCGTGGAAACAACGTCGTTGAGGATCTCAGACATCGAATATGTGTCCAGTGTCAGTTCGAGTGCTCCGGCTTCAATCTTCGAAATATCCAAAACATCGTTGATCAATGACAGTAGCATTTTGCCGTTCACTTGAACCCGATGCAGCGGATCGTCGATTTTTTTGGGCACCGGACCATAAATTCCATCCCGGATCATTTCGGTGTATCCGAGGATCGAATTCATCGGAGTTCGCAATTCATGGCTCATATTGGCAAGAAATTGCGACTTGTGTAGGTTTGCAGTCTCAAGCTCATCGTACAACGTACCCAAACGCTCTGTCATACGATTGGCGCTGCGGGCGAGATCTCCAAGCTCGTCGGTGCTCTTGATATTAGCTCGGGCGGTAAAGTCGCCTTGAGCAACTTTTCTTAGCGTGACCCGGATTTGCTCAATCGTGCGGATCAAAGATTTGCTGAGCAGGAAGCCAAGCAAAATCGCAATAACGACTGCAATCCCAGCTGAAGCAAGCACCATTCGCCACGATTGATCAAACGCGTTTTGGTTAATCAAAGCTTTCGAGCGCATACCATCGCGCAAAAGCAGGTATCGTTTCTCAATCAGATTGTCCAAAGACTTAATTATTGGGACCAGCTGCAACTCGAATATTGATTTGGCAACTACAATCTGCCCAGCTTCATATCGCTCAACGATATCAAGTCCTATTCGTTTTATTTCTCGAGTCTTTCGCGACACATCCGCGATTTCATCGTTGGAAAAAAGGCTAAGATCCGGTTGATCTCTTGTCTCAATGAGATGACCAAGCGACTGAATAACATGCAGCTTAGCTTCAAAGAACCCTGCACTGTCGCCAAGCATGGTGTTGCCTCCAGTTTCTGCAAAAATTGCTGTTCCATTCAACCAGATTTCTTGCAGACTGCTTTCAAACACCTTTAGATTTGATAGCCGTACCTGATCTTGAAGCAACTCAGCAGTTCGAAGGTTCGCTTTGCGCAACTCGGATAGCCCGGTGAACGCCAGTATTAGCATTAGCCCAACAATTCCAAGTAGCGCGACCAGCAACTTGGTTCTAATCTTTATGTGAAACCCGCTGTGCGAATTGGTAGAGGTTGCATTTGCGTTATCTGCGGCTTTCACGAAATCTGAAGTTTCGGCAGTCATGCAATCGCTCCCGACAGTATTGATCGGATACGCAATTGACTAATTATGCATCAGAAATGCCAGATCACAAAACCATTGAAGAAGCACAGGGAATTTGAATAGTTATGCCTATGGGTAATAGCTTTTTGTGAATGGACCTTCCGGCTCGTTGCCGACACTTGCTTCTACCATTGTGAAATCCCGCTGTCGGCAAATTCACCGTACAAAGCTGCGGTGTTTCGATATCAGGTAGGCACTTTGGGAGTGAGGGCGATGGCACTCAAACTGCACCCGAAAGTACCTTCGTCGCAATTCGTCCTCGGTGATGGTTTGGATCGCACTGATGGCTTTGATCTTGTTTGGGCTGATGCGCGATGTAAACTTTTGCAGCGCCTACAATTTCTCGTCTTTCCTGAATTACAATGCGATGTTCATTGCGATCGCGCTGGGCGCGTGTCATGACTTGCGAGAGTGATTTGTGGGTCGGATCTGTAGCGGCCTATTTCAGCCCAAGCGGAATTCAGGTTGCGTTGCCGGGGGCTGGCGTGAGCCTTTTGGGCCTCGGGTTTTGGATCTGGGCAACCCCTTGAAAGCATTGGATGGGAATTTTCGGCCATCGCGTCTGTCGTGGTGGGCGGCACTTTGTTGACGGGCGGGATGGGTTTGATCCCTGCGACGGAGGCCGGTGCGCTTTTGCTGGGGCTGGTCTTCAACGTTCTGAACATTGAAAACGATCAGGGCACCATCAGTTTCAGTGCCTATTGGCAGATGACCATACCTGGAGGCTTTCTATTTGTGATCATCCCTTTACAGTCTCGGGTTATTGCCAGGCAGCAGAAGGTCTTAGGTTCATGAATCGCATAGAAAGTGTTTCAGCGCGGCTGTTCAACGTTCCGCTCGAAGAGGTCCTGGTCGATGCCAAACATGGGGATCACACGTTTTTTCAACTGATCACAGTTACTATTCAAACCTCGGATGGGGTCGAGGGGGTCGGATATTCTTATACGGGGGGCAAGGGAGGGCAGGCCATCCTTGCGATGATCCAGTATGATCTGGCACCGTTCCTTGTAGGACAAGACGCTGAACAGATCGAAAGCCTGTACGACGCCATGCAGTGGCATGTGCACTACGTCGCGCGGGGCGGGATCGCCTCGTTTGCTATCTCGGCCGTGGATATTGCCCTATGGGACATTCGGGGCAGAACACAGAATGCGCCATTGTGGCAGATGGCTGGCGGAGCGTCCAAACGGTGCAAGGCCTACGCCGGCGGGATCGACCTGAATTTCTCGTTAGAGAAACTGCTGCGCCAGACCGAGGGTTACCTTGCGCGAGGGTTCAACGCAGTCAAGATCAAGGTCGGTCAACCAGATTTGGCCGACGATCTTGCACGTGCCCGGGCGGTGCGCGAGATGCTTGGGCCGGACCGGTTCTTCATGGTCGATGCGAATTACTCCATGAGCGTCGAGCAGGCCATCGTGGCCGCCAAAGGGTTTGCCGAATGTGATATTCTGTGGTTCGAGGAACCGACTATTCCAGACGACTACAAGGGTTATGGCCGAATTGTCGAAGCGACGGGCGTTCCCCTCGCCATGGGTGAAAACCTGCACACCATACACGAATTCGAATACGCCTTTGATGACGCGAAGCTGAGTTTCATCCAGCCCGATGCCTCAAACTGCGGTGGAATCACCGGCTGGCTTCGTGTGGCCGCGCTAAGCGCACAACACGGCATTCCGGTTTGCAGTCACGGGATGCAGGAGCTGCACGTCAGCCTTGTTTCTGCGCAACCCAATGCGGGTTGGCTGGAAGTACACTCATTCCCGATAGACCAGTACACGACCCGTCCGCTTGTCGTGGAAGACTGCCTGGCCGTGGCCCCGGATACGTCGGGGACCGGAGTGGAATTCGACTGGGACAAACTGAATGCGGAACACAGGGAGATGCATACATGACGACCCAGACGATCTCTGCGGCGTACTACCGGGGCAACAAGAGCTTTGCCGTGGAACAGGCCCAGGCGACGGCTCCGAGCCCCGGCGAGGCCGCCATTCGCGTTGCGTATTGCGGGATTTGCGGGACGGATATGCATGTCTACCACGGCAACATGGATGCCCGTGTCGGTCTGAACCGGGTAATCGGGCACGAGATGTCCGGTGTCGTCGAAGCGGTGGGCGAGGGCGTCGATACGGTAAAACCCGGCCAGAAGGTCGTGGTCCGACCGCTGGATCACTGCGGAGAATGCCCGGCCTGTAAACGGGGGCATCAGCATGTCTGCCAGAACCTCAAGTTCCTGGGCCTCGATACCGATGGTGCCATGCAAGAGATCTGGACCGTTCCGGCCCACACGTTGCACGTTCTACCGGATGACTTGCGCATGGATCACGCGGCGCTGATCGAGCCGGTCGCTGTTGCCTGCCACGATGTGCGGCTGTCTGGCCTGCAACCTGGAGAGGACGTTGTCGTCATTGGCGGCGGCCCGATCGGCATTCTGGTTGCCATGGTTGCCCGGGATGCGGGTGGAAATGTCGTGATTTCCGAAGTGAACCCGAACCGTCTTGCGATTGCTGAAAAACTTGGCTTTGACACGATCAACCCAACCGAATCCGATCTGGTGTCCACAATCAACGCACGCACGGGCGACAAAGGGGCAGATGTGGTTTTCGAGGTGTCGGGAACGCAGCCCGGTGTTGATGCGATGACCGCCGTTGCCGCGACGCGGGCTCGGATCGTGATGGTCGCGATCCATGCTCAAAAGCCCCAGATCGACCTGTTCCAGTTCTTCTGGCGAGAGCTGCAACTGATCGGTGCGCGGGTCTACGAGCCAGAGGATTACGAGAAAGCCATTGCAGTTGTCGCCTCGGGCGGAGTGGACGCGGATGTCGTGATTACTGACGTCAGCCCTCTGACAGACATTCAGGCCGCGTTTGAAGCGCTGGATAGCAGTCCAACCGCAATGAAAAGCCTGATCGAAGTAGGACCGTGTTCATGAGTGTTTTGCAAAGTTTCGACCTGGCGGGAAAGACGGCTCTTGTGACTGGGTGCAAACGCGGTATTGGGCGCGGCATGGCCGAGGCATTGGCATCGGCCGGAGCCGATATCATCGGAGTGTCCGCCTCGCTCGAGCTGTCCGGGTCGGATGTCGAAAAAGCCGTGACTGCGATCGGGCGCAAGTTCCGGGCTTACCAATGCGACTTCTCGGATCGCGCCGCGCTGCATGGGTTCGTTGATCAGTTGAGGGTCGACGGACAAACCCCTGATATCCTTGTCAACAATGCGGGCACGATCAAACGCAAACCCGCTGCCGAACACCCGGACGACTGGTGGGACGAAGTGATTGAGGTGAACCTGTCCTCGCAGTTCGTTCTGTCTCGCGAGATCGGCAAGGACATGCTGGCGCGCGGATCGGGTAAGATCATTTTCACAGCTTCGCTGCTAACATTTCAAGGCGGTATTACCGTGCCGGGATATGCGGCTTCGAAAGGTGGGATTGGACAGCTGACCAAGGCTTTGGCCAACGAATGGGCCGGGCAGGGCGTGAATGTGAATGCGATCGCGCCTGGCTACATCGCGACCGACAACACCCAAGCCCTGCGGGATGATCCGGTCCGATCGAAGTCGATCCTAGAGCGAACACCTCAGGGCCGTTGGGGTACGCCTGGTGACTTTGCCGGACCGGTGGTCTTTCTGGCCTCTGCCGCGTCGGACTTCGTCAACGGTGAAATCCTTGTCGTCGACGGGGGCTGGATGGGGCGGTAGCACCGTCAACGCTCCATGTGACCAGAAACCTCAAGTCCCGATGTAGTGCGCCTTCAATCGGCGGGTTTTTGGCGCCTCTCGATGTTCGAACAGGTATAGGCTTTGTACGCGGCCCAGCGGAAGCTGACCCTGTTCGACCGGGATCGATACCTGAGTTTGCGTCAACAGCGCCCGCAGATGTGATGGAGCGTTGTCGTCCTCGGTCGGACGGTGGTGATACTTCCCTGGTGACTTGGGTACGAGTTTCTCGAAGAACGTTTCGATATCCCTGAGCACTTCGGGATCGGCATTGGCCTGCACTAGCAGCGCAGCACCCGTGTGGACGCACCAAAGGGTCAGCAGGCCCGAGACACATCTATGTTCGGACACCGCACACTGAACCTTCCGACTGATGTCAGTGAGGGATTTGCCGGGCGTTTCAATTGACAGGTCAAAAAACTCTTGCTTCATCCAGCTGGCCCTTTCCTTGATTTCACGCGAACGTGCCCAGCTTTCTACACTCCGCTTGGCGTTCAGTAGCGGGGTTCAAGTGTTTGATTTTGAAAGTATATTGACTGTACCCTTATGAAAACAGACTTTTGAACTTGTCCACACACAGACGAAATCCATCTTCGAAGTTTCCGTTACCGGGGTGATAAACACTCTCGAAGGAAATGACGCCATCATAGCCGTCGGATCTGAGCGCGTCCGCGATGGGTTGGAACAGAGGCGCAAGCTGACCTTCCCCCATTCGACGCACTTCCAGCGTTGCCCGCGGTGTGTCGACCTTTACGTCCTTGATGTGAATGTGACCCAAGTAGCCGCCGCGCAGTTCTTCATAACCGTCTGGGTATGCCAGTTCATGGCACCAACAGTTGTTTCCGGGGTCCCACAGCACTTTCAAACTGTCTTTTGCGTCCAACTCGTCGATCAGTTTGCGGGCTGTGTAGTTGGAATTGACCAGCGTGCCGTTTCCGGTTTCCACGACGAAAGTCACGCCCTCAGCTCTTGCCAGTTCAACCGCCGGCGCGATCAGAGGCGGCATCGTGTCCCATACCCCATGCGCTACGTTCCACTTTTCGGCGCCGTTTTTTCCCCAGAGTATCTGCTCTTTTCTTTGGGTCATGATCCGGACGAGCGGAGACCCAACAACATGTGCCATGTCGATCACGCGTTTCAAAGCGTCCATATGCCGAGTGTGCAGGTCGTCGCCGGGTCTGTTGGCAGCTGTCATCCCTGCAAAGATATGGCGCGACAGACACGACACAGGCTTGCCCCGGTCGCGCAAGAGCGCGTCGATCTCGGCAATTTCCTGTGGGGAATGGTCCCCGACCTCCGTATCGCCAACGAACTGAAGCTCTGCATAGTCCAGACCGAATTCGTCCATAACGTCCACCGCATGCCGCAGATCGCGGGAAATGCCGTCGCAAATCACTCCTAATTTCATGTCCGGCCCCCTCAGCGATGCAATTCTGCGCCAACGATTTCTTCGATGACGCGGGTACATACCCAGTTGTCGCCATTCGGGTATTTGGTTTTTCCCGCATGAAAGATCTGCATTGCGGATGACGCTGTGTGCATGGGAACGCCCAACGCACCGGCCAGTGCCAGCGAGATCGTCAGGTCCTTATGCATGGTTGCGATATGGCTACCGGTGGCTTCGAACTTGCGATCAATGATGTTTTCAAGGGCGGTATTCACGACGCCACACCCCGCGCTGGAGGACGAGAACACATTAAGTAATGCCTGACCGCTGACACCGGCTTTGGCTGCCAGGGCCGCAGCCTCGAATGTAGCGGAAAAGATTGATCCGATCAGGGATTGCAGGCAGGCTTTCACGGTTTGCCCGTCGCCGGCGTTTTCTCCTACCCGGTGAATGGTTGCCGATACTGCCTGCATAACTTCGGCATTTCGGTCCAGCACATCCCAAGCTCCGGCAGCCATCATCGTCAATGTGCCGTTCTGCGCGCCGGGAAAACCACCCGAAACCGGGGTGTCGATCAGGTGGATGCCCGAACCTTCCATGTCTTGCCCGATAGCGCTTGCTTCGGCCGGGGTAATGGTCGCCGACAGGATGACCGTTCCGTCTTTGGCCATGTTCGCAACCAGCCCGTTTTCACCCAAAATGACATCGCGGGCCTGATCGCCGTTCATCACCATGACAAACACAGCGGCTGCGTGACGGCCGACCTGTCCCACGCTGTCCTTGGCCAGGCCGCCCATGTCGGTAAATGCCGTCATGCGCGTCTCACTCAAGTCGAAACCGGATGTTTCAAAGCCATTCTTAATCAGGTTTTTGGCAAGGCCGCTGCCCATGTCGCCAAGACCGATTATGCCTGCTGTTTTCATTTGGAGTCCTCCCGTTTTTCCGCCATTTCCGTATGGCAGACGTTTCGAAAAATGATGCCCAATCGCATCGGTTTTCGCGGGAGTTTCACGCGTCTTGAACAGACGTCGGGCGAGTCCGGAAGACACCCCGCTGCCCGTTTACGTACCGTAAGTAAACGAAGAATGCGGCGCTCAGGCAAGCAAAGAAGTGTTGCGGGTGACGAGAAACCGCCTGATCCGACGCGTTACGAGAACGCCGCCATGATGCCGCGCAGTTCCGCAAGCCCGCGCATACGCCCGATCAACGGATAGCCGGGTGTGCTGTGTCCGCCCAGATCGCTCAGCAGTTCTTGTCCGTGGTCGGGCCGCATCGGAATTTGCCAATCGTCCCGCCCTTGGGATTTGCGGCGGCGCTGTTCGTTCATCAACTCGCGAATGGTGCCGACCATGTCGGTGTCGCCCTCCAGATGCGGAGCCTCAAAAAAGTCCGGCTTCTGACTGTCTGATCCGGCGATGCGTTGGGTATTCCGCAGATGGACAAAGTGAATCCGGTCGCCATGCCTGCGCACGAAGTTCGGCCCATCAAATTCAGGGGACACTCCAAGCGAACCGGTACACAGCGTTGCGCCGTTCGCCTGCAAATTAACCGCGTCCAGAACGGCGCCGTAGTCATCGGTGCTGGACATGATCCGCGGCAGACCGAGCAACGAGAACGGCGGATCATCCGGATGACAGCACAAGCGCAAATCCAGTTCTTGGGCGACTGGGGCGACCTCAGACAGGAAGTCAATCAGGTTTGCGCGAAGCCGGTCACGGTCTATATGCGCATATGTTTGCAACAAAGCGCGCACGTCCTGAACGCTCCACTGATCGTTGGCGCCGGGCAGCCCCGCAGTGACATTGTGTTGCAACTGGGCCTTGGATTCATTCGACATGCGCAAGAAGCGATCCTTGGCCGTTTGCTGAACGTCGCTGGAATAGTCTTCGGACGCGCCCGGACGTTCAAGAATATGAATGTCGAAAGCGGCAAAATCGGTCAGGTCGAACAGCATGGCCGTTCCACCATGCGGCTGCGGGGCGCGAAGGGCGGTGCGCGTCCAATCCAGGATCGGCATGAAGTTGTAGCAAACGACTTTGACGCCACGGTCGGACAGGGCCCTGAGGCTGGACTTGTAAGCCTGAAGATGCTCGGCCATGTCTGCGGACTGCGTCTTGATCGCCTCGGAGACGGGCAGGCTTTCGACGACGTCCCAAATGTACCCGGCAGCAGCCAGAACGGCCTGCCGATCGGCGATGCTCGGTTCGTCCCAGGGCTGTCCCGGTGGGATGTGATGCAACGCAGTAACGATGCCCTGAACGCCGACCTGATGGAGATCGGCTAGGGCGATCGGATCATCGGGTCCGAACCAACGCCAGCATTGTTTCATGGCAGCCATCCTTCATACAGAGGGTGATCGGGCTTGATGGGAAGGGCAACTCGCTGCCCGGTACGCGCCGCGTGATAGATCGCCGTCACAAGGCCGATGGAGGCAGCGCCGTCCTGCAGCGTAACGGCCGAATTTGCCTCGGACCGCAGTGCCTTGCCGACTTCGGCAAAGAAGCCTTCGAAACCAATTGGCTCGGCGGCGGCGGCCGCAAGAACCTCGTCGATAGCGGCTTGATCCACCGGGTCCCGCGCGACGAATGTCCAGGGCGATTGACCTGGGGCATAGGGTTCCGTGCCTGAGGTGGCGGTCACCTTTTCAAAGACGAACCGCAGGCGGGTTTCGTCCGTGGCGGCGCCTAGTGTGATATTGCTTGTGCACAATGCTCCGGAAGTCATGCCAAAGCAGATCGCTGCGCAATCTTCGGTCTCGATCGGGTTGACCCGCGTTGTAGCCATTGCGGACACCCAAGCGATATCACCCGCAATATGAGTCAGCAGATCATGGTTGTGGATGGCATGGCCAAGCACTGCGCCGCCGCGTTCACCGGCCCATGTTCCCCGCCACGGAACTGCGTAATAGTCTGCCCCTCGGGACCAATGGGTTTCAAGCGCGCCAGTTTGAACCGCTCCGGTCAGGCCGGCGCGTTGCAGGTGGCGCAATTGGGCCAGAGACGGCCCCCACCGGTATTGAAAAACTGGAAACACATGCTTGCCCGCGCTGCTTGCGGCTGCCGTGATCCGATCCACATCCTGCATCGAGGTCGCAAGAGGCTTTTCGCAGACAACGTGTTTTCCTGCGGCCAGCGCGGCAAGGGTGGTCGGTACATGCAGATGGGGCGGCAGGCAGATGTCGATGACATCAATCGCCGGATCATCCAGAGTGTCCTGAATGTTGGTAAGTGCTCGAAAATTCGCGTTCTGTCGAATCTGTTCGATCCGGTCCGTATTCTGGTCGACCACGGCGGTTACGCGGAAAGTGCGGTCAAGCCGTTCCAGTGCGCTCAGATGTTGCGCACCGATACCTGCGCCAAGGATCGCAACGTTGATCATCCGCGTTCCGCCATTTCCTGCGCGTGCAGTGCCAATTCCATGACCGTAAAGCAGTGGGTCTGCGTCATCGCGGTTTCGGTCCGGTTGCGGATGTCATCGGCGAGGCGCGAAAAGTAAGGAAGGCCGGCGTCGGTTGCGTCGATCTTTTCGCAGGTCTCACCATTGACGAGGATCAGATGGTCCGTCCCTGATGCCCCACCCACATCAACGTATTTCCGCAATTCGATATAGCCTTCGGTGCCAAGGATCGTCAGACGACCATCCCCCCAGTTTGGCAATGCATCCGGTGTATACCAGTCAACCCGGATGTACCCGGTGCCATTCTCGCTTCGTAGATTGACCTCGCCAAAATCCTGCAATCCGGGATCGTTGGAGTTTGCGTAGTTTGCCACATAAGCGTTTGTGATTTCTGCGGATTCCGAACCTGTGTAGTGCAAGAACTGATCGATCTGATGCGAGGCGATGTCGGTCAGAATGCCGCCATAGCGTTCACGCTGAAAAAACCATTCGGGCCGGGTTGCCCGGTTCAATCGGTGGGGGCCAAGTCCGACCGTCTGGATCACGCGCCCGATGGCACCGGCCTCGACCAACTCGGCCGCTCGGGTGCTGACGGGCGTTTCAAACCGTTCGGAAAAATTCACCGACCAGATGCGGCCGGTGTCCGTGACTGTTCGCTTGATCTGGTCGAGTTGTTCGAACGTCGTGCAGCCTGGCTTGTCGGTCATGACATCCATGCCGTTTTGCATGGCGCGGATCGTCAACGCGGCCCTATCTGCAGGTACTGCCGAAATCAGCGCTAGATCCGCCCCGCAGGTTAGGGCGTCTTCCAGTCGGGCCAGCCGCGGTATATCGGGAAACCTTTTGACGTAGCCCGGAAGCGTTTCCGGATCGCCTTGTGTCCAGTAGCCAACGCAATCCACGCCGATTTTACGCATGTTTTCCGTCATGCCATAGATATGGCGGTGGTCCAGGCCAAGGGCGACGCAGGTCAGATTCATGAGGCGACTCGTGTTTTCTGGCCGGTTCGATTGGCGATCTGCATCGCGTCGATGACGGCGTGGGTCAAAAGGGCACTGCGTCCGGTGGCCATGGGCCGCGTTCCACCGGCAACGGCCTCAGCGAAATCCTCGATAACCGCCTGATGCCAATCATGGGTGAACGCCATGGGATCGGACCCTCCGCCTGTGGCGGACATTTCGCCAACCGTGGATATCTGACCATCGAAAGTGGTCAAGGTCAGGACACCTGACTCCAGATGCGCTTTGGCGCGCGTTCCATGAATGGTTATGGACTCAGCGGCCCCAGGATATTCGGCAGTAGTCGCCATCAAAGTTCCCACCGCGCCGCTATCCATTTCAAAGACTGCACCTGCCCAATCCTCGGCCTCGAGATCGTGTAGTGGAGTTTTTCTCATTACAGCCTGAATGTCCGAGATCGGCCCCAGCAGCCACATCGTGAGGTCAAGCGTGTGGATTGCCTGCGAGATCATGACACCGCCTCCGTCGCGCGCATAAGTGCCGCGACCTGGCTCGTCATAGTAGCTCTGATCACGCCACCAGGGGACGCGGATCTCCACTGTGGCGATCGCGCCCAGTTCCCCCTGTTCAATGGCTGATTTCAGCGCCTGCGAGGCGGCGCGGGCGCGGTGCTGAAAAACGATGCCCAGCGGCACACCAGACACCTCGCACTGCTCGACAATGGCTGTCGCGGCGTCCAGCGTTCTTTCGATAGGCTTTTCCATCAGGATCGGTTTCGAAGCGGTCGAAAGAACCCGAACCAATTCTGTGCGCTGATCGGGCGGGGTTGCGATGATCGCAAAGTCGACGTTTGGGTCGTTGGCGATTTCCTCGACCGAGCTGTACGCGCGGGTGTCGTTTCGCTGCGCGAACTCAGCTGCTTTTTCAGGATTGCGCCCGAGGACGCCGGCAAGATTGAGGCCTTGCTCCGATGCCTGAATGGCAGCAAAATGCGTGCCCGAAACCATTCCCAAACCAATCAGCGCAATATTCATTCATTCCCCCGGATCACCCGGTCAGTCTGCGGGTTCGAACGGGAAAGATGCAACCATTAAAAACTGTGCTAACAATTGCGGGCAGAAGTATCGGAGGCAGAATTGACTGGTAATTTGAATGGGATGGCAGAAGACCTGTACTTGGGCATCAAAGACCTGCCAATCGTGTCTCCGCATGGTCACTGCGATCCGGGGTGGTTCGCAACCGATGCGCCGTTTCCCAACCCGGCAGAGCTGCTTGTGGTTCCCGACCATTACGTGTTCCGTATGCTCTATTCGCAGGGCGTTCCCTTGTCGGAACTCGGCGTTGGGGAAGAGGGGCGAAAGAAGGATCCTCGCGCCGTTTTCCGCATCTTTGCCGAGCACTGGCATCTGTTTCTGGGAACGCCTTCCCGGATCTGGATGAACTACGTGCTGCATCAAACGCTGGGCGTGTCTGAGGAGTTGTCTCCGCGCACGGCAGACCTGATTTACGATAAGATCTCAGAAAAGCTGGCGCGACCCGAATTTCGTCCGAGGGCTTTGTTCGACAGGTTTGGGATCGAGGTTCTGGCCACCACGGATTCCGCTCTCGACGGCCTCGCGGAGCATCGGGATATCCGTGCAAGCGGTTGGGGCGGGCGAGTTATTCCGACGTTCCGCCCAGACGGGGTTTTGGATGGGGCGGACCCGGAGTTCGTGCAAAACCTGAACAAGTTGGCCGAGCTGACAGGCTGCGATCTGGGCAGCTATGATGGCTACCTCAATGCGCTGCGGATGCGGCGGGCTTATTTCGTCCAACTAGGATGTACGGCCACCGACCACGGTATCGAACGCGTGCAGACTGAGTGGCTGGACGACCCGGATGCGCTGTACCAACGGCTGAGACGGCAGGACGGGACTGAACAGGATGCTCGCCGGTTCTACGGTCATATGCTGATCGAAATGGCGCAGATGTCTGTCGATGATGGCCTGACCATGCAGATACATGCTGGCAGCAAGCGCAACACGAACGACGAGGTAATGCGGGACTTCGGGCGGGACAAGGGGGCCGACATTCCAATCGCGATGGATTGGGTCACGGGCCTTGAGGCGCTGCTGAACCGGGTCGGAAACTCGCCCGAACTGCGCATCATACTCTTTACATTGGACGAAGGCACCTACGCCCGTGAACTGGCCCCTATGGCAGGACATTGGCCGTGCCTTCGGATCGGGCCGCCTTGGTGGTTCCACGACAGCCCAGCCGGGATTGCGAGGTATTTCGACCAGGTAGTTGAAACGGCCGGATACTACAATCTGGCCGGGTTCAATGACGACACGCGGGCTTTTCTGTCCGTTCCTGCGCGGCACGATCTGTGGCGACGAGGTGTTGCGATTCATTTGGCCGAGCAGGTTGGGCGTGGTTACTTCGGTCGGGATAGTGCCGAGCATCTTGCACGGTTGCTTGCGGTCGATCTGGCGAAACAGGTTTACGGATTGCATATCTAGATGGGTACAATTCTTCACTTTGGCCTTGGAAACTTCGCCCGGGCGCATTTGCTGGACTACACCGATCAAGCGGGCGGATGGGACGTTGTCGGCGTCAGCCTGCGTTCATCCTCGGTTCGGGATGGATTGGCGCGACAAGGTTTCGAGTACGATTTGTGCGTGCAGGGGCAGGGCGTCCGGCGCATCAAAGCTCTGCGGGACGTTCTGGTCGCGCCCAAGGATCGCGCAGCGCTTTTCGATGTGATGGCGAATGCCGAGATCATTTCGGCGACCGTCACCGAGAAAGGCTACCATTTGGACGCCGCGGGCAATCTGAACCTTCAGGACCCGGCGATTGCCGCCGATCTGGCGGGGCAGGGGCCTTCGACGCTGATCGGATTTCTAGCTTTCGGCCTTGCGGAACGGCGCAAGCCACTAACGGTGCTAAGCTGTGACAATCGCATGGAAAACGGCAAAACGCTCGAAACGGCAGTTGCCGATTTTGCGGAAGCAGCTGGTCTGGACGTAGATTGGGGCGCCGTTCGCTTCCCCAACGCGATGGTCGACCGGATCACCCCGGCCACCACGGACGCCGTTCGCGCAATCAGCGGCGATCCTATGGCTGTTCCGACCGAGGCGTTCTCGGAGTGGGTTATCGAAGACAATTTCGCCGGTCCTCACCCGGATTGGCCGGGCGTGCAATTGGTCGATGACGTAGCCCCGCACGAGATGCGAAAGCTGCGCATGCTGAACGGTGCCCATTCCCTGTTGGCCTATGCCGGGTTGGAGCGAGGCCTGAGCTACGTCCACGAAGCGGTTCGAGCCCCGGTTTTGCGCCCGTTGGTTTCCCAGTTGATGAGGGATGCGGGCGCAACGCTGCCGGCAGAACTGCAAGCACAAGTTCCGGATTATGCCGAGGCTCTGTTGCACCGCTTTGAAAATCCCGAGCTGGCGCACCGTCTGGACCAAATCGCGATGGATGGCAGCCAGAAGCTGCCGTATCGGTTTGTTCCCACACTCCGTGAGACCGGCTCTCAGGCGCTGATTGCGGGGATGCGGGCCTGGATCTCCTATTGCATGTCTGAGACCGCCAAGGGCAGGGCGCTGAGCGATCCTTGCGCGTTGGAAATCGCCTCGGCTGTCAAGCTGCCAGATCCGGTAGCGCCGCTGTTGCGTCTTGTCGGTGCCGAAGATCTCGCGCCACTTATCCGGGAATGATCGCGCCGCGGAACTGGACAACGGTGGACGCCAGATTGTGTCCGGCCATCAGGGCCTCGGCCTGCGATTTTCCTGTCAGCAAGGCCGCGAGGTACCCACCGTTGAAACTGTCGCCCGCCGCTGTCGTATCCAGCACGTGTTTGGCAGGTTCATAGTTTTGGTCAATGATCTGGCCTATGGACAGAGGGCCATTCTCTCCGCGTTTCAAGGCACCGACACCGTGATGATCGGCAAAGCGCGCTGCCACTTGATCCGCGCTTTCCCCGAACAGTGCCATCTCGTCGTCGATGGATGGTAGGGCAATATCTGCACGCTGCCAAAGCCGTTGGTTGATCTGCTGGGCGTGTTCAACGCTGTCCCAAAGACGCGGACGAAAGTTGCTGTCATAGACCAACTGGACTGAAGAGCCTTCGAGCCAGTCCAGAAGCGCAAGCCTTACCGAATGCGGAAGAATTGCCACGGAAATTCCTGACAAGTACAACACGTCGAAACCGTTCAGAAGGCTGAAGTCGTGATCAGCAAAAAGCTGGCGGGCGGCCGCCTCGCTGCGCCAATAGGTAAAGCTTCGTTCACCGTCCGCAGATGTCGTGATCGCGTATAGTCCTGGAGAAGCGTTCGGAATGATGCGGATGCCAGATGTCCCGATGCCATGACTGGCGATAAAGCCGGCGATGCGCTCCGAGAATGGATCGTCGCCCAAACATGTCACATACTCCACGTGCAGATCCGGAGCGGTGCGGTGCATGTAGATGGCCGTGTTCAGCGTGTCGCCCGCGACGCCCACCTTTGCGCCGGTCTCTAGCATGGACAACTCGATCATTGCTTCACCGATGCAGGCAATTCGCGTCATTTCTTTTCTCTTTTCCAGATGATGAGCCCGGCGGCCATGATCAGCGCAGCCCCTGCCAACGTGAATGCGTCCGGTACCGTGTCAAAGAACAGATAGCCCCAGATCGCTACGTAGATCAGGAATGAATAGGTGAATGGCATCAACTGGTTCGCAGTTCCGAACCGATGCGCGTTCGTCAGCAGTTGATGCCCGCACCAGCCAAAGACGCCAAGGCTGATCAGGACTATCAGGCTCCACGTGTTTTCCGGCTGGATCCAAAACCAGATGGCGAAGGGCAGCAGGACCACCGTCCCGGTAAGCCCGAGGTAGAATTGCATGGTGTCCACCGCAACAACCCCGGATAGCCTGCGCGTCATGATTGAATACAAGGCCAGCGCGGTTGCGTTGTAAACGATCAGAAGCATGGTCGGATGAAAGGCCGAACCAAACGGCCGCACGACAACCAACACCCCCAGAAAGCCCAGTATGATAGCCGCCCAACGCCATGGGCCCACTCTCTCCTTCAACACGAAAACGGATAAGAAGCACACGATGACCGGGCTTGAGAACATGATTGCTGACACAACGGTCAGAGGCAAAAACCGCAGGGCATAAAAATTGAAAACGGTCGCCGAGATCAGCAGCAAGGCCCGGCTAATGACCTGCCATGGATGGTCGGTCTTGAACCGGTTGGCCTCAATCCCGCCCTTGGCGATCACCCCCACTGAGATCACGAAGTGCCCCGCATAGCGCATGAACGCCAACTGAAATGCCGGCACGCCGGCCAACGCCAACCATTTGGCCCCAAGGTCAACCAGCGAAAAGAACAGCCACGCCGTCAGCATCAGCACGATGCCAAGGCGCGGCAGGTCCGCATTGGGGTTGGCGGTGACGGCCATCGATCAGGTGTTGAAACGCTTGACGTAATAGTCAACCATCTGGCTGACCATGTCATCCGCCTGACCGTGGTCGCGCGCGTCATTCAGCGCCGAAAGCGCGCACTGCGACATCACGCTGGTGACGCCTGCATCGCGTGCCATACGGTCATAATACCCGAGGTCTTTTGCCGCGTTCTTGATGGCAAAGGCCAGCTGGTTTGGGTCATTCTCGACGCCGTAGGCTTTGACGAAATCCATCATTCCGGAATGCAGCGGCCCAGCGGCCATAACGTCATACACCTGCTTGCGGTCAACTCCGGTGATATCTGCCATGGCGAAGGCTTCGGCCATCGCGTTTGCGACGGTCATTCCGAAGAAGTTGTTGATCAGCTTGATCGTGTGTCCGGACCCAACGGGGCCAAGGTAAAAGACGTTTTCGCCCAAATCCTTCAGTGTCGGCTCGGCCTTGTCAAAGGCAGCCTTGTTGCCGGACGTCATGATGTTGAGCTTGCCTTCTAGCGCGTGCGCCGGCGTCCGGCCAAGCGGCGCATCCAGATAGTTTCCGCCAGCCGCGGCGACCTCCTCGGCCAAGGCGCGTGTGCTGCCTGGAAGCGAGGTGCCAAAGTCGATGACGATTGCCTCGGGCTTCAGTCCCGCGATCACTCCATCAGCACCGCGCATACGGCTCTCGACCTGTTCGGAGGTGCCCATGCACAGCATCACGATGTCGCTAGCCTGAGCCAGCTCTTGGGCGTTTTGCGCCTCGCGGGCGCCCCGGTCAATCGCGGCGTCCAGGTATGTGCGGTCGCGGTTTCCCAGTACAGCGACCGAGTATCCCTGTTCCAACAGTCGGCTCACCATGGCTCCGCCCATTAGTCCCAAGCCGATAAACCCGATTGATGGTTTGCTCATTGGTTTCCCTTTCCGTGAATGTGTCTGGTTTTCATTTTTGTGTCTGGTGCGGGCGGCTTTCCAGTTTGAAGGCTCAATTTGCCCTGCAGATAATCATTGGTTTTTTAGTGATCTGGTGTTTTACCGGACCGCATTTCCTTCAGGCCGGCGCTCGCGCTCGAGCTGTTCGCGCCTTTAGCCCCTGTTCGATCCATGATGTGATCTCAAGCGTCCGGGCTGCATCCTCGACATCGATCAGTGGAGGGGCGCCTTCGATCACGTCAAGGAAGTGATCCAGTTGCGCCTCAAGTGGTGCGCGTTGTTGTTCTGGTCGTGTAAGTTGGTTTTTTTGGGCCGCAGTGCCCCAATCCTTTCCACGCCACAGGGTCATGGAGGGAAAACTGACAGCGCCGCTGGTTCCCGTGATCCACATCATGTCCTGGTGGGTCGTGCCGATATTCGGGTTTTCGCCGGTTCCGGCCTCAAACCCCCAAGGGCTGGGTGCGGTGTCGGCAAAGCTGATAGTCCCCGTCGCGCCGTTTTCGAACGCGATCGCAACAGCCCCGCTTTCTATCCTATCCGATCCGCGGATTGATGCTCCGGGCAGGGCGACGACATCCGAGATTTCTCCGATCACAAAGCGCAAGACATCGATATCATGCACCAGATTGATCATGACTGGACTGCCATCAGATGTCCGCCAGTTCTGTTCAAAATAGCTCTGGGGTTTACGCATGGCCCACAGCAACGAGACGTTGATGACTTTTCCGATCGTACCTTGCGCGATCACCTCTTTCAGGTGCTGCAAGGTTGTGTGATACCGCCGATGATGGCCTACAAGGCTGCGGACATCGGCCTTGCGAACGGCCGCCCTCAAGCGCTGGGCATCGTCGACCGATGCGGCAACCGGCTTTTCGATCAGCATATGCCAACCGCGGGATGCAGCCAGAATGCCATGTTCGGCATGCAGGCGGGTCGGCGTCGCGATGATGACGCCATCCACCGGGCCCTTCACCTCGTCCATACTGGAAAAACGCGGCGCGTCGATCTGGATCGAGCCATCTGGATCGGCCAACCCGACCAATATGCAACCGGGATGCTCGATCACGGCGCGGACGTGACGGATACCGATCAATCCGCCGCCGGCTACAAGAATCCGTTTCACATCACCGCTCCGATTTGCCAGGGGACGAATTCGTAGTCACCCAGGCCCTGCGCCTCGGACTTGGTTCGCGCGCCCGAGGCGACTTTCAGAAGCCGTCGGTATATTTCCTGTCCTTTTTCTTCGACGCTGGCACCTTTGGTCAGAATGTCCCCCGCATCCACGTCCATGTCTTCGGGCATGCGCGCCGCCAATTCAGAGTTGGTGGCGATTTTCAGCGTAGGCGCCGGTTTCGACCCAAAGGCAGAACCGCGCCCCGTGGTGAAGCACACAAGGTTGCACCCGGCCGCGATCTGCCCGGTCACCGAGGCCGGGTCATATCCGGGGCTGTCCATGAAGGTGAAACCTTTGGCGGTGATTGGTTCGGCGTATTTGAATACACCGGTCAAAGGGGTGGTTCCGCCCTTCGCCGTTGCCCCCAGCGACTTCTCAAGGATGGTCGTCAGACCGCCTTGCTTGTTGCCGGGGCTTGGGTTGTTGTCCATCGAACCGTGATTGCGGGCGGTATAGTCCTGCCACCAATCGATCAGTCCGATCAGTTTTTCCCCAGTTGCGCGACCAAGGGCGCGGCGGGTCAAAAGGTGTTCGGCACCGTAGATTTCGGGCGTTTCCGCAAGAACGCCTGTGCCACCTTGGGCGACCAACAGGTCGCAGGCATATCCGAGTGCAGGGTTCGCGGTCACACCGGACCAAGCGTCCGATCCACCGCATTGCAGCGCAACCATCAGTTCGGACGCAGGGGCTTCGCTGCGCCGCGCCTCATTGGCAATGGGTAGCATCTGGTTGATCTTGCCGATGCCCATTTCCACGGTCCGGCGCAATCCGGCGACGTTCTGGATGTTCATCGTCTGGAAGGTGGGGCTCTGCTTCAGCCCATACGCGTCCAACAGCCAGTCGATCTGGTTCATCTCGCAGCCCAGACCGACCATCAGAACAGCAGCGTGGTTGGGATGTTTCGCAAACCCCCACATGACCCGTTGAAGAGCTTCGAAACCGTCGCCGGAATCCGCCATTCCGCAGCCCGTTCCGTGGACAAAGGCCACCACGCCGTCGACGTTCGGAAACTCGGCCAGCTTGTCCGGCGTGAAGTGATTGGCGATCATGCGGGCCGCAGTCGCGGAACAATTCACGGTGGTTAGAACCGCGATGTAATTGCGCGTACCGACCCGACCGCTGTCCCGGTGGTAGCCCATGAAAGTATCGACCGAAGTGGCGGGTTTCGTAGGCCTGTGATCCGTCGCAAACTCGTAGTCCACGCTGGTGTTGCGGAACTCGATATTGTGGGTGTGCACATGGTCGCCGGGTTCGATCGGTTGGGTGGCGTAACCGATGACCTGCGAGTACTTTCTGACAGGATCGCCGGGTGCAAGATTCCGCGTGGCCACCTTGTGTCCCGAGGGGATGCGCGTATTAGTCATGACATCCTCGACCATACTGCCGACGTCCAGGGGCCGAGTTGCAACCACCACGCTATCCGTTCGATCTAAACGTACAAAAGTCATAATTAACTTTCCTGGCGGCAGCTAGGCGCAGAACGGCGAGTCCGATGTCCACCGGTGAATATCTATATGCGGTTGTCCAGACAGCCTTGCTCGCGCCGCTTCCCAATTGGACTTGCAGACGCGCCAATCTCGCAGCTCGGTTTCTGGGCGCGATCTGGACCTTGCGATGAAGCTGGGGAAATGGTCTCGACCGGTGGGTTGGCCCGCCGCACTGAAGCGGATGTCGAACGACCAGCGGAACCGGTCCGTTTCATTGATCAGCGAAGCGTGTGGCGTCAGAGGGTGAAACAGGATGATCCCGCCCGCCTTGACAGGAAGGGGCACAGCTCGGCCTTCGTCTATGAACCCGTCGGCAATCCCTGTCTGCGTTCGCGCGCAATGCGGCAGGATGGATTGGTCCTGTGCCTTTGGCAGCACTTGCAGGCAGCCATTTTCGACCGTTGCATCGTTGACGGCAATCCAAACCGTGACCATGTCGGTCTGGTCCGCATCCTCCAACGCAACCGCCCGGTCCTGATGCCAGTCCGTTGCGGTGATGTGTGCGCGCACCTCGTCCTTGGACAGCTTGAGGGCAGGGGGCTTCAACCGAACGTGTTGGATCGGATTGCTCACCAACTCTGGCCCGATTAACTGCTCGACAATGTCAAGCATGGGCCGGGCCGTCAGCAAGTCGAACACCGCGGGCCCAATATGGAATGGTGTGTCCGCCATGATCCGATCGCCGGGCAACGAGATGTCCAGCGGCTGGAAATAGTCGCAACCGGCCTGATAGGCGGACAGAAGTTTGTCCCAGAAGGTCATTCCTGACGGTTCGTCCTTGACCAACCCTTTTTCGTACCAACCGTCATAGAGCCGGTTCAGGACATCCGAGTATTCGGCCTGTACCCGATCCAGCACGTCGCTGGGAATTACATCCTCGACCACGAGGTATCCGTCCGTCTGGAACTTGCCAATCTGATCTTGTGTCAGCATGGGTGCAACCTCATAACAGCAGCGCGATGATGCCCGGCCAGATCAGAAGAACGGAAAGCGCCAGCAACTGGATCCCGATGAATGGCAGGAAGCCGCGGAAGATATCCGTCAGACTGATATGCGGCGGGGCCACCGACTTCAGGTAGAACGCCGCCGGGCCGAAAGGGGGCGACAGGAAGCTGACCTGCATGTTCATACAGAACACGACACCGAACCAAATGGCGACATGACTCGGCTCCAACTGGCCAAAGACTCCGATTTCCTCGATGGGAAGGCGTAGGACGATCGGCAGAAAGACCGGTATGATCAACAGCACGATGCCGACCCAATCCATGAACGCGCCCATGAACAGCAAGATCAGCATCATCACCAGAATGACCAACATGGTCGGCAGCTCCTGGCCGACGATAAGGTCGGCCACGTATTGGGGCCCGCCAGCAATTGTGTAGGCACCCGCCAGCGCGGCGGCCCCGATCGTAACCCAGATGATGGTGCCTGTGGATTTTAGGGTTCGCATCAAGCTATCCCAAACCAGCTCGAACGATCCTTCACCCCGCAGGATGGCGATGATCAGGACGGCGAAGGCGCCCATACCAGCAGCCTCGGTGATGCCTGTGATCCCGCCGTAGATTGAGCCGAGAACGACGCCGATGACGACCAGCGGCGCAACGAGGCCTTTGCCCATTTCCCACCCGATTTTGGCGCGCTCTCTGCCAAAGACGAAGAAGATCAGCAGAAGGGCAACGATAGTAATGCCGGCAAACCAGGGCAGGTAGTCAGCTGTCCCTAATCGCGCTGGTTCGCCTTGGCTGGCAGCGTTCGAGCCTGAGAGCTCGAAAAACGCGGCCCGGATAAACAGAACGGTGGAAAATCCGGCGACGACGATGCTCATGAACGCCCCAAACAGTTTGCGTTTTTCGGCCGGTTCGGGGTCGTTCGGGTCCGGTTCCGGCAGCGGAGCGTGATGAGGATTCAACTGCGTGCGGATGATAATGTACAGGATGATCATCGAGGCCAGCATGAAGCCGGGAATGAAAGACGCGGTGAACAGCGACTTGATCGAAGTTTCGGTGATCAGCCCATAGATGATCAAAACGATCGAGGGCGGGATCATAGTGCCTAGCGACCCTGAGGCGCAGATGACGCCGATCGCGAGGTTCTGATCGTAGCCGAGGCGTAGCATCTGGGGTAGGGCGATAAGGCCCAGCAGGACAACTTCACCACCGATGATGCCGGACATGGCCGCCATGATCACCGCCATGATCGAGGTCACGATTGCGATGCCGCCGCGTGTTCTGGACAGCCAGACATTCAACGACGAATACATGTCACGCGCGATCCCGGATCGCTCTAGAAGCGACGCCATGAAGATAAACAATGGCACTGATATGAGCACGTAGTCCGTTAAGAGCCCGTATATCTTCTGCGCCAATATATAGAGCGGTCCAGTACCTGGCCGACCGGTGAGAACCCCGTCGCCAAATGAAAATGGGTTCAAAAGCAGTGTTGGTTCGAACTTCAGGACAAGAACCAGAACCGCAAGGGAAGCCGAGGCCAGACCCAAGGGCATCCCGATCGCCAGAAGCACGATCAGGGCGACCATCAGGATGAGTGAGATTGTTCCAATATCCATCAGTCTTGTCCCACCGCTCGTTTGATCATTTCAATTTCGTCTTCGTCCGGTTCATCTGTGTGGATTTCCGGTTCTTTGTTCCAATCCGCGATCAAGTTCAAAATTGCTTGCATTGCGACGAGCGTAATTACGATCAGCACCATCGGCTGCAACGTCGCAGGGATCGGAGGATTGAAGGCGGAGCCATAAAGCTCCCATTTATAGAGCTTGTTGACGAACACCTGTTTGTAGCTGCCGTAGACCAAAAAGAATGCAAACAGCACGATCAGTATTGTCGAAACCGTATCAAAAACGCGTTGAAGCCATCGTGGAACTGCGTCGTAGAGTAGGAATATTCGAATGTGACTGCGTTGCTGCATGGCGTAGTAGCCAGACATCAAAAACACAAAGCTGGCGAACCAGAGTGTCATTTCGTTGGCCCACTCGGTCGGCTTTTCCAGGATATAGCGCATGAAGACTTCGTAGAGCATGACGACAGTCATGATTGCGATCATCATCATCGTCACTCGGCCTATGAACAGGGCGAAACGATCCATAACCGTCGTGCCTTCGAACTCCATCGTAGCTGGGCGCACGGTCTTGGTACCAATCACTGCAAGAAACGGTAGAAGGACAAGCGCGGCCACGTCGATGATGTCGACATACCCCCCGAACACGCCAGAAAATTCGGGCGTGATGTCGCTGCGCAGATATATTTCCGTTACCTGACTTTTGAGGGATTCAGAAGTGTAAGGCAGCCAATCCAATAGGAATGCAGGGAGATGCCAAACAAGCCAACTGGCCGTCGCGACGAAGGCCAACGGTATGAGCCATTCAATTGGTCCGCCTGAATTCTTGTGCATCGCGTAACCCTCGTCCCTATCCTTCGATCCTGTAGTGATCGATAAAGTCTCGATCCGGTTCGACACCCAGTCCAGGGCCAGTCGGGATCATGACACGGCCGTTATTGGCCTTGACCTGATTTTGAATTTCCAGCGGAACGGTCAGCAGATCGTCCCGAAACTTGTTGTCCGTTGTGTCGAACTCCAGCATCGGCTCCCATGGATGCAAGCCGCCTGGAATTGGGGGCATGGCCGCCAGTAAATGCAGATTTGTTGCGACAGCAATGGCGCTACCCCAGACGTGATTTACGACCGGAGTGAAATGTGCGTGGCATAGGGCCAGTACCCTGAGAAACTCTGAAACACCGCCCAAAGCGCAAACTTCTGGCTGCGCTATATCGATGCCGCGATTTTCAAGAAGACTGCGCCAGGCCCAGCGATTGAATACCGTCTCACCGCCCGAGATGTTGACCTTCAGCGAAGTGCGCAATTCGCGGTATCCGTCAATGTCTTCTGGCGCGACGGGTTCTTCGAACCAATATGCGTCCAGTTCTTCCAGCGCCCGACCAACAAAAAATGCGTCCGAAGTCGTATAGGCATGGTTTGCATCGACCATGAATGGAAAGTCATCACCAACCCCGCGTCGAACTGCTTCGCACAGCTTCACATCAGGCTTCGGGCCAAAGCCCGTTTTCATTTTGGTGGCGGTAAATCCCATCTCCTTGATCTTTGCGGCTTCATCCTCAAAACGGCTGGCCAGATTCGAAATCGGTTCATCCCGGAGCATCATGCCGTAGCCGTAGCAAGGAACGCTTGCGCGATGTGCGCCGCCGACAAGCTTATGGAGGGGGAGGTCAGAGATTTTGCCGGTGATGTCCCAAAGTGCAATGTCCACCCCGGACAAAGCCTGTATTGGCATTCCGCTTTGGCCATGGTCTCGCAAAAGGTTGTACACCTTGTGCCAGATCACGTCTTTGTCCAAAGGGTCCATGCCGAGGATCATTGGCTGGATGACCTTTTCCACGATGGATTTGTTGGCAATGGCTACGTTTCCGGGACCAAAGCACTCCCCCCAACCGGTCACCCCTTCATCTGTCTGAACCTCGACCAGATGGGTTGTGCGTTTGTCATAATACTGTTGCGAGTAGCCCAGAACTTCCGGCATGTCGTACTGCAGTACGTGACTTATTATTCTGGTGATTTTCATGAAGTTCTGGATCCCGGCACCGATCCGGAGAGGCCGCTAGTGCGGCCTTTCCGTGTGTCGTAAGTCGGTCGCAGCCTGATTACTGCATTGCGCCCAGGTCACGCAGGAAGTTGATGTGGCTTTCCAGCAGCGCCTGTGCTTCAGGGGTCGTTGCGAACTCAGTCCAACCGACCTGAACGGCCGCGCGATAGGCTGCCAGATCTTCAGGCGTCCATTCGTACAACTGAACACCCTTTGCTTTCAGGTCTTTTGCTGTCTGAGCGTTCTGCACTTCGTTGATGGTCGCATTGTGCAATGCCAAGCTGTCCATTGCGACTTCCATGATCTTCTTATGGTGTGCAGGCATCGCTTCCCAAACGTCTTTGCGACAGGCCAGGTGATCTGCAGGCATCGAGTGGAAACCGGGATAGTTTGTGTGACCTGCGATCTCGTACAGACCCAGACCCACGTTGTTCGTCAGGTTCGCAGCATCCGCACCATCAATGATGCCGGTTTCCAAAGCCGTGAAGATTTCGTTGAAGTCCATCACGATCGGAGAAGCACCAAGTTCCGCGAATACCTTGGTTGCAAGGCCTGGAGGCGAGCGGAACTTCCAATCTTTGAAGTCTTCCACTTTTGCAATCGGCTTGGTCGAAGACAGCGATTCCGGCCCGGGAATCCACCATCCGATGAATTCCATGTCGTAGCCGTTGTAAAGATCATTTACAGCTTCTCTTCCGCCGCCATGAAGAAGCCAGGCCATTTGCTGATAGGGGTTCTGATACCCACCGAGCAGGTCGCCCGCGAACTGGAAGGCCGGATTTTTACCGGTCTGATAGCCGCCACCCGTCATGTCGCAATCCAGAATTCCGGTAGCTGCGGCGTCGAAGGTTTCAACTGATTTGACCACCGAAGAGGAATAGAACATTTCAACTTCGATTTCGCCGTTCGACATTTCCTGAATGTCTTCAACGAATTTTGCAGCCATCTGGCCAGACAGAGTTTCGGGCGAAAAATGGGTTTGAATTCTAAGCTTCGTGGTTTCAGCCATCGCGAAACCGGCTGCCATTGTCGTGGCTACGGCCGCCACGGCCGCTGTCTTGACTATTTTCATGTTGTCCTCCCAGACGTTGAGCGTTGCGCGGAGAGGGAGATCTTGCCGCCTCCTTTGCCGTCACGCAGATAAACGTTAAGCCGACGAATCGAATGCAACAAGAAGAATTTGAAATTTCTAAAAATTTCGAGATTCTTGCGTAAACTCGAAAATAGGCTTAGGACCCTACTTGGACAAATTTTGAAGGCGCATACCAGGATGAAAGAAGAAGTCGATATTTATCAAGATCTTAAGATGCGCCTCATCTCGAATGGATTCGAGCATGGAGCCAAGGTGCGGGCCGAAGAATTACGTAAAGAGTATAGCTGTTCTGCGAGTGCAGTTCGCGAAGTCCTTTTTCGATTGTCCGCTGTAGGGTTGGTGGACTTTCAGGAACAAAAAGGTTTCCGCGTGCCAATGCGTTCGCCGCAGAAGCTTATCGAATTGACACATGTCCGTGTTTTGTTGGAGGCCGAAGGTACCGCAATGTCGATCCGTAGTGGCGGGGTGGATTGGGAAGCAAGACTGACGGCCGCGCATCACAAACTCAGCCATATCGAAAAACGCATACATGCCACAGACGACCCGAGCGGCCTTATCGAGATATGGTTTGCATCGGAGAAGGAGTTTCACCAAACGCTTATTTCTGCCTGTGGATCGGAAACCTTAAAACAAATGCATGGCCGAGTTTACGCGCAGTTCAGACAGCAGTTGATGGTGGCAGACCGGAACTTTGAGTTCATTTCTCAGAACATAAGACACCATGCCGATATACTTGAAGCAGCATTGTCAGGGGATGAGCAGTTAACACGGGAGAAAATTCACGATCATCTGAAACGCCACCTAACTGGAAAGACGATGGGCGACTAAAGCCGAAACTCGTCTTCCAAATACACCCGAATGATTTCGTCGAAGCTTGATTCCGCCTCGAACCCCAACTCCAGAGCGCAATCTGTTTGAAAGTCGCGCGGCCAATTCTTGACTATCCGTTCGATTGCCTCGTCGGGTTCTCGCTTGATTAGGCCAACTGCATCTTTGCCGGCCACGGCGCGCAGCGCTTCGATTTGTTCGGCGACGGTGCAACTTACGCCCGGCATGTTCAACGCGCGTCTGTCGTTCAAAAGCTGCGTATCCATTGTTGCAGCGTGGGTCAAAAAAGTTGCAGCGGCGCGTGGGCTGGCGTGCCAGTGGCGAACAGTTTCGGCAACTGGCAAGATAGCCTCAACCCCATTTAATGGCTCTCGGATTATACCTGAAAAGAAGGACGAAGCGGCAGCGTTGGCTTTGCCAGGGCGCACACACAAAGTGGGTAAGCGCAAGGAAATACCGTCGATATATCCTTTCCTGCTGAAATCCGTGATCATCAATTCGGAGGCCGCTTTCTGCGCTCCGTAACTTGTCAAAGGTGCCGAGAGGAACTCATCGCTTATCTTGTCGGGGAACGGTGCACCGAAAACTGCTATGGACGAGGCAAAAACCAGACGAGGCGTGTACTCGCCTCCTGATGCCGCGTGTTCATCTCTGAGTGCGTTCAGCAGTGCCCAGGTCGCCAAAAGATTGACATCCCAGCCCAACGCAAAGTCTGTCTCAGCTTGGCCTGAAACGATAGCTGCAAGGTGGAATATGACGTCCGGGCGCTGAGCTGCAATGGACCTGGCGGTGCCTGACGCAGCCAAGTTCCCCACAATTTGCTTACCTGGCGCACTGTCGAGCGGGAATGAGAGATCGAACAATGAGAGTTGAGCATCTGCTCCAAAAATTTCTTGGGTCGAAATGCGGTGGGCCAGTTTCTGGCCAAGCATTCCTCCACCGCCTATAACAAGGATCCGCGTCACAGCATTCCGTTCCGTTTTTTGAGTTCCAGATACAAAGCCGAATGATCCAGCTCGGCCCCATCCATTTCGTCTATCAGATATTCGAAACGGTCGCGCACGGATTGGGTGCTGGGTAGCTCGACCCCAAGGCTGCGCGCTTCTTCTAGCGTGTTGTCCAAATCCTTAATTTGAAACTTAGACAGTCCTCCTGGTACAAAATTCCCATCAGACATGCGTTCGCCATGTTGTTGTAAGATAATGCTATCCGCAAAGCCCCCCTTCAGTGCGGCCCTCAACGCGGTCGGGTCTGCACCGCCTTGTTGAGCCAGCAATGTCGCTTCGGCGACAGCCGATATTGTCACAGCGACAATTGTTTGATTGGCCAATTTGCATAGTTGACCGGAGCCACTTGGGCCAACATGCACAGGGCGCCCCATTGCTGTCAGAACCGGTCGCACGCGCTCCATAACGTCCTGATCGCCACCGACCATGATCGCGAGGGTGCCAGCTTCGGCACCCTTGGTGCCGCCGGAAACCGGGGCATCCAGATGCTGCACCCCCATCGAGGATAATTGCGCGGATTGCTCTCTAGCGTGTTCGGGTTTGGCGCTGGACATATCAATCCAGATCATCCCCGGTTTGAGTTGTTCGCGGAAAGCCTCGTCAGAAAGCAGCGCGCGGGTCGCGTATCCGTCCGAGAGCATCGTTATTATTACGTCTGCACCCGAAATCGCCAGCGGGGCAGTTTCCGCCAACGTCGCGCCTTCTGCTGCTAACGGTTTTGCCTTTTCTAAGCTGCGGTTCCAAACAGTGAGCGGAAATTCCGCGCGCAAAATATTCCGCGCCATGGGGGCACCCATCAGGCCGGTTCCCAACAGAGCCACTTTGAACTGCTTGCTCATCATCTACGTCCTTCCCAAGGTGCGCCACGCATGGTTATGGCCAAACCAAAATCTCTGTCATACGCTAACGGCTCTGGGCCCACATGCCAGAAGTCGTTGCTAAACCGCCAAGGTTTCTTTGCTTTTCGGTTGATCTGTGGAACGAAACAACGCGTGTTCAACCGCCACCTTATGAGTCGGAATGTTTATATGTTAGAAAGGCTTAAGGAGAAGCGCGACCTGTCCATAGCCACCTCACAAGGGATCAGAATTGCAAGCACGATTGCATCGGCAAGAAGGGGTGCGAAAGTCTATGCGACGGATATAAACTCCAAAAATCTAAATTCGATTCGCGGTCAGAATCTCGAAAATTACGAAATTTTCGAGATGAATGTGGCGAAAAATAGCAGTATTCAACATGGGGTCGCGCGATTGAAGCCAGATGTTTTGTTCAACGGCGACGGGTTCGTGCATCACGGAACTATTCTTGATGCAACGGATGGTGAATGGGATTTCGCCATGGACCTCAATCTGCGCTCAATGGTGCGGACGACAAAGGCTGCCGTTGTTGGGGTGACGAAATTGGTGACCGTGGATTTCATAGTGCGAAAAATTCGGCGCAATTGTACTTGCCCTGGAACAGTCGAGAGTCCCAGCAGGCGTGACCGCGTAGATGCGCTGGGAGAGCAGCTGGGCCGCAGAGAAGAAGCCTTTGCACAATTTGTGGCGCGCCAGCCTACGGGGCATGTAGCGAAAGCAGAAGAGATTGCTGAATATGTCGTCTATCCGGCGTGCGATGAGAGTGCATTCACCACAGGACACACACGTAAAATTGACGGAGGTTGGTCAGCCCAATGACAAAAGTATCAAAGGACGATCTGCGATCTCGTAAGTGGTTTATGAATTCCGAGAACCTTGAGATGACTGCATTGTATCTGGAAAGATACCTGAATTACGGGTTGACCCGTGCGGAGTTGCAATCAGGCAAACCGATCATTGGTATTGCTCAGACTGGCAGTGATTTGAGCCCCTGTAATCGGCATCATATCGAGTTGTCCAAACGCGTTCGCGACGGGATCATCGCCGCCGGGGGAACGTGTATCGAAATACCGGTCCACCCGATACAAGAGACCGGCAAACGGCCTACGGCCTCGCTTGACCGCAATCTGGCTTATCTGTCCTTGGTCGAGAGTCTATTCGGGTATCCGATTGATGGCGTTGTTCTAAACATTGGTTGTGACAAGACCACTCCAGCGCTTCTTATGGCCGCTGCGACTGTCAACATCCCGGCGATTGCCTTGTCAGTTGGTCCAATGCTCAACGGTTGGTGGAAAGGCGAGCGCGCCGGATCAGGCACGGTTATCTGGAAAGCGCGCGAAGACCTTGCGGCTGACGAAATCGACACCGATGAGTTCATGGAAATCGCAGCCGCCGCCGCTCCTTCGGTGGGGTATTGCAATACGATGGGAACAGCAACGACCATGAATTCGCTTGCTGAGGCATTGGGTATGCAATTGCCCGGATCAGCAGCCATACCAGCCCCGTATAGAGAGCGCGGTCAAATCAGCTATGAAACCGGTAAACGTATTGTGGACATGGTCTGGGAGGATCTTCGCCCCAGCGATGTGATGACACGTCAGGCTTTTGAGAATGCGATTGTTATAAACTCGGCGATTGGTGGATCGACGAACGCGCCAATCCACCTGAATGCAATCGCCCGGCATCTTGGTGTTCCACTGACCAACGATGACTGGCAGAAGCTTGGCCACGACGTTCCTTTGTTGGTAAACATGCAGCCTGCGGGTGAGTATCTGGGCGAAGATTACCAACAGGCCGGGGGTGTTCCAGCCGTTGTCGGAGAGCTTCATGATGCTGGATTGCTGCCGCATCCCGATGCGATAACGGTGAACGGCAAGACGATGGGCAATAATTGCTCGGCGCGCCGGTCTCAGAATAGCGAAGTAATCAAGCCTGTCGGTAACCCGGTCAAGCAACAGGCGGGGTTCATCAATCTCTCGGGCAACCTGTTCGAGAGTGCAATTATGAAAACATCCGTGATCTCACCGGCATTTCGAGAGACCTACCTGTCGAACCCGGATGATCCAAATGCCTTTGAGGGTAGGGCAGTTGTGTTTGATGGGCCTGAGGACTTTCACCATCGGATCGATGATCCCGCAGAAAACATCGACGCAAACTGTATTCTGATTATGCGCGGAGCGGGACCAAAAGGATACCCGGGTGCCGCAGAGGTCGTGAACATGCGTCCGCCCGCATATTTGATAAAGCAAGGCATCGAAGCCCTTCCTTGCATCGGTGATGGACGGCAATCCGGTACATCAGGAAGTCCGTCTATCCTGAACGCTTCACCCGAAGCTGCAGAGGGTGGTGGGTTAGCCTTGGTACGAAATGGCGACCGACTGCGCATCGATCTTGGCAAAGGCACAGCAGATATGCTGGTTTCGCTCGAAGAGCTGCATGAACGCGCCCGCGACCTGGAGGCAAGTGGTTGGTATGCAATGCCGCCCAACCAATCCCCGTGGCAGGAAATATTCCGCGAAAAAGTAGATCGTTTGGATCGCGGTATGACGCTCAAGGGGGCCGAAAACTACCGCGATATCGCGCGAGGCTTCATGCCCCGTGACAATCACTAAAAGGAACAGAAATGAAACTTGTTCGTTACGGAGCCGAGGGCTCGGAAAAGCCGGCCCTGGTCGACTCTGAGGGGCAATTGCGGGATCTGTCCGCTCATATCCATGATATCGTGGGGGATACGCTGGATGATGGAACGCTTGAAAATTTGCGCTCATTGGATCCGAAAAACCTGCCAATTGTAGAGGGTGATCCTCGTATCGCACCCTGTGTCGGTGACATCGGTAAGTTTCTTTGCATCGGTTTGAACTACTCGGACCATGCTGCAGAAACCGGCGCAGATATTCCCGAGCATCCGATACTTTTTTTTAAGGCTAACTCAGCGGTCATTGGGGCATATGATGATGTTGTCATGCCGCGAGGATCTACACACACCGACTGGGAATGTGAGCTGGGTGTCGTCATCGGTAAGACGGCCAAATACGTTTCCAAGGCCGACGCGCTCGAACATGTTGCGGGCTATTGCATCGTAAACGATGTGTCAGAAAGGCATTTTCAAACTCAACTGACCGGTCAATGGACCAAAGGCAAGTCTTGCGATACATTCGGCCCTACCGGCCCGTGGCTAGTGACCCGGGATGAGGTGCCCGATCCCCAAAGCCTTGGAATGTCACTGGATGTAAACGGTCAGCGCATGCAAACCGGGAATACTGCTACGATGATCTTTTCCGTTGCCGAGATCATTGAGCACCTAAGCCAACTTTTCACACTGCACCCCGGTGACGTCATTTCAACTGGAACACCGCCCGGTGTCGGAATGGGGATCAAACCAGAGCCAGTTTACCTAAAAGAAGGCGACGTCATGGAGCTTCGCATCGATGGACTTGGTGTTCAGCGGCAAAAGGTCGGCCAAGATGACTGACTTGTTGCAAATCGGAGGGATCACAGAACGGATGCGAGAGCGCCTGTCAGCAGCGTTCGACATTCATCAATTGGACGATTTCAACGCGGAAAGTGTTACGCATATCGTTACGAACGGGCACGATGGTGTTCCTCATGACCTGATGACATCACTCAGTAATCTGAAGATGATCAGTGTCTATGGGGTCGGCTACGACGCCGTCGACGCAAATGCAGCAGCTGAGCGCGGGATTGTTGTGACGCACACGCCCAATGTTTTGAACAAAGAAGTCGCAACCACCGCCCTTCTGCTGTTTCTGTCATGTTATCGAGAGCTCATACGTGACGATGATTACGTTCGGTCCGGACGGTGGGAAGTTGAAGGCAATGCCCCTTTGACGCGATCAGCCGACAATCAAAAAATAGGCATTCTTGGTCTTGGTCGCATTGGTCAGGCGATCGTTGATAAGTTGGAGCCGTGGGCCCCCGAAATTTCTTATCACACCCGCAATCAAAAGGATGTCCCATACCGGTATTTCGACAATTTGGTAGAAATGGCAGAACATGTGGACGTCCTCATATGCATCACTCCCGGCGGTCCGTCGACGAATATGCTGGTCAACGCTGAGGTGCTGCGCGCGTTAGGGGCAGGCGGCACTTTAATAAACGTTAGCCGAGGTTCGGTTGTCGACGAAACTGCCCTCATCAATGCATTGCAAAACGGTGAGCTCGGGTGGGCGGGGCTTGATGTTTTTGAGGACGAACCGCGTGTTCCAAAAGCATTGCGCGAGCTGTCCAATGTCACTCTGCTCCCTCACGCTGGTAGCGCGACTATTGAGACGCGTGCAGCAATGGGTGACCTGACTATCGACAATCTCCTGCAACACCTTAAGGACGGATCGGTGATCACAGCTGTGCCGGAATGCCGGGATCTGTAAAAGGCCAATCTGAATAGTGTTTGAGTTTGCTGTTGCGGTTTTCTTTCTGCTGATTACGCCGGGCCCAGGTGTTTTAACAACTGCAGGCATTGGATCAGCATTTGGTTTTCGAGCTGGACTCGCTTTTGTGGCCGGTTTGATGCTGGGCGGGTTCATCAACATGATGTTGGTTGTCTCTGGTGTCGCGGCGGTAGCTTTGGCCATTCCGGTGCTTAGAACTTTCCTGCTATTTGCCTCTGTCGGTTATTTAGGATTTCTCGCCTGGCGTATTGCGAGCGCTGGCTCAAAGGTCGGGTTTTCCCCTGCGGTCTCGCCACTTGGTTTTGCGAATGGGCTGACACTTCAGTTCATTAACCCCAAGGCTTACGTGGTCGGCACAGCATTGTTTTCAGGGTTTGCCTTTTTGCCCGATGCGCCCGTTTGGGAGGTCGTCATAAAAATCATAGTTTTCAATATGATTTGGGTGCCAGTGCACATGATTTGGCTGGGTGCTGGCGCAAAACTGGGCAGCCTTGATTTAAGCGAGAGATCGCATCAATGGATCAACTTTGCGATGGCGGCTTCGTTGATGGTTGTTGTGGTGATTGCTTTGGCGTCGGCGCTTTGAACGAAGCGTACGTCAGTCGTACCTAACAGACGATTGAGCGCCACAAATCAAAGTGACGCCGTTATTCCGCCATCGACATATAGAGTATGCCCATTGACGAAACTGGATGCAGGTGAGGCAAGGAATATGGCGGCACCGACAAGTTCTTCTACATTGCCCCAGCGACCGGCCGGGGTACGTTTCTCCAGCCATGCACTGAACTCTGGGTCAGCAACCAATGCGGCGTTCAAAGGAGTATCGAAATATCCAGGCGCAATAGCATTGCAGTTCAGACCATACTTGGCCCAATCAGTTGCCATTCCTTTTGTGAGGTTAGTCACGGCACCTTTTGTCGCCGTGTAAGGCGCAATACCTGGTCGTGCCAATGCGGATTGAACCGACGCAATGTTAATGATCTTACCTGACTTTCTTTCAATCATGTGCCGTGCCGCAGCCTGACCGACGTGAAAGACGGACGCGACATTTGTCTGTAGCAGGCGCTCGAACGCATCAGCGGGGAAATCGTGTAGCTCCGTCCTATGTTGCATTCCGGCATTGTTTATCAGGATGTCTATGGGGCCGACGTTCTCTTCAAAGTTGTCCACGGCTGATCGGACACCTTCGTGATCGGTTGCATCGAACGAAAGTTCACGTACTGAGGCGCCTGTTTCACTCAACTCGGACGCTGCTGCTGCTAGTTTAGCAGTGTCGCGCCCGTTCAAAACGACCTGCGCACCGGCGGCAGCCAAGCCACGAGCCAACGCAAATCCAATGCCTTGGCTAGAGCCCGTTACGAGTGCGCGTGTTCCCTTTAAGTTGAACATTTCAAGCGTCATGCAAAAATCCCTTGGTTGTCAGCACCGACTATCCGTATCTTTTGGCAATCTGTATAGGGAGTCCGTGCAATGTCTTCGGCCAGTGTTGCTGTTGTTATCCATGCCGCAAAAGATCTGAGGTTGGAAAACCGGGACGTTCACGATGTGGGGCCAGACGAAATCTTGATTGCCATGCGCGCGGGTGGGATTTGCGGCTCTGACCTGCACTATTACAACCACGGTGGTTTTGGTGCGATCAAGTTGCGTCAACCTATGGTGCTAGGACATGAAGTCGCCGGGGAAATCGTGAAAGTTGGTTCAAGCGTGCAGGGGCTACACCTAGGTCAACTGGTTGCAGTTTCTCCATCCCGCCCTTGCCAAGCCTGCTATTATTGCCTGAACGGGCAGCAAAACCACTGTCTTGATATGAAGTTCTACGGCAGCGCGATGCCGTTCCCACATATCCAAGGCGCTTTTCAAAGCAAACTCGTGGCGAAAGCCAGTCAATGCGTTCCGGCAGATGGGTTGAGCCCTGCGCAGGCCGCCATGGCGGAACCGCTGGCGGTCTGTTTGCACGCGATTAAACAAGCCGGGAGCCTCCTGGGTAAAACGGTACTTATCACGGGATGCGGTCCGATCGGCTGCCTCACGATCTTGGCGGCACGTCGTTCTGGGGCGGCCAGAATAGTGGCGACGGATATCTCGGACCAGACCCTCGCTCTGGCGCGTGAATGCGGGGCAGACGATGTCATCAACACCTACGCCGATCCCGAAAAACTGGAGCAGTTTGAAAAGGACAAGGGCCAGGTTGATGTCCAACTGGAGTGTTCCGGGGCTCAATCGGCTCTGGCTTCTGGCGTCACATGCTTGCGACCAGGTGGAACATTGGTTCAGCTTGGTCTGGGCGGAGATATGACAGTGCCGATGCAGGCGCTGACTGCAAAAGAGATTGTACTTCGCGGGTCTTTCCGTTTCCATTCCGAGTTCTCAGTCGCGGTCCAGATGATGCGAAGCGGTCTAATAAATGTCGACCAATTGGTGACGCATTCCTTCGAGGTTGGCGAGGCCGTCACTGCTTTCGAGGTTGCGTCTGATCGAAGCCAATCAATGAAGGTGCAGTTAACCTTTCCGGACAATGACAATGGATAGACGAACGCGTGATATTGCAAAGACTTATGAACGAGATGGTTTCGTAGCTCCGCTGGATATCCTGACAGCTTCTGAGGTCCAAACGCTACGCGATGATTTTGAGAAAGCGGAGCGCATTCTCAGAGACGACCCAGAGAAACTCAAGCTTCTGTATTCTTATCCGGACAGGCTGATACCATCATTCGATGCACTTCTTCGCCATCCGAAGCTGATTGAGGCTGCTTCAATAGTGTTGGGGCCGGACCTCATGGTTTGGAGCGGTGCACTTTTCGTAAAAGAAGCGCGATCATCGAAGATTGTCTCGTGGCACCAAGACTTGACCTATTGGGGACTGGATGATGCTGAAGAGGTTACCTGTTGGGTTGCGATTTCAGACGCGTCCGAGCAAAGCGGGTGTATGAAGTTTCTTCCTGGCAGCCACAAAAGCCGGATCGTACCTCACGTGGACACCTTCAGCGAAAACAATCTGTTGTCACGTGGGCAGGAAATCGCCGTCGATGTGAACGAAAAAGATGCAGTCGCTGCCGAATTGCGTGCGGGGCAGGCGTCCATGCATCACGGGCATCTTTTCCACGCATCAGGGCCCAATAACACCGACGATAGACGCATCGGTGCGGCGTTGCGTTTCATAAAGCCCTCAATGAAACAGCAAAACGGCGTGAAAACTTTGGTTGCGCTAGTTGCAGGGCGAGATGATTTTGGGCATTTCTCAGTTGCGTCCTCCCCTCAGGGATATTTGCATGAGGAGGATTTCGTTGTGTGTCAAAGGGATGCAGACCGCAAGAAACAAATACTCTTCGCCGGAGTGAAGTGACTCCCTTCACAAGCTCAGAACCATTGTTCCATCGGCCCGGAAGCCGACCTAAATCGCGAAAACTAGTGGATTTTCAAGAGTTCTCGTCGCAGCTCAGCCTTTCTTCCATTTGGGCGAAAAGTTGTAGAGGAAGTCTACGGCAAGCTCGAAATCAAAATAGTCACTGCAAGCTCTCAAAGTATTCTGTTTAGTTCTTAATTTGCGCTCAGCGACTCTTCCTTTGTTTTGACCTTTTCAGTTAGTTCGCTCCAATATGAGCCACTTTTTTTGTCAATGTGGTTTTCCAATACTTTGAAAGCATTTTGGAAATCACCCTGTTTCACTGACTCGACGAGTTCAATGTGCTGCTTGTGGGATCTCGACATATGCCGAGGGTGACTGCCCAGCCTGTTGCGCACGGCTGAGACTTTCAAAGCTATTGTCTGATAGGCGTCGTTGAGGAACCTATTGTTTGCGCAATCGAAAATACATTGGTGGAATATAGTGTCCTGACGAAGGTATTCCGCATCATTTCTGGCATCTCTTGCCATGTTCATTTCTTGAACACATCCTCCAGTTCGGCGTGGAGCCTATTGCTATCGGATTCCATAGCGTATTTTAACGCCGCGGTTTCGAGGCAAACGCGCGCATCGATTAGTTTGTCGAGTTCGTCGGGTTCAAGATCAAATACGAATGATCCACGTTGGGGTTCGACGACCAATAGCCCTTCCATTTCAAGTCTGTTGATTGCTTCGCGTACCGGCGTTCGGCTAACTTCCAGTTCTTTGGCAATTTTAGCTTCCGAAAGCTGTTCACCTAGATCGAATTCGCCGCCTACAATGCGTTCTTTCATGTTTTCAGCCACTAACTCGGTTAGTGATTTCGGGCGGTTGAATGGAGCCATTTCGTTTCCCCTATCAGGACTGTATCAACCGAAACATTGGCATTCAATGTGTTAGGGTCAGGACCCAACGACTATTGCGCGGTCTTGTCAGATTAACTTTGCTTGAGCGGGACAGGGCGGTTACCTAGCTTTTTACCCATAACCAGACCTGTCTCTTTCAAGTACCTCAAGACCAGCCCCGAGATAATCCGCCTTGCTGTGATGCTGCACATCCGTTTCCTGCTTTCGCTTCGCAATTTCGAAGATTTGCTGCACCAGCGAGGCATCGACGTGAACTGAGAAACTGTCCGATATTTGTGGAACAGGTTTGGCCCGGTGTTTGCTTCTGTGATCTGAAGAAAGAGTGTTCAGCAGCTACGCGCGTTCGCAAATGGAAGCGGCATTAACTTTGGCGGGCCGTTGATCACGAAGACAAGGTGCTGGAAGCCGTTGTTATCAAAGGCCGACACAAAGCTGCAGCGTTGAAATTCCTCAAGAAATTGATAAAGCAACACAGTAGAGCGGAAACCATGGTCACGAACCACTTCGCATCGTATCGGGCCGCACTCAGAGAGCGAGGAGCCACTGAAAAACAACAGACCTGCGCTTGGCTGAATAACCGCGTCGAGAACTCGCACCTCCCGTTACGACGGCGCCAACGCGCGATGCAGCGTTTAAGGCGCATGCGAAATTTGCAGAAATACGCCTCCGTCTGCTCATCTGTCTATAGCCGCTTAAACCAAGATAGATCGTTCGCTAGCAGAGGTACCCACAATCTGAAAAATACCACCGCTTTCACCGAGTGTCGTCAACTTTGTTCTGGGTAGGTTCTCGGTTTCCGCGGGAAACTGATACTGGTTCGGATTTGTCTAACAGCACCCCCTCGCAGGGGCTTCGCGGAACTAGGTAAAATAGATGCTGATCAGGCGAAAATTGCCGGATCAATCCGATCCACAGGCGTTATGACATCGGCGGGAATGTTCAGGCGTTCGGCCGCCTTTCTCAGGCTTTCCTCATCCGGGGCTTCGTACAAGCAGTAGGTTTTGCGCTTGTCTGCGCTGAGAAACGAAAAAATCCACTCGACGCCGACTTCGTCATTGATCTCTTTGATGTGAATCTTGTCATCGTCTGTGACGTTGAGCTGCTCGGCGAAATTTCTTTCAATTATGTACCTTGGCATAAAGTCCCCCAAACCAGATTAATTACCTTAACTCGCTACTCCTTCGAGCTTTGACCTAAGGGAAACCATACTCAATTTCTGTGAAATTGCCAACGCTTCCCCTTCCAGTTGAAACGCCTGTTCCACATCATTCTGGCGCCCGCGTCGCCTTAATGCCGTTGCATATGCCGCCTTGCTGTGCGCGACCCAAGGTGGGCATTTCATGCGCGTGTCTATTTCTATGGCCTTCTCGAACATCTTCTCAGCGGCATCCCAGTCCTTCAGAACCGTACTCAGACTTCCGAGGCGTCGCGCAGCTGCGCCAGTGCAGACTGTAGTAGCCCCAGCGGTGATCGTCAGGTCTTCGTAGGGAGCAAGCATGCCATAGAGCGTCTTGGCGTGTTCCTGATGCAAAACGGCGACACATATGTCCGCCAGATAGGACAATGTCGTTGAATACATGGCGTCAGGTGGGAGATCGAAGCCATTGGCAGCCATTTCATTCAGTATCCGTTCGGCAGGTTCCTTGTATCCAAGCTCGGCAGCGATAAGCCCAAAGCCGGGCTTCCACGAAATGTCTTCGGGGCTGTCTGTCATCAATTTCTTGATCACAGGCGCAACTTCGTGCAGTCGATTTTGCTCGCGGCGGATCGTGAACATCTGAACTCCAAAGACGCCCTCAACATGTTCGCCGTGGGTCTTTCGACCAATCTTCACCGCCTCTGTGGCGTGTTTCTCGGCTTGCTCAAAATCGCCGTCCATAATTGCAACCATGGCGCGTGCGTGTTTCTGAACCCAATAGAGTTGCAGATGATTGTCCTTTTCCGAAATTTCGGTAAGCAAACCCAAAGAATGGTCCATTAACTCACGGTCGGCCATCTCGGCGCCTACAAACAAGCTCAGAGTTCGGTCCCGCCCTTGATCGATACTTCCAAGATGCTCGGCCACCCCGTGCATGGCCTCCAGATTTTCGCGCCAATGGCGGGCCTCTCTCCCCTTCCGCGCAACGAATGGGGCCCCAAAATGCATCATCATTACCGAGAACTGGGATTTATAGTCTCCCAGTTTTGCGGCCAGTTCCATGGACTTCTGGCCGAAACGCGCACCTTCGGAGAACTGACCGACGAACATGTGCGCGCGCGCGAGTTGGCTCATCAATCTGCACCGACGGACTTCATCGGCATCGGGCAAGTCTTTTAATGCATTGTCGCAGAGATCGATTGCTTCATTGTGCCTTTCGCTGGACATCATGCATGAGTCAGCGAAATGGTTGGCCGCGTCAGCGGCCAATTCCACATCGTGCACCGCCCGGGCCGCGTTGGAGGCGTCTTTCAGAACTGCAATACCTTCAGGCAATTGACCCAGGCTGTCGTGGCTGCGGCCAACAAGAATCTTGCCTTTGATCAATTCTGTTTTGGAGTCTGAGCCAAGTTTTTCAGCAGCTTGCAACGTTTCTCTGGCGTTCGTCATCGCCTCCTGGCTGGCAGATCGCGCCAACGCCATTTCTGTCGCAATTCGCCATTTTTCGAACGCAGCCCTCCAATCCTCAGCTTCTGAAAGGTGTCGGGCGACCAGTTCGGGACGACGCGCGATCTCGGCGGACCTTGTCTGTATCAACGCACGCGCCACATCTGCGTGTTGTTGTTTTCGAGTTGAGCTTAGCATGGACTGATAGGCAGTATCGCGAATAAGGGCATGACGGAATACGAAATGCCCGCGATTGTGACCGCTTTCGAAGATTATGCCTGTTCGCGAAAGCTCTTCGAGGCAATCTTTGATATCAGAATCTGCAAGACGCATCGCCGCATTCAATATGCTCGGCTCAAACTCTCTGCCAATAACAGACCCTGTAAGCGCAACCTGTTTTGCCTTAGGCGAAACCGCATCAAGACGCGCCATCAACGCGCCTTTCAAAGACGAAGGTATATGGATTTGCCCTTGCTCACCTGCCTCCACAATCGTTCGCGTCAATTCCTCCACGAACAAAGGTACACCGTCGGTCTTTTCAATGATTTTAGCAATCAGGGCATCGTCCGGTTTTTTGCCCGTGATGTTTGCGACAAGGTGCGAAACGTGCGCAGAATCGAACCGGCGCAGTACGAGTGACTGAACGTGCGTGTCCCCATCCTCGCGGGCCAATTCCCACCCAGGCCTGTGGGTAATCAGGATCATCAGAGGAAGGTCGCTGGAAATCGACTTAAAGCGCTCCAACAAGGCTTGTGTGGAAGGATCGATCCAATGCGCATCTTCTACACACAGAACAACCGGGCACACGTCTGATCGCACCTGCACTGTGTGAATCAAAGTTTGGATTGTGATGTCGCGCTGCTCCTGCGGCGACATCTCGAGCACCTTTTGGGCCAGCGCACTACGAGGTGCAACCAAAGCTGCGAAGACAGGCAGAACTTGTTCCCAGTCCAGTCCCGGCCGTCTTTCCAGCATCTTCCTGACATGTTCAAGGATCAGATTGTCATCGAAGTCCGGTTCGACACCTGCGTCCTGGGATATCCGTTGGGCAACCGGATGAAAGGGGCTACTGCTGAGATAAGGAGAACAATTCAGCCTTATGATATCTGCCTGGTCGTTCGCGGTGATATCTGCGAGGAATTCCTCTGTAAGTCGCGATTTCCCAATCCCGGCTTCACCGGACAGCAACACAACCTCTCCATGACCATTCTGGGCACGTCGCCATGATTGCAGCAGAATACCCTTTTCGTAGTCCCGGCCGATCATAACACTGTCGACTTCATCGCGATGTGCGGCTCGGAACCGGCTTTCCGCACTGCGTTCCGACACCACTTTCAGCAGAGTCCGAGGCTCAGCAAAACCCTTTAACTCTTTCTTGCCAAGAGATTTGTATTCAAAAATCCGATGCAAAGCGGTCTCGGTTTCTTCTGCCGACAACACGACCGAGTTTGGTTCCGCAAATTCTTGAATTCGCGCCGCAAGATTGACAACTGGGCCCGTCATGGCGCCTTCTTCATACGTGTTTTCACCGATATTATCGCCGACAACGACATCACCACTCGCAATGCCCAGCCTTACTGACAAGCGCTCTCCGTCCGGGGTTTTGAGTTCGCTGACGCGATGAACGGCCTCAAGAGCGGCTTTGATCGCCCGAATTGCGTGATCTTCGTAGGCCCTCGGCCAGCCAAAAAACACGAGAAGACCGTCGCCCAAGTATTTTGCAACATAGCCACCATATCGACTTACGGCGCCCGCAACGGCGTCTTGGTAGTTCTGTAGCAACTCCCGCATATCTTCGGGGTCGAAACGATTGGTGAGTTCCGTCGAGCCGACGAGATCGGCAAACAAAACAGTTACGTGGCGCTTCTCCGCAGTGGCCGGCTCACCATGCTTACTTTTGAGTGGATCGTCACTTTGTGAATGGTTTGAGATGGGCGCGTTTACGTTTTCCGGGGGGTGTTCACGGGATGCTTGTGGCGATGAAGTTGCGCGTTGCTGGCCACTTAGCTCTTGCACTGCGGCGAGGATGATCTTGCGGTGGCCAAGGCTCACCCCGAGCTCTTTTAAGTCGTCGTCTGACAGAAGTGGCAAAACACGCGCATCGATATCATTTGCCGCAAAAACATCTGCGTACTGACTCAGTTCGAGATCTTTCAACCACTTTACAATTTCGACCGACATCTTTGGATCATGCTGGGATACGCATCACTAATCAAGAATACGCATTCAAAACGGGATGACCTTTGATGAACAGCTGCAGAATACCTTTACCTTCAGATCAACCGATTAGGTCGGTTCTTGCCTCAGCATTCTAGAATTGCGCAACTTGCCAATTAGCTGCACGTATTTGATGATTTGTCTTTGAAGAGAGCTTTGTCCGCGATGAGCGAGTACGCACTGCGCTAGGCCATATTGGCGCGGTGAACATCTCCTTTGATTGGCCGAGACGCGGCATACAGACTCAGCTACTTAGGGCAGCTTTGCACCGCCCAAGATGAACCAACCCGGCACACTACTACAGATGCTGCGCCGCCTCTGAAGTCGGTTGTGAGCCCACTTTGCCGGGTGCTGCACTGCGCAAGAACGTCTGCACTCGGGAAGCGCGCCAAAAACGATCTTTTTTGACGCCCACAACACCAACGAACAATCGCAAAATTCGCTGAGTGATTTGTGAGTTGTTTGTCTGCTTTGAGTCAGGAGCGGTGTTCACATTATTATTGCATTATTGCGTGCGAAAGTTTGCATTGCTTTAGTATTTATAATTTTTCCGCGGTTCCATTGGGAGATTTATCTAATGCGATTGACGTTTTTGACTGTATGTATTTGTGCTTTGCCAACGCTCGCGGTCGCCGCAGATGTTGGGCAGGAAGCAATTGACGGCTGTATCGACCAATTGCGCGAAGTCGGTGGGCCAGATGGACAAGTTGGTACGGTGCTCTCCACCGAGTTTTCCGAAGCAAACTCGCTTGTTATGTTGCAAGATAGAGGCGAAACAATCTGGCGATGCCTTGTCTCAAACGATGGTCAGGTTGCCGAATTGAGCGTTGCACAAGCCGCAGATGACGGCGGTGGTGCGATGGCGGGCTCTTCTGGCACAGGCGCGCCAAGCACGGAGCGCGTGCAGTTCGCAAGTGGCACTTCCGGTGCGGAGCTGACCGGCTCTCTCCTGCCACAAGAGAGCCGGCGGTATATCCTGGGTGCGCGCGACGGTCAGTTCCTTTATTTCCGTCTCGCCGCGAACGGACCCGGAATGACTTATGTGATCTATAATCCGGACGGGTCTGTGCTGCTCGATGAAACGGGCGCGGCGCAAGAGTATCGTGGGCAGCTCTGGCAGTCGGGAGATCACGTGATCGAAGTCTACAACACTTCGAACGGTGCACAGTCCTACAACGTGATCTTTGGCATCGAATGACATGAATACGGAAGAGTTTCCGCATCAAATTGGAGAATCCAATAAGAAATCGTTTATGCTGGTTTGTGTATTTGCGACACTCTGCGCAGTGGCGGGTTGCGTGGAGACTTCAAGCCCCACGGCACCTTCAACTGACCAACCGTCCGTGGGAAGCTCCACCGATCTTTCCGCATTTGAAGGTGCGCGGGCCGGTCAGGCCGAGATGGGCATACAAAACCTCGGCTATGAGTTGATCCGGACAGACGGTCTAACCGCCTTCTGGTTTAACCGCAGCACGGGTGCCTGCGCACGCATCGCGACTGCCGATGGCCGTTATTCGGATGTCACTATGCTGCCCGCCGCAGATTGCTAATGCTCTAGGTCGTGGCTGAACACTTTGTCTGATTGAAAGGAAGTTCCATGAAATACACGCTTGCAGCCGCAACACTGTTCGTCGTTTTGGCAGGATGTGCAGAAGAGCAATCCTTCTCCACGGAAGCGGATATTTCCGAAGCAAACCGGAACACCGAATGCCCCGTGGATGTATCGGAAGCGGATCGCGCCAACTATCCTGCGTGCAACTAACCTGACATCGGCACCCGAAGAGTTTCACTTTAACATACCGAAGAGATTAAGCAGTGTCAGGATCCGCAAATACCTGTCGTTGGGTTGTTCGAACCGTAGGGGTCTTTTACCTCATGGCACTTGCGCTGCTTCTGGTCGGCACCTTCGGGCTTTTTGGTCAGCAGCGAGACCCTTTGTCCGGTATATTCCTGCTGCCCATAGGATTGCCATGGGTTCTTTTGACAGATGGTTTTCCGGAGACTTGGCGCCCGTGGCTTGCGAGTATGGCTCCGGTGCTCAATCTTGTAATCCTAACGTTGCTTTGCCGTCGCACAAAACGACGCCAATAGACATCATTTCAGTTATTTGAAAGGAACGCTGTGAGCCTTGATATACCACATATGATTGTCACCGTAGCAATCTGCTTTGCTGTCCTCTGGGGCCTCGACCAGACGCCACTTTTTGCGAACATGCCGAAACGAAAAGCAACAGTGCTTAAGCTTGTCACCTTATTTGTGGCAATCTTAATACTGAACCTAGTCTGGCCTTACGGGTCAAACGGCTAACCCGAGACGCAGCTTTGAGGATCGTAGCTGCAGATCGGTAGTACACCGACTTCGCGCCTTTCGAAGGCAGCCGACCGTCCAAGTTCGAAGTGACGGCGTAATGGTTGCGAAACACTGATGCGAGGAACATAGGGTCACAGGGTTCACCGACATCCACGTGCAGTCTTTTTTGAGATCGGGTGCCTTGTCTGCAGAACGATTGATCGCTGTGACGACTAAATCCTCTGCGAGCGCAGCATCGAGGACAAGCTTACCTCTCCACCCATTCACGCCCAAAAGAACGGGCTAAAAAACCTTCTCCTTTCGATCACGAACTGCACTTGCGACCTGCCCTCAGGCGGAGAGGCAAATCTTGTTGCTGTCCGGATCCCTGACGTAGGCCGAGAAACGCGGTCCCCGTTGGTTCGGCTCGCCTTCGCTCGTGCCACCTAGCTCGATGGCCAACGCATACAGCCTTTCGACCTCTTCAGCCGACCCGACGCTGAAGCCGACCATGGTTCCGTTTCCATTGGTGGCAGGGTTTTCGTCGAACGGGATGGCTACTGCAAAGGCAATGCCAGGTCCGAGCCAGTACGTCATTCTGTCGGTGGGCGAGACACGCTCCATACCCGTTTGACCAAAAAGCTGATCATAAAAGTGCGTTGCGGCGGCCATGTCGTTGGTACCGACGACGAAGTAGTTCATTTGCATGGTGCGATGTCCTTTGAAGATAGCGCGGAGTGTTGAGAGCGTCACTGATGGGTCAGTCTGAAGAACTCGATCAGTTGACCGTTCGGATCGGTGATCTTGAGCAGGTGGATGCCCGGCTCTTCGATGATCTTTGGAGCGGCCACGCCGGCGGCAATGGCACGGGCGTGCAAGACTTCCAGATCGGCGGATTGCAGGTAGGGAACCGCGCCCGAACCTGCCTCGGCCCCCGGTGCGTACTTATCCCGTGACACGATCGCGAACCAGCCACCAGCCACGTCGAACGCCACGAATTCTGGTAGCCCGATTGTCGGTTCACTGTCGAACAGGGCGCGGTAGAAAGCCTCCGATTCCTCCATGTTGTCGGTCGGCACATAGGCGCCCATGGCCATGATCGTCGCAGTTCCCCGCCGCTCGGAAGACTCCGCTGCGAGTGTTGTTGGCAGAACAGCGGCGAGGGTTAAGGCAATGAAACGTCTCATATTCTAATCTCCTTGGTTGAAGCCTTTCCTGCTTTTACCTCGCCTATGCTGACAGCGTGTTGTCAGCATGGTGTCAGTATGATCTGTTTCTTAGAAAGGAGATCACATGAGGCGCGGCGACAGGCTATTTGAAGTCATCGAGATTCTGAGGCGCGCCAAAGGCCCGATCTCAGCCCAGTCCATTGGTGAGGAACTGGGCGTGACCAAACGCACGGTGTATCGCGATATTGCTGCGCTGATGGGGCAGGGCGTGCCAATAAATGGCGAGGCGGGGGTCGGCTATGTGTTGGAGCCCGGCTTTCATATTCCACCGCTGATGCTCACCCCGGATGAGATCGAGGCCGTTACGCTTGGTGTGCTGTGGGTCCAGACCCGAGGCGAACCCGAGCTTGCGCTAGCGGCTGAGAAGCTGATCACCAAGCTGGAAGCTGTCGCACCTGACAAGTACCGGACGTCGTTTCTTCAGCCGGCGGTCAGCGTCGCGCCCGTCACTCAGCCGGATGAAGTACTCGGCGCGGCGGCAATTCGTCTGGCCATTCGGTGTCGCAAAAAGATAGCCTTGAAGTATTCAGATAACTCAGGCCAAAAGACCCGTCGCGTGATATGGCCCATACTGCTGGGTTATCGAGACACCAGCCGCATCATCGCCGCATGGTGCGAGATGCGAGAAGGTTTTCGTTACTTTCGGACAGAGCGGATCATTGACGCGGAGGTCCTCGAAGACAGTATTCCTCGGCGAATGGACCTACTCCGCGCCGAATGGCGCGATGCAGGTGATGCAGAACGAAAGCGCTATGAAGAAGGGGCATAGGGCGGGGCTTGCCGCAGGACCGCTTTGCGAAATCTGCAGCGCTGCTTTAGCAACGGCTCGTTTGGGCCGGAACCGCCAGTTTCTTGGAGTGGACCGAAGGTTGGCTTCGTCCGCAAAGAAGATATTGAGCGAAATTCGCTGAACGCCAGCATCGAGCCCACAGCACAAAGGCTTGAAGGGCAGCGCGCTCAGGTTCTGCTTTACAGTTTACTTGCAGATCGGCAATTCCAGTGGCGGCTGTTTGGGCAAAGATGCTCTCCAACTATTTATGATCGGCTGTAGGCTGCTTTTGGGCCAAAACTTTGGTTCGCCAATCGCTTTTAGGCAAGCTGCGTTCCAGTAAACTCCAGCTCGAGAAAGTGATTTTCCCTTTTTTACCGCCTTGGCGACAGCGTGTATGTCTTTGGATTCTGGGTAGATATACAGGGTTGTCGGGTTTCCTTCTACGAGCGCCAAAATCTCTTTTGAGGCGGATTGTGACCAGGTTGTGCAACCATTGCTACGACCACCGGTGTAGTTCACAAGCCTTCCGTAGGGGACATAGCCATTGTTGTCTGCATGAGTGCTTTGAGGGTTTTTGAACCGACATTGCCACTTAAGGAAGACAGCCGGATGGCCTCCGATGGCGCGCTCGCGCGCATTGCTCGTTTCTCCTTCACCATCAAACAAAAGAAATGTGCGGTAGAACGGCTGCGTTTTGCCGGAACGACTGTGGTAACCTTTGAAGGACGTGCGGGTTTCAGCCGTCACATAGGCGCCTCCGGCGGTTAGTTTAGAGCCTTCTGCATTGCTGAAGTTCTTCGCGCATTGTCGGCCATTCGAAAAATTGGCGCGCTGGAGTTTTCGGCCGTTGCCATAGCCGGACGAAACCGCTCGGAAGGACTTTTGTGACTCGCAGATGACATAAAAACGCTTGCCCGGATTGCCGTTTCGTGCAGTGCTAGGGCGGGTTGCGTCCTTGGCAAGGTAGCAAGGGTTCCTGACTTCGCCTCGGCGTAGTTTCTTGATGTAAAGCGCTCGTGCCCTTTCCAGAACGATCGGCGCGATTTGCCCCTCACCTGTACCCACGTGCTTTTGTAGCCACGCTGGAACATCTTGCGTTATCGCATTGGCGCGGTCCGGTAGGGCGCCCACCGACATGGCGATTGTTATGACCGAGAGTGCGAGACGGAGTGAATTCGGTAGCAACGGGAAATCTCCTGCTAGAATGTCCTCGGTTTCAGTCTACCACAGTTCTTGCGCGCTAGGATGCTGGCCAAGTTTACAAGCGAAGCCTCCTGTTGCCTCAAATCCCACTTTTCGTTTGCGGCGGCTTTCTTACATCTTGGACAATAAATCCTAGGATGTTGCGCAGGTGTCTGGACATTCCGAGATTTGCTTCCAAATGAATGTCATGATCACACGTCGAAAGTTCCTGTTGGCAACCGCAACCGCAATTTGTGCTCCGTATATTGCGCGGGGACAAGCGGTGGCACTGAATGATGCAATCAGCGGTCTTCCCCAGTTGCATTCACTTCAAATTCAACGCGGAAACGACGTCATTTTCGCGCAGGCCCAACACGGTGCAGGCCTGGATAGGCCGGCCAATATAAAGTCATGTTCGAAAAGCATTGTGGCTTTGTTGCTTGGGACGGCGATCGACCGGGAGGAAATCCCATCTGTAGATACCACCTTGCAGGAGGTCGCTCCGAGGCTTTTGCCCGCTAATGCGACACCCGGTTCCGAAAGCATTACGATGGAGGATCTGGTGACGCTGCGGGCAGGTCTCGAAAGAACCTCGGGCAGCAACTATGGAGAATGGATCAACTCTCCCAACTGGATCGCGGACGCGCTGACGCGACCGATGGTTGCTGAACCCGGAGAGCAGATGCTCTATTCCACGGGATCGACCCACGTGCTCGGCGCAGCATTGACTGTGGCGACCGGCCAAAGTCTATTGAGACTGACGCGTGAGAGGCTGGGTGCACCACTTGGTATCGAGATACCTGCTTGGACGAGGGATCCACAGGGTTACTACTTGGGTGGCAATGAGATGGCGATTACGCCGAGGTCTATGTTGAAGATCGCGGTGTTGCTTCGGGACCGCGGGACTTTTGCCAACGGGCAAATCATTCCTGAGAGTTGGGTCTTGGAATCGACCAAGCCGCACGGCCGTTCACCTTTCTCTGGATTGGATTATGGCTATGGCTGGTTTCTGTCCCCATCCGGCTATGCATTGGCGCGTGGGTACGGAGGCCAAATCATAGCGGCCCATCCTGAGCAAAACCTTGCTGTCGCAATTTCATCTGATCCCACGCGTCCCGCGCGTTCTGGAGGCTATTTTGGAGAACTGGTCAGATTGTTAGATGGTCCGATATTGAACGCTACCTAAGGCGGCCTGTTCATTAACACTGCTTAGGGTTGGTCACGTTTGGCCTCAACGGTGGTGGACTATCAAGCAGTTTTTTGCTTCGCCGGTGCGGTGGAGCAACTGGAAAGCCGATCAAATTACTCTTCTGAAAGGTGAAAGAGGCGGAGACCAGCTTGACTAAGTTCCCAAAGTCTCGCTTTGCCGGTCCAGGCAGGTCGGTCAAAGCGCCAGTTCAGATTGAAATTGCTTGTGTGGCGCGATTTATGGACGGCATTGAGTGCATTCCCAATTGGCGAAACTGAGTCCGGTTCGAGTTTGTCTGAGTGCAACGCTCAATTCTTTCAACCGAGTTTGTAGGCAGCCAAGAGTGGCGGCATTGGCTCTCAACTCGGAAATCGCTAAGTTTGGTTTTGAAGGTGCATTTCGAGCCGCGAGCCGCCGCTGGCACGAGTTGCCTACAACATCGGCTGTGAGTTCACAGACGCTTGATGAATACTGCTCTGTTTTCTTGTATTGTTCGGTTGCCAAATTTGGCCAAACAGCTCTTGGTTTTCTCGATCAGATTCGAAGGTGAAGTGAAAAATTACCTTAAGAATTTGGATTAAAGTATTGACCTAATGAGGATAACTGCCCGTGACCAGTCTGAAAACAATCCACCATGCTGCAGTCATTTGTTCGGACTATGAACGGTCCAAGGCGTTTTATTCAGAGACGCTTGGTTTGAGGATTGTTGCCGAGAATTTCAGGGCTGAGCGGCAATCTTGGAAGCTGGATTTGGCATTGCCGGACGGCTCTCAGATTGAACTGTTTTCCTTTCCCAACCCGCCCAAACGTATGTCTCGTCCCGAAGCACGAGGTCTACGGCATCTAGCGTTTGTTGTGGATGATATCGAGGCACTTAAAGATAGCCTGGAACAGAGAGGTGTCTTCGTCGAAGATATCCGTGTCGATGAGTATACCGGCCATCGGTTCACTTTCTTCAGCGACCCGGACGGTCTTCCATTGGAGTTGTATGAAGCCAAGCCGATTGCTTTGAAGTGATACTTCTCGTCTTTTAGGCTGAGCGAAGCAGGGAGGAAGGCGAATGGAAGTAAAACCTCTCACCGGTGGATTGGGTGCGGAAATCGTCGGGGCGGACATCCGGCGTGAAGATCAATTCGACGCAATTAAGTCAGCCTTCGCAAAGTACTCCGTTATCGCACTGAGGGGCCAAAGCGTTAGTCCGCAAGAGCATCTGACCTTTGCGAGAAGGTTCGGCCCAATCAACGTGAACCGATTTTTCAAACCGGTGGACGGCCACCCAGAGATTGCCACGGTGTTGAAAGAGAAGGATCAGAAAGAGGCTGTGGGAGAGGGGTGGCATACTGACCACTCTTATGATCAGGAGCCAGCCATGGGCTCGATCCTGCACGCCCTTGAGGTTCCGCCCCATGGTGGCGACACGTTGTTTGTGTCGATGGCTGCCGCCTACGAAGCTTTGTCGCCCACGATGCGTGGTTTCTTAGATGGTTTGTGGGCGGTGCATTCCTCTCGCCATGTCTTTGGCAACAGCATTGTGGACACAGAAGCCGCAAAAAGCGGCCGGTTGGGGAACGCCGAAGCTGCCACGCAAGACGCTTTACACCCCGTTGTCATCACACATCCTCTCAGCGGTAGGCGCGGGTTGTTCGTCAACCCTGTGTTCACGACCGAAATCAAAGGCTTGAGCGTGAATGAGTCTGCCGCAGTGCTGGGTATGATTTATGATCATTGCAAGCAGCCTGAATTCCAATGTCGCCTGCGTTGGCAGGAAGGGGATATCGCCATTTGGGATAACAGAGCGACGTGGCACAAAGCGATCAACGACTACCATGGGTTTCGACGTCTTATGCACAGGGTGACAGTGGAAGGGGTCGCTCTGACGCATTGATGTAAGTAGCGCGCGGCGTATTTCAGCGACTCAGTCGGAGTACCGACACGCCGTGAATCCCTTCGATTCCCTGTGATTGTTTTGGATGAGGCTGCAAGCGTCGCGTTTTTAGCCATATTTTCTGGCCTTTAAAGAAAAGGCAGAGTTTTTTCTTGTCAAATTTGGAACGTTCCATTACACATTTTGGAACGTTCCAATTGTGGGGAAATCAGATGAACTGGGCATTTGTCGGAGCGAGTACGATAGCTTCGCAATATATGTTGGACGCGGTGCGTCAGCAGACAGGCAACGACGTGACCTGGGTCGTCAGTAATTCCTCTGACCGGGTGCAAACCTGGGCTAAAGAGCACGGTATTCCCAATGCAACCACAGACCTGAACGCGGCGCTGTCTGACGATGACGTGAAAGCCGTCTACATTTCTTCCACGAATGAGAAGCACTACGGTCAGGCGATGGCTTCCATTTCGGCTGGCAAGCATGTCCTTTGCGAAAAGCCGCTCGGGATGACGCAAGCGGAAGCTATCGAAATGGTGCGCGCGGCAGACGCGGCTGGCGTGGCTTTTGCTACAAATCACCACCTGCGATGCTCTGGCAGTCATCGTGCCATTCGTGACCTGATCGCAGATGGGCGCGTCGGCGAGGTTCTTTCGTTGCGCATCCATCACGCAGTTCATTTGCCCGAAAACTTGCAGGGGTGGCGTATCAACTCGGCCGATGCTGGTGGTGGCGTGATCCCTGACATCGTTGTTCATGACGCGGATGTCACCCGCTTCCTGCTCAATGAAGACCCGGTGTCTGTCGTTGCGCAAATGGCCAGTTCTGGGATGGGGCAAGGTGTCGAAGACTCCTGCATGTCCGTTTGGACTATGCCCTCAGGCGCGATGGTCATGACGCATGAGAGCTTTACGCACCCCTTTGCCGGGTCTGGCCTGCAGGTGCATGGAACCGAGGGTTCGATATTTGCGGATGGCATCATGACGCAGCGCCCGGTTGGGGCAATACAGCTGGTGACTGAAGCCGGAAGTGAAGAGATCCCGTTTTCGGGCCACTCTCTCTATGTTCAAGGCGTTTCGGAATTTGTCGCCGCAGCGGCGGGACAAGGCCGTCCTGCTGCCGACGGACCTGATGGAGTGAAATCGCTGTCAATCGCGCTGAGCGTTCGTGAGGCCGCAGCTTCGGGTGATCGTATCAACATAGATTATGGCGGTTTTTGATGACCAAGCTTGTTTCCGTTTCCGAGGCCGTTTCTCGTATCCCAGACAATGCGGTTGTCACCGTATCGTCGTCCTCTGCGTTGGGGTGCCCAGACCTCGTGCTGAAGGAACTTGGAGAGCGGTTTCGCACTGAAGGGCATCCGCGCAACATTACAACGCTGCACCCTATCGCTGCCGGGGATATGTATGGCGTGAGGGGAATGGATTATCTGGCGCAGGATGGACTGCTAAGCCGCGTTCTCGCCGGTTCATACCCGTCGGGTCCTTCCAGCCTTGAGATGCCGGAAATCTGGAAAATGATCGTCGAAGATCGAGTGGCCGCATACAACGTACCATCGGGAATTCTGTTCGATATGCACCGCGAAGCCGCAGCGCATCGACCCGGTGTACTGACGCAGGTCGGGCTTGAGACTTTCGTGGATCCTGTTCGAGAAGGATGCGCGATGAACGCGCGTGGTGCGGCGGCTCCAATTGTTAACCGAAAGGAATTCGACGGTCAGACTTGGTTGCACTTCCCAAACATCAATCCGAACGTGTGCGTTTTGCGCGCAACCACGGCGGATGAGTTTGGCAACCTGACCTATGAACATGAAGGTGCCTATCTGGGCGGATTGGAGCAAGCGATTTGCACACGCAACTACGGTGGACTCGTGATCGCACAGGTTCGACGTGTGACTGCCGCGGGTAGCTTGCGCCCCCATGACGTGCGCGTGCCAGGTCACTTGGTCGACCTGATCGTTGAAGACCCAGAGCAGATGCAAACGACAGAGACGCCCTATGACCCTGCGATCTCTGGCCAGATTATGCGCCCTTGGGACAGTTTTTCGCTGGCCGAGCATGGTGTCGAGAAGGTCATCGCGCGCCGCGCCGCCCAAGAACTGCGCAGCGGCATGAGCGCCAACTTGGGCTTCGGCATCAGCGCAATGGTCCCGCGTGTTTTGTTGGAGGAGGGCCATCCTCAGGCGGTGACATGGGCGATCGAGCAGGGGGCCGTTGGTGGCGTCCCATTGACCGGGTTTGCCTTTGGGTGCGCATCCAACGCACATGCTTTCGTACCGTCACCACAGCAATTCATCTATTTCCAGGGCGGCGGGTTCGACATGTCGTTCCTCTCGTTCCTCGAGGTCGATCTAGAAGGCAATGTGAACGTTTCCAAACTTGGCAAGAAGCCCTACCTGACTGCAGGATGCGGTGGCTTTGTCGATATCACCGCGCGTGCCAAAAAGATCGTGTTCTCTGGCTGGTTCGAAGCCGGTGCCAAGATCGACCTGACGGATGACGGTATTCAAGTGAATGCCCCCGGAAAGTTCACCAAGATGGTGGATCAGGTTGAGCATGTCACATTTTCGGGCCGCCGTGCCCGTGAAACCGGTCAGGACGTACTCTATGTGACAGAGCGTTGCGTCATACGCCTAACAGATCAGGGACTGGTTGCGACGGAAATCATGCCCGGCATTGAGGCGCAGCGCGATATTGTCGAAGCTTCGGGCGGTCGCGTCAAAGTCGCAGAAAACGCGGTTCAGATGCCCAAATCGTTATTCGCAGTTGGCCCAATGGGGATGACCCTGTGAGCAAGCTGCGCATTCATATCGAGGGAGCAACCGCCGTCCTGACTTTGGACAACGAGGCCAAGCTCAATGCGCTAACTGTGGACATGCTGCACGCGCTGGAGGCTGGCCTGAAAGAGGTCGAGCGTGACACGTCAATTCGTGCGCTTGTTCTGACTGGTGCAGGCGAAAAAGCGTTCTGTTGTGGGGCCGATATTGGCGCTTGGGGTGGTCTGAGCCCCGCCGAATTCGCGCGACATTGGGTCCGTGATGGACATCGTATATTTGATCGCTTGGCGCGGATCGGCAAGCCGACAATTGCAGCGATCAACGGTCACGCCTTCGGCGGCGGGCTAGAGCTGGCCAGTTGCTGTGATCTGCGCCTGATGACCCCGCGGTCCACGCTGGCTTTGCCCGAAGCTCGGGTTGGGATTGTGCCCGGCTGGTCCGGGACACAGCGGTTGACCCGGCTGGTCCCCGAAGCTGCGGTGAAAGAGATGGCACTCTTCGGGCGCCGTATTGGTGCCGACCGCGCCGTGGCCTTGGGCTATGCGACCGAGGTTTCTGACGACGTTCTGGCGCGCGCGCTTGAGATCACAACCGAACTAAGCGACCTTTCGCCCCGCGCTACCGAAGTCTCAAAAAACATGATCCATGCAGCGGTCGGTGAAGACTCTCATGCCGTGGTCGAAGCCCTTGGTAGTGCAGCAATTGCGGCCTCAGCGGACCGCGAAGAAGGCGTTGCTGCGTTCATGGAAAAACGTAACCCCACATTTTCGGGCCTTTGACGATATGAAAGATATCACCATCAACCCTGCTATCCCTTTCGAGTTGCCGCCGTTGTTCGAAGGTCGGCATCTCATCGATGGCAGGTGGCAGAAAAGCGCGTCGGGTGAGACGTTCGAACGGCGCTCGCCCTCGCACGGGCATATTGTCAGCCGGTCAGCCTTGGGTGGCGAAGCTGAAGCTGAGGCTGCGATCCTGGCGGCGCGTAAGGCATTTGACAGCGGTGTGTGGAGTCGGGCATCGGGCAAAGAGCGGGCCACCGTTTTGCTTAAGGTTGCCGACCTGATTGAACAGAATGTCGACCGGATTGCACTGATCGAAACGCTGGAAAGCGGTAAGCCGATCAGCCAATCCAAGGGCGAGGTCGGCGGTGCAGCCGACCTTTGGCGCTATGCGGCCTCATTGGCACGCAGCACGCACGGCGACAGTCATAACACTCTTGGCGCAGATATGATGGGTGTCGTGCTGAAGGAACCCATCGGAGTCGTGTCCATCATCACGCCTTGGAATTTTCCGTTCTGGATTCTCAGTCAGAAGCTGCCCTTCGCGTTGGCGGCTGGTTGCACAGTTGTTGTGAAACCGTCTGAGATGACACCGTCGACAACCTTGATGCTGGGCGAATTGTTGATCGAAGCCGGATTGCCCGCCGGTGTATGCAATATCGTTCTGGGTTACGGAGTTCCCGTTGGCAGCGTGATGACGAGCCATGACAGCGTGGACATGATCAGCTTTACGGGCTCAACCGCTGTGGGCAAGACGATCAGCGCAGTAGCATCGGATACACTTAAGAAGGTCGCGCTTGAGCTTGGGGGCAAGAACCCGCAGGTCATCTTTCCCGACGCCGATCTGAATGCAGCCGCTGATGCCGTTGTGTTCGGCGTCTATTTCAACGTTGGCCAATGCTGCAATTCAAGCAGTCGCATCATCGTGCATGAGGAAATAGCTGACGACTTCCGCGAACGTGTCGTCGCCCTTTCGCGCAAAGTCAAATTTGGCGATCCTCTGGACCCGACGACGCAGGTTGGGGCTATCGTAACGTCCGAGCACAAGTCAAAAATCGACGCATATGTCAAACAGGCGCAGGCTTCGGGTGCGACTATTGATCTGGGTGGTGAGCCGCTGGAGGTCGAAGGCCTCGGCGCTCAGTTCTATCAGCCGACAGTGATTTCTGACGTCTCGCCTGATATGCCCATTGCCCGCGATGAAGTATTCGGGCCCGTTCTGTCTGTTTTGACTTTCAAAACACTGGACGAAGCCATCGCGCTCACCAATGATAGCGCTTACGGTCTGTCGGCAGGGGTCTGGAGCGAAAACGTTCACACCTGCCTAGAGTTTGCCCGCCGAGCAGAAGCGGGAACGGTCTGGACCAACACCTGGATGGACGGGTTCCCCGAGGTCGCTTTCGGTGGGGTCAAACAATCCGGGCAGGGGCGGGAAATCGGAAGATATGGGTTCGAGGAATTCTTCGAAGTGAAATCTGTGGTCATGCGCATAGGCAACAGCCGGGCGCCATGGGTTCCGCAAGACTAAGACCGGGCACCAGATTGGTTCCGAGTGAGAATCACGCATTAAGGGAGGAAACAAGAATGCGTAAATTTATGAAGACAAAATCGCTGTTTGTGGCAGGTCTACTGTGCACGACCAGCCTTGCGCACGCTGAAGACGTGGAAGTTCTGCACTGGTGGACGTCTGGTGGTGAGGCCGCAGCATTGAACGTACTCAAGGACGACCTGTCCGGACAGGGCATCGGCTGGACCGATATGCCTGTAGCAGGTGGCGGTGGTGAGCAGGCGATGACCGTTCTGCGCGCCCGCGTCACCGCAGGCAACGCTCCTACAGCCGTTCAGGCTCTGGGCTTTGACATTCTGGACTGGGCCGATCAGGGCGCGCTGGCCGATCTGAACGAAGTGGCAGCCCAGGAAGGTTGGGATGACGTCGTCCCAGATGCGCTGAAAGCCTTCGCCAAGCATGACGGCAAATGGGTCTCGGCCCCTGTGAACGTGCACTCGACCAACTGGGTCTGGGCCAACAAAGCAGTGCTGGACGCCAACGGCATTGCTCAGCCCACCAACTGGGACGAATTCGTCTCAGCGGTTGAGGCGTTGAAAGCTGCCGGGATCACTCCGATCGCGCATGGTGGTCAGGCATGGCAGGACGCGACCGTGTTCGATGCTATCGCGATGTCGACGCTGGGGCCTGACGGCTACAAAGCGGCCTTTATCGACCTGGACGAGGAAACGCTGGGTGGCGACGCGATGAAAGAGGCGTTCGACCGTATGGCCTTTATCCGTGACAACGTGGATGAGAACTTCTCGGGTCGTGACTGGAACCTGGCGACAGCAATGGTCATAAACGGTGAAGCCGGTTTCCAGATGATGGGTGACTGGGCCAAAGGCGAATTCCTGAACGCGGGCAAAGTGCCGGGTGAGGACTTCCTGTGTTTCCGCTTCCCGGGTACTCAGGATCAGGTTACCTTTAACGCTGATCAGTTCATGATGTTTGATCAGGGCGGTACGGTATCGGCCGAGCAGGCCGCGCTGGCCAGCGCGATCCTGTCGCCATCCTTCCAGATTGCCTTCAACAAGGTGAAGGGCTCTGTCCCGGCTCGTACTGACGTGGACGGCAGTGATCTGGATGCGTGTGGTCAGCAAGGCATGAAGGATTTGGCTGCTGCGGCTTCGTCAGGCAACCTGTTCGGCTCGATGGCACACGGACATGCCGCGCCTGCGTCAGTCAAGAACGCCGTCTATGACGTGGTGACCGCCCACTTTAACGGCGAGTACGGCAGCGAAGATGCCGTGACCGAACTGGTTGATGCCGTTTCAATCGCCAAGTGATCCATAAGTGATCCTCCCGATGGGGCGGCGGTCTGGCCGCCCTGTCACCAAGCGGGCGCAAAAGCTCCGATCTAACACGACTCGAACGAGGAGGGCGCGCCATGGCTGCTTCAGCCGACGCGGATTTTAAGACACGCCTTCAGAACTGGATACCCAAGCTGGTCCTGTCACCGTCGTTGGCGATGATGTTGGTCTTTGTCTACGGGTTCATTCTGTTTTCGGTCTACCTATCATTCACCGACAGTCGCATCCTGCCGTCCTTTGGATGGGTCGGATGGGAAAACTACGACAAATTGTGGCGGCTGAGCCATTGGGAAACCTCGTTGATCAATATGGGGATTTTCGCAAGCCTCTATATCGTGATCTGCACCTGTATCGGCCTGGGTCTGGCGATCTTCCTTGATCAGAAAATCCGGGGGGAAGGGCTGCTGCGTCCGATTTACCTCTATCCGATGGCTCTGAGCTTCATCGTCACCGGTACAGCCTGGAAGTGGTTCCTTGACCCTGGCATCGGGCTGGAAAACGTCATGCATACATGGGGTTGGACCAGCTTCGAGTTCGACTGGATAAAAAACCGTGATTACGCCATCTACACGGTGGTTCTAGCGGCCGTCTGGCAGACAAGCGGCTTCGTAATGGCAATGTTTCTGGCTGGCCTGCGTGGGATCGACAACGAGATCCTGCGGGCTGCGCAAATGGATGGAGCCTCGAACTGGAACCTCTATCGCCGGATCATTATCCCGCAACTGCGACCAGCCTTCCTGTCGGCCTTCGTGATCCTCAGCCACTTGGCGATCAAGACCTTTGACCTTGTGATCGCCCTGACCGGGGGTGGGCCCGGTCGTGCCACCGAACTGCCCGCAACCTTCATGTATTCCTACACGTTCACGCGGAACCAGATGGGGATCGGTGCGGCGTCGGCCACGATCATGCTGATGACCATTGCGGCGATCATGATCCCCTATCTTTACGCCGAATTGCGGGAGAAACGCTGATGTCTCAAGCAACTCAGGATACCGCAATCCGAACGGGCCGCGTTACGCGCACGTTGATCTACCTGGTGCTACTGCTGTTCGGTTTGTTCTACCTGCTGCCCCTCTACGTCATGCTGGTGAACTCGGTGAAGCCTTTGGAAGAGATCACCGGCGGTGGCATGATGAACCTGCCGCAGGTGTTCACGATTGAGCCGTGGCTCAAGGCGTGGTCTTCGGCGCAGATCGGTGTCGATCCGACAGGGCTGAAGCCTTACTTTTGGAACTCGATCAAGATGGTGGTTCCGGCGGTGATCGTCTCGACCATTCTTGGGGCGTTGAACGGCTACGTACTGACGAAATGGCGCTTCAAATGCGACACCATCCTGTTTGGGCTGATGCTGTTTGCCTGCTTCATCCCGTTCCAGATTGTTCTGATCCCAATGGCGCGGATGTTGGGCATAATCGGGCTGGCTGGCACCACTTGGGGTCTTGCGCTTGTCCACGTTGTCTACGGGATTGGCTTCACCACGCTGTACTTCCGCAACTATTACGCGGTGTTCCCGACCGAGCTGATCCGGGCAGCGCAGATCGATGGTGCCGGGTTCTTCCAGATCTTCTGGCGTATTCTTCTGCCCAGTTCCGGGCCGATCGCCGTGGTTTCGATCATCTGGCAGTTCACCAACATCTGGAATGACTTCCTGTTCGGCGCGTCCTTTGCCGATGCCAACAGCCAACCCATGACAGTCGCACTCAACAATCTGGTGCAGTCGTCAACCGGTGTGAAGGAATACAACGTTCATTTTGCAGGCGCCATTCTGGCGGCCATGCCAACTCTGCTCGTCTACATCGTGGCCGGTCGATACTTCGTCCGCGGCCTGATGGCGGGTTCGGTGAAAGGATAAGACCTCATGGGTTTTCTAGACATAGACAACGCGACCAAATCCTACGGGGCGGTCGAGGTTCTGCACAAAGTCGATATCTCGGTGCAGGAAGGAGAGTTCCTGGTGCTGGTCGGCCCCTCGGGCTGTGGCAAATCCACTCTGCTGAACATGATCGCGGGGTTGGAGGAGATCACCAGCGGCGAAATCCGAATCAAGGATCAGGTGATGAATGGGGTGCACCCGTCCAACCGCAACATCGCCATGGTGTTCCAAAGCTATGCTTTGTATCCCAATATGACGGTCGGGCAAAACATCACTTTCGGGCTTGAGATGCACGGGGTGCCTAAGCCCGAACGTGACAAAGCGATGCAAGAAGTTGCCAAGCTCTTGCAGATAGAGCAGTTGTTGGATCGCAAGCCCGGGCAGTTGTCCGGCGGTCAGCGTCAGCGGGTTGCAATGGGTCGCGCGTTGGTGCGAAACCCGGATGTCTTTCTGTTCGATGAACCACTCTCGAACCTCGATGCCAAGCTTCGCGTCGACATGCGAACCGAGATCAAGAAGCTGCATCAAAATCTCGGGACCACCATCGTCTACGTAACGCATGACCAGATCGAGGCGATGACGCTTTCAAGCCGCATCGCCGTGATGAACGGCGGCTATGTCCAGCAACTGGGCACGCCGCAGGAAATCTATGACACGCCTGCGAATATCTTCGTTGCAACGTTTATGGGCTCGCCTGCGATGAACGTGTTACCGGCCAAGGTTACGGTTTTGAATGGCCGCCCCCATGCAGAGGTCGCCGTTCACGACGGATCTATGGCGCAACTTCCGTTCAGCCAAGACAACTTGGCCGCATGGGATGGGCGCGAGATCTTGTTGGGAATCCGTCCAGAGACTATCACCGATATGGATGGTGCGGATCGAAAGTCGTCGAACATCGCGCAGATGACCAACCGTATCGTGGTGACGGAGCCCGCTGGATCGGACACCTTCGTCTCGATGCAATTGGGCGGACGAGATGTGATCGCGCGTATGCGTTCAGATGCCGAAGTCGCACCGGGTCAGGATTTCAACTTTGCTGTGAACATGGAAAAAGCCGTGGCTTTTGATCCCGAAAGCGAGATGCGGATCCTCCCATGAATCGGGCTGACGTCATAATCATTGGGTCGGGTATCGGGGGGGCAACGCTGGCTGCCGCGTTGGCTCCGTCCGGTCGCCGCATTCTGATCCTTGAACGAGGAGAGTGGTTGCAGCCCTCACCTCAGGATCGAGACCCAAAGGCGATCTTTGCCAATGGGCACTTTCGCCCCGATGAAACATGGCTGGATGGAGCAGGCAAACCTTTCAACCCCGGAAACTACTACTGCGTGGGTGGCAATTCCAAGTTCTACGGCGCAGCTTTGATACGCTATCGGAAAGAGGATTTTGAGCCGCGTCAGCATATGGGGGGCTACTCGCACGGCTGGCCCATGCCCTACGAAGAGCTGGAGACGGATTACACCACTGCGGAACAGCTTTACGACGCGCGTGGAACCACCAAAGAAGATCCGACCGAACCGCCGCACAGTAGGGGTTACCCCCACCCACCTGTGCCAGATGAAGTTGATATTGCAGACCTGAGGAACCGGCTAAGCCATGCAGGCCTGACGCCATCCTCAGTACCGTTGGGCGTGGACATTGAGACCTGGTTAGAGGCTGGGCAAACAACTTGGGATGCGTTTCCCAACACATGCAGCGGCAAAATGGATGCCGAAACCTGTGCGCTTACCGAAGCATTGAAGCACGAGAATGTCGAACTTTTAACTAACGCGCGTGTCCGAAAACTGAAGGCTGATGCCGTTGGTCGCGTCACAAGCGTCGAGGTTGATGGCCACGGTGCCCTTAGTGCGCCGGTCATCGTGCTCGCGGCAGGTGCGGTACAGTCCTCAGTCCTGTTGCTGCAGTCCGCGAACGACAATTGTCCAACCGGTCTTGCCAATCGGTCCGATCAGGTCGGGCGGAACTTCATGAACCACAATTGCTCGGCGGTGCTGGCCCTTCATCCGCTGCGTCGCAACAGAGCTGTCTATCAAAAGACATTGATGTTCAACGACTATTACAACAGCGACGGGCAGGGTGGTTTGCCTTTGGGCAACATTCAGATGTTGGGAAAAATCACCGGACCGATTCTTGCGTCGCAAACCCATCTTCCGGGTCCACTTGCAGCACTGATCGCCAATCGCAGTTTTGATTTTTATGCCATGTCCGAAGATCTGCCGAACCCAGACAGCCGGGTGACGGTCGAAGGTGACCAGATCAGGCTGGATTGGAAACGCTCGAATTGGGCCGCGCACGAGGCCTTGGTTGCGCGGCTAAAGGCGCATCTGAAGCAGGCCGGGTTTCCTGTTGTATTGTCGCGACCATTTGATCGGCGCACTCCGTCACATCAATGCGGCACAGCGCGGATGGGCAATGATCCGTCAAGCAGTGTCGTCGATACGTTCTGTCGTAGCCACGACCACAAGAACCTGTTCATCGTTGACGCGTCAATTCTTCCGACATCTGCGGCGGTGAATCCGGCCCTCACTATAGCCGCACTCGCGCTCCGGGCAGGTCGTCACATTATTAAAACGGAGTTCGCCGCATGACCGGAACAGCATTGGTGACCGGAGGACAACAGGGCATTGGTCTCGGGGTGGCGCGCGCCTTGATCGCGGCGGGGTACAAGGTCGCAATAGCCTCTCGCTCGGCACCCGACAAACCGGTGGTTCAGGCGGCTTTGGAAGAGCTTGGCCCAAGCGCAATTTATGTGCAGCACGACGTGTCCGACATTGATCACGTTCCGGCGCTACTGGATCAGATCGAAGCCGTTTTGGGCCCGATCACCGCGTTGATAAACAACGCAGGCGTAGGGGCACCGGTGCGCGGCGACATGCTGGATCTGAAGCCCGAGAATTGGGATTTCGTGCAGAATATCAACTTGCGTGGCGCGTTTTTTCTGGCGCAAGAAGTGGCTCGGCGCATGTTGGGGCAGCCGCACGATACCTATCGATCAATCACCTTTGTCACCTCTGTCAGCGCGACAATGGTGTCGATCGAACGTGCCGAGTACTGCGTGTCCAAAGCGGCCGCAGCGATGATGGCTCAGTTGTTCGCAGTACGCATGGCCCCCGAAGGCATCGGCGTCTTTGAGCTGCGACCGGGCATCATCGCGACTGAAATGACGGCCGGCGTGCGCGACAAGTACACCGACCGTATCGAAGGCGGACTTGTTCCGGCGGCTCGCTGGGGTGAGCCCGAGGATATTGGATCCGTCGTCGTCCCACTGGTTCAGGGCCAGATGCACTTTGCGAACGGCGCTGTCATCCCGGTGGATGGCGGCTTGTCGATTTCACGTCTGTAAGTCAGGGCGCATAAGAATGTCTGAAGGATATGATTTCATTGTCATTGGGGGCGGCTCCGCAGGCTCGGTGATTGCTGCACGTCTTTCCGAAGAACCCTCGGCGCGTGTGCTGTTGCTGGAGGCTGGCTCCACCGACCGCCACCCGTTCTTTCACCTACCAGCCGGGTTCGCGAAGATGACCAAGGGTATCGGCAGCTGGGGCTGGTCCACGGTTCCGCAAAAGCACATGCAGAACAAGGTCTTCAACTACACGCAGGCCAAGGTGATTGGCGGCGGGTCTGCGATCAACGCGCAAATCTACACACGGGGTGCAGCTCAGGATTACGATGACTGGAGACAGATGGGGTGCGAGGGTTGGAGCTATGCCGACGTGCTGCCCTTTTTCAAAAAATCCGAAGACAACGACACCTACGACAACGAGTTTCACGGCAAAGGCGGACCGCTGGGCGTGTCCATGCCCGCAGCACCTTTGCCAATCTGCGATGCCTACATCAAGGCCGCAGGGGAAGTGGGGATTCCTGAAACGCGCGATGTTAATGGGGCGAAGCAGGATGGCGCGGGGTACTATCAGCTGACCCAGCGCAATGCGCGACGCTCATCTGCCGCGATGGCGTTTATCGCGCCAAACCGCAGCCGACCGAACCTGACGGTGCGCACCGGCGCACAGGTCCGCCGCATCATTGTGGACAAGGGCAGGGCGACTGGTGTCGAGATGATGAACGGGGACAAGATCCTGGCCGCGAAAGAGGTCATTCTGTCGTCAGGTGCCATCGGTTCACCGCGCTTGTTGCAGCTGTCGGGAATTGGCCCAGCGGATCATTTGGACAGTCTAGGTATCGACGCGGTTTATCATCAGCCTCAGGTCGGCGCGAACCTGCAAGACCATTTGGATTTGTACTCGATTTGTGAAGTCACCGGCCCGCACACCTACGACCGTTTCGCCAAGCTGCACCTTTCAGCCTTCGCGGGCCTGCAATATCTTTTCACGCGCAAGGGACCGGTCGCGTCCAGCTTGTTCGAAACGGGTGGGTTCTGGTACGCAGACCCGGATGCGCGTTCACCGGATCTTCAGATGCATCTGGGGCTTGGTACCGGCATTGAGGCTGGGGTCGAGGCGATGCCCAACGGCGGGGTTACGCTGAACGCCTGTTTCCTGCGCCCCAGGTCACGCGGAACCGTTCGGTTGCAAAGCTCGGACCCCGCGGTGATGCCGCTTATTGATCCTAACTATCTGGCGGATCCTTACGATCGAGAGATGTCCATTCGTGGGCTGAAGCTGGTGCAGAGCATCCTCGCGCAAGATGCGCTGAAGCCGTACATCCTGGCCGAACGTTTGCCGGGCCCGGGCGTGCGGACCGAGCAAGAATATTTCGATTTTATCTGCGTACATTCCAAAACATCGCACCACTGCGCTGGAACCTGCCGTATGGGCAGCGATGCCGAAGCCGTTCTGGACCCGCGCCTGCGCTTCAATGGGATCGAAGGGCTCCGCGTCGCGGATGCGTCGATTATGCCGACGGTCAATTCATCCAACACCAATGCACCTACGATCATGATCGGGGAAAAAGCTGCCGACATGATCAAACAAGATCAGGGTTTCTAAAAATGATCCGCCACATCGTACTGACCAAATTCCGCGCCGACGTGACCGAAGAGACAATCGGAGCCATTTACAAAGGCCTCGAGGACGTGTCCAAGGCCCTTCCCGGAGCCAGCGCGTTCACCGGGGGGCGAAGCGAGAGCCCCGAGCAGATCGAACGCGGATACATGCATGGGTTCGTGATCGATTTCGACGATTGGGCCGCGCTGGAGGCCTATCAGAACAACGAAACGCACAAGGCGCTGGGCGCGCAGCTGGTTGGGAACGCCGTGGGTGGTATCGACGGCATTCTGGTTCTGGATTTGGAGGTTTGAGACAATGAAATTGATTTTGCCAAATCTAGATGGGCAAATGGAACCCTATGCGCTGACTGGAACGCCGCTAGTTCCGCGTGCGCCGCAGTTGCCTCTGACGCGCACGGCCTTTGCTGCGGCTCATGTGGTTTCAGACCCGCTGGCAGAACGTAACCCCTGGGATGGGCGCCCCACGGTTGATTGGGAAGCGACACTGCGATTTCGTCAGGGGCTCTGGGACCAAGGGCTGGGTCTGGCCGAAGCTATGGATACCGCACAACGGGGTATGGGCGTCGATTGGGAGACAGCGTTGGAGTTGATCCAGCGCACAATGAAGGCGGCGCAGGTGCATCCGTTGTCGCCTCGGGTGGCTTGTGGGGCAGGGACTGATCACCTGCCTCTAAGCGCGTTGAACACCGCAGGTGAAATCCTGTCAGCCTACGAGCATCAGGCCGAGGCGATCGAAGCCGCGGGAGGGCAATTGATCCTGATGGCGTCACGCGCCTTTCCAGCGATCAACGCGGGTCCAGACACTTATCACGACGTCTATCGCGCGCTTATCGATGGGGCTGCGGAGCCTGTAATCCTGCACTGGCTGGGCGATATGTTCGACCCTGCATTGACGGGCTATTGGGGTAGCACGGATGTCGACGCGGCCAGCGACTTTGTGCTGTCCCTGATCAACGAAAACCCTGCCAAGGTTGACGGGATAAAAATATCCCTGCTGGATCAGGCACATGAAGAAGCCTTCCGCGCGCGGTTGCCGGATGGCGTACGCCTCTACACCGGTGACGATTTCAATTATGCCGATCTTATTGCCGGGGATGGAACGGATTTTTCCCACGCTCTGCTAGGCATTTTCGCTGCTATCGCCCCCGCCGCTAGCCAGGCGCTTGAGGCGTTGGCAATGGGCGACATGGATCGCTACAACGCGCTGTTCGCACCGACTATTCCCCTCAGTCGAGAGATTTTTAAGGCTCCGACGCGGTTCTACAAAGCCGGGATTGCCTATCTGGCATGGCTGAACGGAGCCCAGTCCCATTTCATCATGCCGGGTGGGTTCCAATCCAGCCGTGACATTTGCCACTACGCGCAAGTGTTCAGATTGGCGGATCAGGCCGGTTTACTCTCGGATCCTGAACTGGCTAAAGCACGGATGACCACGCTTCTCAGCTTGCATGGAGTTGAACAATAGCCTGAATGCGAAGACCCACGATCATAGATGTCGCCAACTCGGCTGGCGTTTCCAAGTCGACGGTAAGCCTCGTGTTGCAGGGCAGTCCGCAGGTGAAGCCGGAGACACGCAAGCTCGTCCATACCGCGATGAAAGAGATCGGGTATGTCTACAACCGATCGGCGGCAAATCTGCGATCCACGGGAACGGCGCTAATAGGTTTGGTAATAAACGACCTGACCAACCCGTTTTTCACCGAGTTTGCGACTTCATTGCAGATGGCGCTGGGGTCCCGAGGCTATGCGGTTGTGTTGGCTAACACAAACGAAGACCCTGAACTTCAGGATCAGGTGGTGAGCGCGATGCTGGAGCACGGTGTTTCCGCCTTGATCCTATCGCCTGCTTATGGCGATGTCACAAACACCCTCTCTGCGGTAGAGCGAGCTGGCATTCCATTGATGCAAGTCTTGCGACAGGTTGAAAGCGAAACGGGCAGATTTCCCTTTATCGCCCCTGATTATGCAGAGGGTGGACGCGCGGCAACGCAGTACCTGATCGAAACAGGCGCGCGAAACATCGCCTTTGTCGGTGGTCTGGATGGTGCCGAAGTCACTCAGGAAAGGCTGTCCGGCTATATCAGTGCGATGAAAGACAACCACTTGCAGCCTATTGTAAAAACAGGGGAATCCAGCCGATCATTTGGACATGAAGCGACGGCCCACCTCTTCAAAGAGCATCCTGCGTGCGATGCCGCAGTTTGTTTCAATGATCTTGTTGCTTTTGGGATGATCAATGCCTGCCATGAAACTCAGGTTAAAATTGGCACGGAGTTTCAGATTGTCGGTTTCGACGACATCAAGGAAGCATCAGAATGCTGGCCAGCTTTGTCTACCGTACATTGCGGCGTCTCTGAGTTTGGAGAACAAGTTGCGGACACTGTTTTACTGTGGTTGCAGGATGGTGCCGCGCCTGCGCAACACACGCGGACTTCAACGCGCTTGGTATTGAGGCAAACTACGAAAGACAAAGTGTAGCAAAAGGCTATACCAGCCTTTGTCGAGAGGTCTTGTCAGAAGAACTTTGGTCGAGCGCGGCAAGGTGGGTGCGTAGCATTTGCCATAACCAGACCTGACTTTTTCAAAAACTTCGAACCTAGTCGCGAGATCATCCGCTTCCCGCTCTCGCTTCGGAATCTCGAAGATCTGCTGCACAAGCGTGGCATCGACTTGAGTCCCGAAGCTTTCCACCAGTGTGCTTATTGATCCTTGTCAAGAATTGAGGGGGTAAGAAGTGGTACACTCAATGGCAATCTAGGGGAGGGGATTCATGGAAGAGTTGATTGAAATCGGTAGGTCCTTCGTCCAGGCCATGCGTGAACGCAGAGGCCTTGGCAGTGTTGATGAAATGTATGCCGAAAACGCACAGTCGATAGAGGCCGTTGTGCCTCCGGTTCGACAATTCCGCGTTTCAAAGGGTCGCGAAGCCATCAAGGGAAAAAGAGAGGATTGGTTGGCATCGCATGAAATCCAAGATCTAGAAGTGGATGGCCCCTACGTCCACCCACCCAACCGCTTTGGAGTCCGTTTCAGGGCCGAAGTCGTTCAGAAGGCCACGGGTGAGCGTATGACCTTACGCGAGATCGCAGTGTATTCGGTGGCGGAAGGCAAGATTGTGCTGGAAGAGTTTTTCATGTTGCCGAAGTGAGAAGAGTTACTAACAACATCAGCTAATTGTTGGCTCAATCAGTACACACCGCTTTTGGGCAGAGTTAAATTCCGGACGGAGGTCGGGAATGCAACACAGAACTGTGGCATATTTTGTAGGAGTTGATGCTGAAGACGCGTCGATTCTGGAATGCGCTGAAAATGCCCGTATCCAGAACGACCACTTGAATTGCGTAGTGACCGGGGCATTACCAAACCTGCCTTACCTGAAGTATGGATCAAACAGGTTCGTTGAGGCGGGTCTTCCCTCTAACTGGTTGGACGTTCTTCACGCGAAAAATGCCGCCTTGAAGTCTCGCGCCACTGAAGTTGAAGCGCTTCTTGCTGGGCAGGGCGTATCTGCTAATGTAACTGGCTTCATGGGACTTGGAGCAGAGTTGCAGCAACTTGCAGCAGAACAAGCCAAATGCTCTGATATCGCTTGTCTAGACGCTGGATTGCGAAGAGACCACGATTTATTTCACAAGATCGCGTGCGGAGTGTTGTTTCATTCACCTGTCGCTCTGATGATCAATGGAGACCCGTTTGCCCAACGCGAGCGCGTTTTTTTGGCATGGAATGATAGCTTGCCTGCGTCTAGGGCAACGCATTTAGCTTTACCCATTCTTGTGGCGGCCAAAGAAGTTGTGATTGGGTGTTTTGATTTGCCGTCGCCTGAGGACCTAGAAAGTAGCGTGCCCGGAACGGACCTAGCTGAATGGCTCGGCCATCACGGTTGCAACGTGACCGTGTCGCAGTTTCAGTGCGGGGGGAATTCAATTGCAGACTGCCTTCAAGAACGAGCAAGCGAAGCGCGGGCCGATCTCGTTGTTATGGGCGCTTACGGGCATTCCCATTTGCGAGAGTCAGTTTTTGGGGGCACTACGCAAGCAATGTTGGAGCAGCCAAGTTTACCAGTGCTTTTCGGACACTGATCAAGTGAGCCGAAGACTGTGACTTTCTGGGAGGCATAGCTATTTAAATTCATCGGTAAATCATTGAGAAACCACTTTTTTAAGAGTTTGCTTGAGGTTGAAGCGTGTTTGCCCGACCGTTATCGCCAAGGAACTCTATCACAATTGACGTTAGCTCATCCCAGTCCGTAAACTCTCGTGCTCCTTCTCGTGGATCGATTTTTCGACCGAGCAAGACGACGTGCTTAAGGATCTCCCTCTCAAAATACCCGTAGTTTTCGGGCCTCACCGCGCCTGCGATCAAAGCCGTCGTATTTGGTTTAAAACCTGTTCGCAGAAGCATTTCGTCAAGATAGTCACGGGCTTCTTCTCGACCTGACGCAAAAGCAGCTTTTAAACCGACGGAAAGCACGAGAGACCTTCGCTTCATTAAGGCATCTCTATTTGAAGCGATAAATGCCTCGAATGAATTGGGGTGCCTACGCTCGTGGACAGGGGCTAGGAGAATAACCTTGACCACATCGTCAAGCGAAACGTGGCTGGGTATTTCATCGGTATTGATCAGCTTTGCGTCGAAACCGGCATTCTTCGCGACATCGCTGATAAAGCGCGCAATCTTTGCTGTCTGGCCTTCGACCGTGGCGAAGGCGATAAGTACAGTCATTCCGATCCTCCCATAAATCGGTCTGAATAGATTGCTTATTATGAATAAGTGACGTGTGTTGCCCTTGATCTCCATCAAAGGCGTTTCTTGAGACCACATTGAGATCGTTGTTGTGCGCTTTGGCTGTTTACGCAGGGCATGTTTTAAGGAAGTTCGCGACGACATCCATCTCCAAGAAAACCTGCCCTTTCGGCCGGCAGCTTTGAAGCTAGCCAATCCCTTGTGGTCTAGCTTGCTACCTTAAGCAAAAGGCCAAGACAGCGACGAAGACTATAAAACTGATGAACCAAACTGCAAGTTTCACTTGTTGGCGCGCGGGCAGGTTTCTGAGCGGTCTAATCATAGTCAAACCTTTCAGACAAAATCCGGTGTGACGCGGTGCCCCGCTCAATTAGATGATCTTCGACGGTGTCCATCATGGCAGGGGGGCCGCAAAGAACAAAAAGCCAGCTTTCAAATAGTTCAGAAGACAAATTGCGGTCCAACAGAGGACCGTCGATCAAGCCTTTCTCTCCGGACCAATCCTTTGGCGGTTCGGATAGAACAAAAACTGTGTCTTCTTTGGACAACTCCTGACGAAAAACAATCTGCTCCTCCACCCGGTTGCCATAGATAAGCTTGAGATCATGCTGTGTTCCACTCAGTCGAACTTGACGCATAATGCTCAACATGGGCGCGATCCCGACGCCACCTGCGATCAGGACAATGCCTGTCTCAGGGCGATGGCTGATCGACAGATTCCCGTGCGGGGCATCCAGATAGGCCGTGGTTTGCGGAGCGATTTGTCCGAGGCCGCATGTGAAATCCCCAAGCTCCTTTATCACGAATGAAACCTCAGGGCCTTCGGCTGGTGCCGAACTAATCGAGAATGGGTTCTCATGCAGCGAAAAAGCACTGTGGCCGACGTTTAGCCAAGCAAATTGCCCTGCTTCGAAGTTTTGTCCGTTGTGACCATGGGGCTTGAGGCGCAACTCCCATTGCTTCGGTGTTAGTCGAGACAAAGAGGTGACGCGCCATGGCCTTTTCTTCTGACGTAAAGGGCGAACGAGATAGACATACAGCAAAGTCCCGACTGCTATACTGGTCAGAGTAAGCCAGAGATACGTCAATAGCGGATGCCCACCATAGCGCCCGGCATAGACCGTGTGATGCAACAGCAAGCATGCGATCACCAAGGCTCCCAGCCCGTGTAAGAGGCGCCATGTTTCGTATTTGTAATCAAGGGATTTGCGGGCAATTGCCGAGGCGACCAGAATGAACAGCAAAAAATATGCGCCGATGCCCGATACCAGCGTAGAAAAGTCGGTCGAAATCGTAAGTTGGTTTGTTTCATCCCACGGGCGGCGTCCGCCTGAAGGCGTGCCCTGATACAGCAGCGGGTGTATCAGCGCAAAGCCGAGTGCTGTACGCGCCATCAACTGATGCACCCGCATGGTTACATCCATACCAAGACCGGAAGAGATGAACCTGAACCGCCCAGACAGCAGGAACTCGACTAAGATTATTGAAAAAGCAAGCATCCCAAGCCCGGACGCGATCTCTTGATGAAACGATCGTGGTGGCCATCCCAAAGACCAAGAAAAACCCAAGGGAGCCAAGATCAGCAAAACGTAAATCAGCGCCAGATAAGGCCATTTCATACGGTTTTGCTCCACTGTGCTAAAGCTAGGCAGCTCGGGCTCATTCAAAACAAACGCTAAGCTGACCTTGGATTCCGATCAAGACTACTGAGATTGGTGTTAACTCCGGCGCGACGAGGCAAGTTTAGTGAGCGAAGTTTCCCGTTTCAGTTCGTTCAGCCGGTGCGTTCGGTCTGGCTGATGCTGAGGTTGCATGCTTGCGCAAGATCAAGGTCCTTGACCGCTTTTCCTGTCATAATGTTGCGCGCGCGAAATCCGACCAAAGGAGGAGGCTCAAAATGTTGGAAGACAAAAAGTCACCGCAACTTTTCACTGGAATGCATCCGCTCTCTGACAACTTTCGGCGTGAAATGGAAACCTTGATGTCGCGTTTTTTGGGGGGAGGATCACCCTTCCTGCCGATGGAAACGGCTGCGCAACGCACGGGTTTTCCGTCTCTTGATATGACGGGCGCGATTTCACCGGCAATCGATGTCCAAGAAACGGATTCTGCGATTGTCCTGACGGCTGAATTGCCGGGGCTCGAAGAGGATGATGTGGAAATTGAAATCAAGAACCGCAGGCTTATCTTAAGCGGTCAGAAGAAGATTGCGCATGGTGAAACGGGCGATTTGCGTGTCAGCGAAAGAAGCTATGGCAGCTTTTCCAGAGCCATGTCGCTGCCGGACACTGTAGAAATCGACAGGATTTCAGCCACATTCGACAAGGGCGTTCTGCATGTAGAAATGCCGAAGACTGAACCTCAGGATCCAAGCCGTAAGATCAAGGTATCTTCGAAATAGACGGTTTGGTGGCTCGATGCCGTGCATAAAAATGCCAAGGTAGAGGGTCGATCATGGATCGGCCTTCTTAGAGTTGCGGCCTGAAAAGTGTCTTTGGTTGAATCCGGGCGGACATCTTAAGTGTTTGTAAAAACGTGTTTCTTGCACATTCGTACCAGACCATGGGTTTGGCGTTGAAGCGTGGTAGAATGCCCTCACGCGTTTGGGTAGGGGGCCACAATGCGAAAACAAGAAGAGAGTGGCATGACACCCTTAGGGCATGCTGGTGAAGGTGAGGTGCGGGCCTTTCTGGAGAGCCTGACCGGACCATCGCGCGGAAACGTGAACTGGCTGGTCGATAAAGCCCTAACTGTTTCTGTTGATGATGGCAGGGTGCTAAGCCTTCGACCTAAAGACGACCTGCCTCCCCATGATAACGATATTGCCACACTGCAGTGGGCTGACGACCGCTACACGATAACCGCGTCGGTTGGGCGCAATGTGTGGGTAAACGGGGAAAAAGCCTCGTTAGCGTCTCTTAGGCATGGCGACATGATCGAGTTTGGCGAAAAGGGTCCTATGTCTCGATACAGGTTGTGCGATCACTCATTTCCCGCGCACCATACAGTCGAGGATATCCTCAGTGATGCATACGCTTACACCCGAACGAGCCGCAGGCCTTTCGCTAAGAAGATGTCTGGTGCCCTGCGCGATAGTGGGCGGCGGCTTGCCTCTCAAACCACGATACTGTTCAGGATCACGGTTCTTGCCACTCTCCTTGTGATCGCGGGGTTTGGGTACCTGCTTTACCAAAACGACCAGCGCTTGGCGGATAGTATCGAACAGGAGTCCCGCAAGATCGAAGCGGTCGCAGTTATGCTCGCCCAGACGCGAGAAGACGCACTTACGCCTGATGACCTAGCTTCGTTGCGTGACGCTTTTGAGAACCAGGTCTTATCGACCGAAGAGCGTCTTGGAACCTTGGAACAGCGGGCGGGAGCACCCACGCGCGTGATAGCTGCCTCAATTCGATCCGTCGCTTTCCTCCAGGGGGCTTATGGGCTGCGCCACGTGGAAAGCGGGAAGATTTTGCGGCACGTGTTGGGACCGAACGGAGAAAACCTGAAGACCCCGTTTGGCCAGCCTTGGATCGAACCGGACGGGGCCGGCGAACCTGCAGAATTTCAATTCACCGGAACCGGCTTTTTGATTGCTGGCGTACCGTTGATGGCCACCAACCGTCATGTTGCGTTGCCGTGGACATCAGGGGACCGAGAGAAGGCGCTGAAAGACGCGGGTCTTGAGCCAGAGATGTTGAGGCTGCTGGCCTATTTGCCTGATCAGACGGAACCAATAGAGGCGCGTCTGGTCCGATTCAGCGATGCGGCAGATTTGGCGATTTTGGCAGTTGAGCCAAGCCGCGTTCAGGACCTCGGAATTCCTTTGGCGGATGCCACGTCGCGCGTAGGTGAAGAGCTGTATCTGTTGGGATATCCAACGGGTTTGAAGGCTTTGATCGCGCAGGCCGGTCCGGGCTTTCTAGAGGAACTGGAAGCAGAAGGAACGTTGAACTTCTGGTCGATCGCGTCCCGGCTTTCTACACTAAGCAAGATACACCCGCTAGCAAGCCGGGGGATTGTTGCGCGGACAAGCGGGAGCGCCATCGTTTATGACGCCGAGACCACGACCGGTGGGAGCGGGGGGCCAGCATTGAATCGGCGGGGCGAGGTCGTTGCCATCAATGCTGCGATCTTGCCCGAGTTTGGTGGCTCAAACATCGGCGTCCCGGTCTCACATCTCAGAGATTTGCTGGGAGAGGTCGAAAGCCAGTGATCATTCACTCGTTCGGAAGCGCGAGTTTTGAACGAAAAACACTGTGACCAGCGGAACGATCACTGAGACCACGGCCACGGAGACCAGCAAGTACCCAAGTTGACTGTAGTCCGCAGTTGACGTGACTTCTCCGGTTTCCGGGTTGGTGACAGCGCGCGTGACGATGTATGTCTGGTTGAGGTATTTGGTGCTGAGGCTGCTGGCCGACAAAGCCATGTTTGTGAACGACGCCATCACCGCGAAGAAGGTCGCTTTCAACTGAACAGGGGCATTGCGTGCGATCCAAGCCAACATCGGGACCATGGCGATCTGTCCAAGCGGCGACTCAACGGCTGTATCAAGAATGGCAATGAACCTTGCATCGATAACTCCGCCGGTACGCGCCGCCGTCCATTCGTGCACGCCATAGTAGAGCGCAAGGTTGGGCAGGGCGAGAACGCCCGCCGCAATCGTCAGCAACACCACCACATGCGCAATGGAGCGATTGGCCATAAATGGTCGAAGGACGACTAACCCGAACAGGGCCAGCATCGAAGTCAACAAAGCCAATATTGCCAGGAATTGCTCATCGAACCCCAGTTCATCGATTTCAAACCATGTCAGGCCTGGTCCCGGTAGCGGCACAGCGCGGAATACAAAAATGATTGTCGCTGTCCCGATTAGGGCTTTGGCTTGGGCCGGTTCCAACTCTTTCAGCAGACGCGACATGAGGTAGAGGATCACCGTCAGGGAAACCGCAAAAACGGTCTCTTGCGCAAATTCGAAATCCGCGGTTCCCAGCACGATGCTAAGCAAAACGAATGCAAGACCGCCGAGCAATATGGACCATCTGACTTCGGTGGCTTCATCCGGCGTATGTGGCGGGTGGCCGCGCTTGACAAGCTGACGCTGGATAAAGCTGTGAAGAACCACTCCACTGACGGACAACACCGGTATGGCCAGAGCTATCAGGTATACGTGGCCATAAAGCGCAAGGCGTTCGGATTTTTGCAGTTCTTCGGTCCCAGAGAATATCCAGATGTTTACAGCCGCAACCGCCGCGAACCCGGAAATGATCGAAACTCTGCCCAAGGTTTGCATCGTCGTGTGCTGAGCACGGGTTTCTTCTGGCGTAAACGGTAGGCCGCGCTGGTCAACCTTTGGGACCGCCTCAACAGTCATGGCGTCAGCGACAACATCCTGAATGGCATAGCCGGAAGGCGCCAAGAGGAGGGCAACAACATACCAGTCTTCCAACGGCATGAACTTGGACATCTGTGCAGGCGCGGTCACGAGACCGTACATTGTGAGCAAAGACAATGTGATCAAGGATGCGCCGAACAAGATCAGCAAGGACTTCCAACGCCAAAACAAGTCCACGACATGGCCAAGTGGCATTTTGAGGATCCAAGGGAGACCGGCCCAAAATGCAAGTCCTGCAACGAAAGAGGCGGATAAATCGAGAAAATCTTTTAGAAAAAAAGCGCCTACGACCGAGGTCAGGCCGGACACGCCAGCCGCGAAATAGACCATCAGTGGCGGCAAATAAGACCATTGCAGCTGCTGAGCCAGATCCACAAACGTTCTATGCCACCAGGCCGAAAGCTTTGATCCTATGGAAGTTTGGTCAGTCTTCATATGCCGTGGCAGCTCGTTTAGGCCTTTGGGTCGTTGTATCTAGTTAGAGAAATCCAGATCCGAAAAGCAATGCACTGGTGATCACCCCAAGGATTGGTACCACAAGAGGAACGCAGAAGTGTTTGGCGGCCTCGTCCGGCTTCATCTTCAGCAGGATCAGCGAGACATTGACCGTTACAAAGACACCGAGAACGATCTGAGACGTGCGCTCTGCCAGAGTACCAATCGGTATAGTTTGGGTCAGCAGAACGATGATCGCCACGACCAGTAAAGTAGCGACAAGTGGTGTCTGAGTTGCTTTCGGGACAACCGCCAAAACCTTTGGCAAATGGTCACGGTCCGCCAGGCCGTAGATCACGCGCGAGGCCATGATCATCTGGATCAGTACACCATTGACTGTCGCCACAATCGCGACTGCGGAAAAGCCCTGTTTGATCACTTCGGGTGCGTTTGAAAACACAAGCGCGAGGGGCGCTGCGGATGTAGAAAGAACATCGATCGGAACAACAAGTAGAACAGTCATTGAGGTTCCTAGATACAATACGGTGGCCAGAACGAGGGTTAGTAAAATCGCTTTTGGGATGGTGCGCACGGGGTCTTTGACCTCTTCCGCGACGTTGGCCATGTCCTCGAAGCCAACAAATGCGAAGAAGGCGAGAAGTGATGCCGCGAAAATTCCTCTCCACGCGTCGAGTTCAAGCGGCGGAAGCATCGAACTGATCCCGTATCCCTGCGGATCCTGAACCGACATGCCCCAGCCCATCACAAAGAGAAGGCCTGCGATCTCGATGATCGTAATGACAGCCGCAACAAAGACCGACTCAGTGATCCCCCAGAGCGCGATTAGCCCCATGATCAAAACGACGCTGACGGTCAAAACAGGGATCGCAAAACCGGTTAAAGCGTGCAGGTATGACGCTGCGCCAATTGCAACTGCAGAGGCAGAGATAATCCCTGAAGCTGCGACCGCGAGGCCGACGAAAACCGCCATCCATCTTTTCTGGAATCCCGCCTCAACATAGGCTGCTTCACCTGCGCTGACGGGAAATCGCGTTGCGAGTTCTGCATAAGAAAGCGCGGTGAGTGATACGACGAGTGCGGCTACGACGAACGAAAACGCTGCAAACGGTCCGGCAATGTCTGCTGTCGCGCCGACCAAAACATAAATGCCCGCTCCGACCGTTACCCCGAGGCCATAGAGCGTGAGCAACGGGGTTGTCAGGGCTCGTCTGAGTTTCTGTTCGTTTGGATCAACAGAGTTCATAAGCGTTTTCCACCAACTGCCCATTCAGAACGTCGTCAGTGGAGTCCTTCCCAGTTTTGTCCGCGATTGGCGGAGCGGCGTGATCCGATGGTCAAAGCTGCACCAAATGCCTTGTGTCTCAACGTCTGGGCGCATAGGGCGCCAATAAACTAACTGGGGGCTCGCCACCACTTCTGCCGAGCCCCCAGTGGGTGGAACTTCCACTCCTTCAGAATTCCGTTCACCTTTGTGTTTGCTTGGGGACAGACCGGTGAACGTAGAACACGCTGAAACATTCGTATTTCACTATGTGATTCCTGTTGGTGCTTTGATCTATGTCAATCAACTCGCGGTCGCAGGTCTACGAGGCTGAATCCCAACCAACTGTCGTTTGTCGTCGAACTTAAAGGCAAAGCAAACATGTCAGGCGGTTTGAGATTTAGGGTGGAAGGCAATTCGCAATGCTCTGGAACCTGTTACCAGCACTGGGCGGCATCGGCCTGTTCCTTATCGGCATGCTGTTGATGACGGACGGTTTGAAGGCGTTGGCAGGTGCGCGACTGCGAGATATTTTGGGCCGGTTCACGTCGACACCGTTTACCGGGGCGGTAACGGGCGCGGTCACGACAGCAGCTATCCAGTCTTCCAGTGCGACGACCGTCGCGGCCGTCGGATTCGTCGCGTCTGGTCTTCTCACCTTTCCCCAAGCGCTTGGGATCATCTTCGGGGCCAATATCGGAACGACCATGACAGGTTGGCTCGTCGCGCTCTTGGGGTTCAAGCTGGACCTTGGGCAAGTGATGTTGCCCGTTGTTTTTGTTGGGGCTTTGCTGGCGCTTTCGGGAAAAAAAGCGGTTGCCGGCTTTGGGCTGGCGTTGGCCGGGTTCAGCTTGATTTTCATTGGAATCGAACAACTCAAGTCCGGGCTTGACGCCTTTCGCGGCGTAGTTACCCCTGCCGATTTTCCGCCAGATACACTACTGGGCAGGCTGAAGCTTGTATTGATCGGTGTCGTTATCACGATGGTGACGCAGTCTTCGAGTGCTGGTGTAGCAACAGCGTTGGCTGCGTTAAGCGCGGGTGCCGTGAACTTCCCTCAAGCAGCGGCTCTCGTCATTGGAATGGATGTGGGGACAACTTTCACCGCTGTTCTGGCCACCTTGGGTGGGGGCACGATGGCGCGTCGAACCGGTTTTGCGCATGTGATCTACAATGTGATGACAGGAGTAATGGCATTTTTTCTGCTGGGGCCGTTTACTTCGGTCTTTGTAAGTGGGACGGGGGCCGGAAACTCACTGACTGCGCTTGTCGCGTTCCATAGTTTCTTCAACGCCATAGGCGTAGCGCTGATCTTGCCGTTCGCGAAACCCTTCGCCAGATTTATCGAGGCGCTCGTACCCGACAGGGGTGCTGACTTAACGCGATCTCTGGATCCGCTGGTTCTTGGGGTGCCGGAAATAGCGGTGGATGCAGCAAAAGCTTCAGTCGAACAAATTGTAAGGGCCGAAGTGGGGCACCTTCGGTCATGTATGGGGGCATCTCTGCCAAGCGGACCCGGCTATGGGCGGGACAACATTGAGACAGCTGTTTCTGAGGCGCGCTCGTACCTAGACAAGATTGAACTGCCCAGCAGGTCCGAGGCAGAGATATCCAGCATCAAGGGTATGTACCATGTCCTCGACCATCTTGACCGGCTGCTTTACCGGTGTAGCCAAGATGATCGGATAAGTGAGCTACCAAAAGACCGGCGTTTGAAGCGGCTTGCTTCGGTGTTGATTTCAGCAACTGACGGCTATTTAGAGATCGACGATCCGGTGCAGTGTGAAAACACGCTGAACCGCCTTCGCCGTTTTCTGCGGCGACAGAGGAAACTTCGCAGAGACTTGCTCATCTCCGACGCTGCAACTGACAATCTGCCGGACGACGTGGTTTGGGCTCGGCTGGATGCCCTCAGATGGTTACATCGCGTGTCTTATCACCTCTGGCGCATTCGTTGGCATTTGAACGCATTGGAAGGAGCGCCGTCTGGGCGCAGGGGTGGTGAGGTCAATGACGAACTGGCGCAGTTGGAGGCTAGCCTGGATTAGATTCGGCACTAGCTCAATCGTTCTTCGGCTGAAACGGCAATCTTCGTGCTTAAGCGTGCAACATGAGCAAGGTCAAAGAAGTTTCTTAAGGATGCGGTTTAATAAGATCTGCATCCGGGGCAGCACATTGGAGGAGCATATGAAGATTGTTCGCGGGGTTTTACTGGCACTGTTCGTCACGGGACCTGCACTGGCGCAGGACGTCAGCGTCGACGAAGGGCGTGATTTGTACCGGACGTATTGCTGGCAATGTCACGGTTTCGAAGCGACCGGAGACGGGCCGATGGCGGAAATGATGGCTATTCGAACGCCCGACCTTACCAAATTAGCGGGCCAAAACGACAGTGTTTTTCCGACAGATCGCATAGCTGAACAGATTGATGGTCGATCCCAATTGCTCGCGCATGGGGGCGAAATGCCGATCTTTGGCGCGGTGTTTGAAACAGACCAACAAATCGCGGTGGCTTTGCCCAACGGGCAACGAATGATGGTTGGCCTGCCGTTGGCGAATTTGCTCGCCTTTTTGGACTCGATCCAAGCCGACTAGTCACGGACCAATCTGCTAGTCCGTATCAGCCGTGCGTCTGATTGACATGAGAGTCAGTGGCGGCCCCAACACTTCGAAGGCCACAGTGCTGGCAAGAGTAAAGGCCATGATGGACGATGCCCAGTTCGGAAATTGCTCTCCGGCAACGAGGGCCATTCCTACCGCGACACCAGCCTGTGGCAACAAAGCGGGGCCGTACCAGCGGGTCTGATGGCGAGGCAGGCCGCCCAGTCTCGCTCCGCAATACCCTCCTACAAGACGGGCCACGGCGCGTAAGATCAGGAAAAGAGCACCAGCCCAGCCCATCAAGCCGAAGGCTTCGATATCCAACGTGGCGCCAGCCAACAGGAAGAACAGGATCATGAATGGCCACTGAATGTGCTCGATCTCATGAAAAGCACGGTCGTGATGGCGGGCAAGATTCCCGATAACTGCGCCCGCAACCATGCCTGCTACCAAGAAGGAAACCTCCAGCCAAAGCGCGAGGCCCGCTGTCAGAAAGACTATGCCCACTGCTTCTGCCTGCATTGGCTCTCCCGGTTTCAAGCGGCCGGTCAGGTAAGCGGATGGCACGCCCAGTGCGGCACCCAAAAGAATCGCCCCTCCGAAATCCCACATTGCTGTGGTCGTGACGGTGGTCCAACCGTCCGAATGACCGGCCAGAACCAGGGCGATGCTGAAAACGATCAGACCCCAAGCGTCATCAATTGCGACGATGCCCTTCAATGTCTCAGTGAAGCTGTTAGACACTCCAGATTGCTTGATCACGTCTGTCATGGCGGCCGGAGCTGTAGCCGTGGCAATTGCCGCCAGCACCAATGCCAGCCCGAAGGGTACGCCGATTGCGGTCAATCCAGCAGACACGATAACAAGAGTTGCAATCACGATTGAAATCGAAATCGTCAGAATGGCTCGGCCGTGCCGAACCAGGTTCTCGCGGGTCAAAGATCCTCCAAGAAGGAACGCGACCATCGTCAAGGCCACGATGGAAATCTCGTCGAACCACATTGCAACGTCGAGTGGGATCAGCCCTATTCCGGCGTTCCCTGCTATCAGACCGAGGAAAAGTAAGGTTGTAACACGAGGAAGATGCGTGGCCCGACCTACTTGGTCGGCCGCCAATCCGGCTAGAAAGAGGACGCCAAGAGTAATCAGAAAGCCGGCAATTTGCATAGAAACCCAAGCGTTAAGTTCTTGTCTAAACTACTCTAACTCCAACACTGCCTTCTAGGAACCGATGTCGGACAGAATGCGGGGGTCCCGTCGCAGCTTTGGCCGAAGACCTGAAAAATAAGGGATATTGATCTGTATTAAGGCGAAAGCGTGCCGCAAGTGGCAAAATGACTCATTCAGGAAATGAGGAGGAACTTTCGATGCCGACAAAGAAAACTAACACAAACAGCCCGACCTCACTGTTGGATGTTTTCAAGCAAATGCAGCCACCCATGTCTGGCAATCCGGCCTTAGGAGCCCAGATCGAACAATTTTGGGACGCGCAAGAAAAATTGCTCGAAGAAACAGAGGCCTTTGCACAGCATTGGTTCGAACGGCGTCATGAGGCGGTTCGGACGGCTTTGCAAGCTGCACGCAAAGTGTCTTCGGCAAACCCGTCCGATCCATCGAAAGCCTTTCAGAGCATGGCAGAATGGCAGCGCCATTCGGCTGAACGGTTGGTTGCTGACGCGCAGGAATGGTTCGAAACCGTGTCCCGTTGTGCGTCTTATGTCGCTGAAACCGAAGTTGAAGCTGTTGAGAAAACAGTTGGTGATGTTGCAGCCGCTACAAAGAGTGCGGGGAAGTCTTCAAAGTCTGAGCCTGTGTAGGTTTCCTGCTGCCAAAATACCAAACTGAAATCATCTGAGCAGTAGATAGGAGGTCAAATGTACAAGAATATCCTGATCCCGGTTGCTCTGGACAAAGAACACGACACACAAGCGTCGTTTAAGGCCGCGCGCCAATTGGCTGATGCGGACGCTGTTTTCACCGTTGTGCACGTCCAGGAGCCTATACCGGCATATGTGGGTTCTCAGATCCCAAGCGAAGTGCTTGCACATACGCGGCATGAGATATTGGAGAACCTGCATCAGACTGCCTCTGAAATTCCAGACGCGAAGGCACAGCTCATCTCCGGGCATGCGGGTAGGGCTATTGTCGACTTCGCAAATCAGAACGACGTTGATTGCATCGTCTTAGCGTCGCATAAGCCCGGATTCGAGGACATATTTCTAGGTTCCACTGCGAACAGAGTGGTGCATCACGCCAAGTGTTCGGTTCACGTAATTCGGTGATCCAAAGCTAGCGATACGAGCTTCTTTTGTAATGGCCCCTTACTTGCTGAACCAAAATAAAGGTCTTATCGGAGGAACTAGTCTAGGGTCGGGCAAGGGGCTTTCGTAGCTCCTGCTCACTAAAGGCGAGCTCCCTTCAAGTGTTTTAGAACCAGCCCAAAAATCATTCTCTTTGCGGTGATTCTATGTGTTTGGTTTCCTCTGTTGCTTTGGAATGTGGGAGACCTGATGCATGAGCGTGGCATCGAAGTCAGCCACAAGACCGTGCGGTAGTGGTGGAACTGGTTTAGCCCGATTTTCGCATCGGAAATTCGGATAAAACGGATCCAGCAGTTGCGGGCATACCCAAAATTGAAATGGCATGTCGACGAAGTGTTTGTTTAGATCAATGGAAAGCGGCTAGACCTGCGGAGCGTCGTTGATCACGAAAGAGAGGTGTTCGAAGCTGTCGTTACCAATCGCCGAACCAGGCGGAAAGCATAGAAATTAATAGAGAAATTTTGGAAACGCTACGGTGTTGCGAAGAATGTGGTCACGGATCGTTTCGTATCATTTCGGACAGTTCTCAGGGAACTTGGTGCCAAGGGAAAACAACAAACGAGCAGGTGGCTCCACAACCGCGTTGAGAATTCGCACTTTCCTTTCCGACGACAATAATCCGATTGCCGTTACTTAAACTTGTCAGCTTGCGCTGGGTTGGGTTTCCAGGCGCGCCTGATCAAAAGCGGTAAGGGACAGCGCGTGTTTTCGATCTCGAGCAATCGCGGAAAGCGTGTCATGTCCACCCCCCCCCCAGCGATGCGCGTTATAGAGCTGGGGGACAAGGCAGATATCGGCGAGGGTTGGGGTGTCTGCGAAACTGAAGTAGGTGTTTTGCGGCAACAGCGCCCGGTAGGCGGCAAATCCTTCGGTCATCCAACGGTCGAACCAAGCGGTCTGCCCGGCGGAGTCCATTCCAATTTGAGATTTGAGGTAGGTCATAACCCTCAGGTTATTCACCGGGTGGATGTCCATCGCGATGGTGTACGCAGCGGCTTGGACTCGTGCGCGCAACAGGGGTTGGGCGGGCAGCAGCTGAGGTTCTGGGGCGATGGCCTCCAGATAGTCGATGATCGCAAGCGACTGGGTCAGGGCCGTGCCGTCTTCGAGAATCAGAGTTGGAACACCCTTGCCGGGGTTGAGCGCGGTATATGGGACCGAGCCTTGCTCTCCGGCGACCAGATCGACCGGGCAGTAATCGTAGCTGAGGCCCTTGAGATTCAAGCCGATGCGAACTCGGAACGAAGTCGTTGAGCGCCAGTAGGAATAGAGTTTCATGATATTGTCCCGTCGTTGCTGCAGCATTGTTACATTTGTAACGAAATTCAACCTGAAAAACCGTGACGTGAACCTGGCGTTTGCTTGAGGCCGGGTTCAGTGTCCGTCTGAATACTCGATGTTGACAAAATCAGGGTGTTGCTGTGACAAGCAGAGGGGGCATGTGTGAACTTGAAGTTGTGCCCTTATGTAACCGTAGCGCATACTAAAACTTCGGGCTGCGGCCCGCCCGCGATACCATCCGTCAAGCCGATTGAGGGGTCTTGAGTAATGAACATAGCCTGCTGGTCTGGCCCCAGAAATCTGTCCACTGCGATGATGTATGCCTTTGGCGCGCGCGCCGATTGCGCCGTCTGGGATGAGCCGTTCTACGCGGCCTATCTGGCTGAGACCGGGCTGCATCATCCGATGGGAGATCGGATCATCGCCGAGGGCGAAACGGACCCCCTTCAGGTCGGGCGGGGTTGTGCAGCTCAGCCGCCCGAAGGTAAGGCGCATATCTACCAGAAACACATGACCCAGCATATGGTTTGGGGCTTGGATCAGCCCTGGATGGATGGGCTGAAACATATCTTTCTGATCCGCCACCCCGCGCGTGTGCTGGCCAGCTATGCCGCAAAACGCGAAAACCCGACGCTAGAGGATATTGGTTTTGTGCAACAGGCCGAGATCTACAATCTGATCCGCGCGCGAACCGGAGCAGGCGTGGTCGTCGACAGCTATGATATCCGTCAGGCGCCCGAACAGATGTTGCGGAAACTATGTGCGGCAATTGATCTGCCCTTTGACCCGGCCATGTTGTCGTGGCCTGCGGGCGGCCATCCGTCGGACGGTGTGTGGGCCAGCCACTGGTACGGGGCCGTGCATGCCTCAACCGGTTTTGCGGGCGCTGAGGGGGAGTTACCGACCTTGCCGCCTGCGCTGCAATCCGTCTGCGATGCGGCGATGCCATATTATGAGCGGCTCAAATCGGATGCACTTGTTCTGGAAGGTGATGCATGACAACTGAACTCTCAACCCACGACGCGGAATACGATGCCCGCAACGAGGACCTGAAAATCTGGGTTGATGGCGCGTTGGTTCACAAGGATGAGGCCAAGGTTTCGGTCTATGATTCCGGCTTCATGCTGGGCGACGGCATGTGGGAGGGGCTGAGGCTCTATGATAGATGCTGGGCCTTTTTTGACGAACACATGGACCGGCTGTTTGACAGCTGCAAGGCCGTGTCTCTGGACATCGGCAAAACGCGTGAGGATATTCGCGAGATTCTGGACGCCACCGCTGCCGCCAATGGTGCGACAACCGATGCTCACGCGCGACTGATGATCACGCGCGGTCGCAAGGCCAAGCCGTTTCAGCATCCCAAGCTTTCGCGCTGGGGGCCGACGATTGTGGCCATCGTCGAACACTCCAAACCGGCCGAAGCGCTGACCGCGCGGGGGATACGTTTGGCGACCGTGCCACAGGTACGGGGGTTGCCGACCAGCCAGGACGCGAAGTTCAACAGCCACTCCAAACTGAACTGTGTCATCGCCTGTTTGCAGGCGGAACAGGCAGGCGCGGATGAGGGGCTGATGCTGGACCCTCATGGGTTTGTGAACACCACCAACGCCTGCAATTTCTTTGTCGTGCGCAAGGGCGAGGTTTGGACCTCGACCGGGGACTACTGCATGAACGGGGTGACGCGGCAGAAGGTGATCGACCTGTGCCGCGCCAATGACATACCGGTTTTAGAAAAGAACTACTCACTCTACGAGGCCTACGGTGCGGATGAGGCGTTTCTGACCGGCACCTTCGGCGCGCAAACCCCAGTGGCCGAGATCGACGGCAAACAGATCGGAGAGGGCAAGGCTGGTCCGATGACATTGCAGATTCGCGCGCTCTACAAGGAACTGGTCGCCCGGAACGTGGCCGCGCAAACGTGATCCTTGGCCAACCAGCGGGGTCGTGATCGCGCTGTTTGGGGTGCCCTGCCTCAAGGAAAGTAAGTGCCATTTAGTGCGGATAAAAAAGCAATTTTCATCTGGTCTAGGCGTTCAACAATATCTATGATAGCGCTAACTTTGAGGCGCGAGCAGCCGCCATTCAGACGTAAACGCTAAGGCATCCGCCGCCTTGGGTGGAGTTGGGACCTGTTCGGCGGTCATATGAGCGCAGTAACTTGGGTCGGTCTTCAAGTTTGCCTTTGGATACGACCGGAGTTGTCGCGACACTGCGCGACCCGCTGGGGAAAAGGGGAGGCGATTTGCAGATTGAACAGGTGCGGTTGCAAGACAAAGACATGTCCGTCAGCCTCCTTAACTATGGCGCGATCACCCAAGGGTGGTGGATAGACGATACGCCGTTGATCCTCGGCTATGGCGATCCTCAGGCCTATCTGAACGATCCCTTTTATCATGGGGCAATTGTCGGGCGGGTGGCGAACCGGATAAAGGGTGCAGGCTTCGATCTTGCAGGCACGCGATACCGGCTGGACCCGAACGAGGGCGCCAACACACTGCATGGCGGGGCCGAGGGCCTGTCCCGCCAAATCTGGACACTGCAGCAGCTTTCGGAACGCGAGGCGTTGATGACCTACCTTTCGCTACATGGCGAAGGCGGCTTTCCGGGCGAGGTCAGGTTTGAGATGCACGTCTCGCTCAGTTTTCCCAATCTGATCTATACCATCACGGCCCAGCCGGACCGACCAACACCGATTAGCATTGCGCAGCATAACTACTATACATTTGGCAGTCCTATGGGCGTTGAGGATTTCAGCCTCCGAATAAATGCCGATCATGTGCTGGAAACCGATGCGCAGGGTGTGCCAACCGGCAACCTGCAAGACGTACAAAACACGGCTCTGGATTTCAGGACGCCGTGCCGCCCGGGCAAAAACGTCGATCATTTCTACGTGTTCGACAGCGATCGCGACGCGAAGCAGCCAATCGCCACGATTGACGCCGCAAATGGGCTGGGATTGCACATATTCTCGGATCAGGCAGGGGCGCAGGTCTATTCTGCTGGTTCACTGGGGGCACCGTTTCACGTAGGCGCCGGTCTGTGCGTTGAGCCATCCGGCTATCCCAACGCGCCCAACATCAGCGGGTTCCCCAGCATGGTTTTTTCACCTGAGCGGCCCTATCATCAGACACTTACACTCAAACTCACAGGGACCTAGGCATGAGGGTATTTTCGGCGATTGGAATGATGGGATTGGCCTCGGCCACACAAGCGCTAGAGCTTGGCCCACCTCCCGAATTCGCGGAACCCGATCTGGCTGTTGTCGAACTGGGGCAGTTGCTGTTCTACGATCCGATCCTGTCGGGAAATCGCAACATCAGCTGCGGGTCGTGTCACCATCCGCGTCTGGGCACGTCCGACGGGTTGTCGCTGGGCGTGGGTGAGGGCGGCATCGGGCTGGGAGTGAAACGTGCGTTGGACCCCGAAAACCACCCGGAACAGCGCATTCCCCGCAACTCTCCGGCCTTGTGGAACCTTGGCGCGGACGAGTTCACGGTCTTCTTCCATGACGGGCGGCTTGAGGCTGACGCGAGCCGCCCCAACGGCATTCGCACTCCGCTGGGAACGCATATGCGGCCGGGGTTCAAATCCGCCCTCGCGGCGCAGGCTATGTTTCCAGTGCTGTCGCCGGACGAAATGGCCGGGCACTACTCCGAAAATGAAATCAGCAAAGCGGTGCGTCTGGGTCTGCTGACGCAAGAGGGCGGGGCCTGGGACCTGATCGCCGCGCGTGTCGCAGCCATTCCCGAATATCAGAAACGGTTCGAAGACGCTCTGCCGGGGGAGGAGATCACCTTTACGACAATCGCCAACGTGCTTGCCGATTTCATCGCCTTCGAATGGAGGGCCGACAACAGCCTGTTTGATCGGGCGATGCGCGGAGAGGCCGAGCTGCCGCCTGATGCGCAGGCTGGGTCGGATCTGTTTTATGGCGAGGCTGGGTGTAGTTCCTGCCATTCCGGATGGCTCCAGACGGATCATGGGTTCCACGCCATCGCCATGCCTCAGATCGGGCCGGGCAAAGGTGCGCGGTTCGAAAGTCACGCTCGCGACGATGGTCGCATGCGGGTGACCGGTGAGGCCGACGATGCCTTTGCCTTCCGTACACCGTCGCTGCGCAATGTGACCCTGACCGCCCCTTATGGCCACAGCGGAGCCTATGCCGAGTTGGAGGATGTGGTGCGCCACCACCTTGATCCCGTGGGGTCGTTGCAGCGGTATTCGCTGGAACAAGCACGTCTGCCCGCGTTTCCGGGTGCAGATGATCAGAAGGCTTTAGGCGAAACGACCGAAGCTATCGCTGCAGCCAATAGCCTGGATCCGGTTGCGTTAAGCGATGATGAGGTTAACGCGATCCTCAGTTTTCTGAACACCCTTGAAGACCCGGCCCTAAGGCTTGGTGTTCCCGAAACCGTTCCCAGCGGGCTGCCTGTGGATCAGTGATGGAGGCGGATGATCTGGTTGGCGTCATACGCATGCCAGTCGCTTGTGGAACCATCCGGCCAGATCATCCGAAGTTCGACTGCCTCAGCCGGTCCCAATCCGAAATGATGTAGGCCTGAGGTCCCCCCGGCATGGCCTCCGCCAATGGTGATTTCACGGGTCTGCAGGCCGGACGGCGTTCGCATCTCGATAAACCCACCCACCGCAGCACGGTTGGAGGTGTTCTGAGAAACATCGACCAACACCCAATTCCCGCCGGTGGTTGTGTTCTGGTGAACCTCCAACGGCGCGCCTCGGTTGACGACCACCAGATCCAGATGGCCATCATTGTTCAAATCAACCAAAGCGCCGCCGCGCGACTTGGCCATCGAGGCCACGCCCGCCTCGGCGGCGGCTTCGACAAACGAGCCATCAGGCTGTTGCAGCATCAGGTTGTTGGGGTCGTTCAAAGCCGCGACCGGCATCTGTTCGACATTGCCTTTTGTCACGAAAATATCGTCCAGCCCGTCGTTGTTGGCGTCTCCGAATTGCGCATGCCATCCGGTCGAAGGTCGCCCGTCGCCGCCAACATGCGGTCTGTGCGCGGTGGTGCCTTTCTCATAAGTCGCATCGCGCCAGGTAGGGCTGTCGTTTGAGGCGTCAAATACCTGAAACTTCTGGTCGCCCATCGACGTCAGGTAGACATCGGGGAACCCGTCCCCCGTCAGATCGCGCGAGGCGATCCCCATTCCCCAGATCGAATAGGGCAGCCATCCGTCGTCCTCGGTGTACAGCCGCGGTTCAGCCTCCATCGCCCAGAGCTGCTCCTGCCCGCCGCGCACGTAGTAGTGGCGATCATTGCTGACCCGCAGGTCCGCCCGACCCGTGCGCGCCCAGTCGGAAAACAGGATCGACAAAGAGCAATAGCCCGGTTCCAGTCGTACCGGCGCGCCGTAACCTGATCCTTCAGGACGATAGAGGAGCGTCGAACCGCAGGTTTCGAACGGACCCTCGGGGTCAAAACGGTCGACATAGGTTCCGAAGGCCAGCGTTGGCAGCGTCTCGCCGTCTTCCCAAGTGGCCGAGAAACCGGTTGTCCAATGATCGTCCGACTGGAAGTTCAGATCGGGAAATGGAGCAAACTGGCAGTCGGGCTGGCCTTGTAGCAAAAGGTCCTCACCAACCCTCAGAACCGCCAGATCCTGAAAGCCGTCGCCGTCGACATCCAAAGGATAAGCCCCGGTCACACCGTTCAGGGACAGGGCCTCTGGCGTGTCGACGCGGAAAGACAGGTCGCCGTCCGAGACGTTGCGAAACAGTTGCGACGGGTTTGATCCACCTGCGGCGAAGAGGTCGGGCAGGCTGTCGCCATTGCAGTCGAACACCGCAACGCCTCCGCCCACGAAATGTTCCCACCCGCCGTCATAGACATGTTCGGCAACTTCGATCTGCTGAAAGCTTGGTACGGGCTGATCGGCCGCAACAGCTGTGGCGCTTGCCAGTATGAGGGCGCACTCACGATGCATGGGCTGGCATCTCGCGTATCTTTAAGGTCGAGACCTGTTCGATGGCATAAGCAATGGCGCCTTTGGCCCACATGGTGTCATCCCACTGGTTGACCTTGATGTCGGGCAGGGGGGCATCCACATGGACGACCCCCTTACGTATCCGCTCCATCACGCTGTCGGAATAGAGGTGCTGAAAACTGACCTGACTGCCCGAGATGATGATACATTCGGGATCGAACAGGTTGATCAGGTTCGAAACACCCATTCCAAATATTTGCCCCGCCCGATCCAGCACGGACAAGGCATGTTGATCACCGGACTGCGCGTTGTCATGCAGATCGGCAATGGTGATCTGGTCGCGACCCTGACCGGCAATAGAGGCTTCTCGGATCAGCGCGTATTCCCCGACATAAGCTTCAAGACATCCGTGCTGACCGCATTGGCAGAGCGCGCCATCCAGTTGCACCTTGGTATGGCCAAATTCAGCCCCGCATCCGCGCTCGCCCCGGTAAAGTTTGCCGCCCAGCACGATCCCCAAGCCGACACCGTGTTCTATCGTGATAACAAGGAAGTTTCGCAGCCCCTTGCCCAGCCCGAACAATTGCTCCGCCTTTGCAACAAGATTTGCGTCGTTTTCAATGAAGACAGGACAATCAACCTCTTGCTGCAGAAGCGGTCCAAGGGGCACGTTTCGTTCCGAGATCGAAGAGGACCAATGGACAAAGTTATGCTCGGCATCAATCAGGCCCGCGATCCCGATCGAGACCCCTGCGATATCCGACATTGAAACGGACGCAGCCGCGCAGGCGCTTTCCAGCGCCTTTCGGATGGTTCGGGCAAAGTCGAGCGGCGTCATGCAGGCTTCGACCAGCGGGTATTTGATCGACGCTATCTCAAGACCTTCGAAATCTGCGATCAGAACCGAGACATAGTGGCGTGTGACTTTGAACCCAGCGATCAGCAATGATCCACCGTTCAACTTAAGCAAAACACGGGGCCGCCCGCGCCGCGGAGATCCGGACTGAGGGTCGCCTTCAACCTCATGGATCAGCCCCGCAGACAACAGGTCTGCCGTTGCGGTGGTGACGGTAGCGGGGCTGGTCTGCAAAGCACCCGCAATATCAATGCGCGAGATCGCCCCCTTGCGGCGGATATGCTCCAGCACGCGCAACCGCGTTACGTTCCGCTGCTCGGTAGAGATAGAAGAGGCTTTGTTTTTCAGCATCTTGCCCTCGCGAATCTCGTCTTGGCATTCACCTTAGTCAGATTCTCATGTTAGCGATAGCATAAATATTTTGCCGACTGAAATAAATGTGCTACTCAGGTAGGTGAAGTCCTCGAATCACTTCGAAGGGACTCGAACAACCGGGAGGAAAGCATGAAGAAATTCCTAAGCATTTCAGTCGCGGCTGCTCTGATGAGCACGGCTGCCTTCGCTGAAACCGTCGTTGGCGTCAGCTGGTCGAACTTTCAGGAAGAGCGTTGGAAGACTGACGAAGCCGCGATCAAATCCGCGCTTGAGGCAGGCGGTGCCGAGTATATCTCTGCCGACGCGCAGTCGTCTTCTGCAAAGCAGCTGGCGGACATTGAAAGCCTGATCGCACAGGGCGTGGACGCGCTGATCATCCTTGCGCAAGATTCGCAGGCGATTGGCCCGGCGGTTCAGGCCGCGGCAGACGAAGGTATCCCGGTTATCGCATATGACCGCCTGATCGAAGATGACCGTGCATTCTACCTGACCTTCGACAACGTCGAAGTTGGCCGCATGCAGGCCCGCGCGGTGTTCGAAGCGATGCCCAAGGGCAATTACGTTATGATCAAAGGTTCCCCGACTGACCCGAACGCAGACTTCCTGCGTGGCGGTCAGCAAGAGATCATTCAGGCCGCTGTCGACAGCGGTGACGTTGTAATTGTCGGCGAGGCTTATACCGATGGCTGGCTGCCCGCCAACGCACAGCGCAACATGGAGCAGATCCTGACGGCGAACGAAAACAACGTGGACGCCGTGGTGGCCTCGAATGACGGTACTGCCGGTGGTGTTGTTGCTGCGCTGACGGCGCAGGGCATGGAAGGTATCCCGGTCTCGGGTCAGGACGGTGACCATGCCGCGTTGAACCGCGTCGCGCTGGGCACCCAAACCGTATCCGTCTGGAAAGACGCGCGTGAGCTGGGCAAAGCCGCAGGCGAGATCGCAGTCGCGCTGAGCGGTGGCACTGCTGCAGGAGATGTTGAAGGCGCGGTCAGCTGGACGTCGCCCGGTGGCACCGAGATGACTTCGGTCTTCCTGGCACCTGTTCCGATCACAAAAGACAACCTCTCGGTTGTTGTGGACGCAGGCTGGATTCCGCTGGAAGACCTGTGCCAAGGCGTGGAAAACGGCCCAGCCCCCTGTAACTAAACTACCATAATTCCCGGCCTGCACAGGCGGGCCGGGATCCCAATCGCTGAACATGAAAGATCGGATATGACCGAAACTTCGTCTCAGCCGGTACCCCAGAAAAGCAAGCAAAACTTGTTCCAGCAGCTTGAGCTGGATATGCGGCTATTGGGTATGATCGGCGCGTTTATCATCCTTTGCATCGGGTTCAATATCGTCACTGATGGGCGTTTCCTGACCCCTCGCAACCTGTTCAACCTGTCCATTCAGACCGTGTCGGTTGCGATCATGGCCTGTGGCATGGTGTTCATCATTGTGATGCGCCACATCGACCTTTCTGTCGGCGCCTTGCTGGCGACGACATCCGCCGTGATGGCCATGACCCAGACCGAGCTTTTGCCGAACATGCTGGGCATGGGCCTAAACAACCCGGCCACCTGGGCGATCACTCTGGTCGTTGGGCTTGCGGTCGGAACCCTTATCGGGGCTTTTCAAGGCTGGATGATCGGGTACCTGACAATTCCCGCCTTCATCGTGACCCTCGGAGGGTTTCTGGTCTGGCGTAACGTCGCCTGGTACATGACCGATGGCCAGACCATTGGCCCGCTGGATAGCACATTCCTGATGTTCGGCGGCACCAACGGAACGCTTGGCACCACGGCCAGCCTTTTGTTCGGCCTTGCCGCCACAGCCGCCGCGATCTGGGCGCTGTGGAGTGCGCGCCGGTCCAAGGCCGCACATGGTTTCCCGGTCAAACCCGTCTGGGCTGAAACAACGCTGGCCGGGATCATCGGCATCGCGATCATGGGCTATGTCTTCATCGTCAACAGCTACGCCATCCCGACCCGCCGGCTCGAGCGTATGTTCGAAGCGCGTGGTGAGATCATGCCCGAGGGTCTGGTCGTCGGCTACGGCATCCCGATCTCGGTTCTGATCCTGATCCTGGTGGCAGTCACACTGACCGTCGTGGCCCGCAAGACCCGGTTCGGTCGCTACATCTTTGCAACTGGCGGCAACCCCGACGCGGCTGAGCTTTCTGGCATCAACACCCGTATGATGACCGTTAAGATCTTTGCCTTGATGGGTTTCTTGTGTGCGCTGTCCGCTGTTGTGGCTTCCGCCCGTCTGGCCAACCACTCGAACGACATTGGTACGCTGGATGAGCTTCGTGTAATTGCTGCAGCCGTCATTGGCGGGACCGCCCTGTCCGGTGGTCTGGGGACGATCTATGGTGCGATCCTGGGGGCCCTGATCATGCAGGCGCTGCAATCGGGGATGGCGATGGTCGGTGTGGATGCACCGTTCCAGAACATCGTCGTCGGTGCTGTGCTCGTCCTGGCTGTCTACATCGACATCGTCTATCGCAAACGTTTGGGAGCGAAATGATGCAAGCTGAAGAAACGCAGAACACAAATTCGGGTCGCGGCTCTGGCAAGCCGCCTCTGGTCGAAATGAACGACATCTCGATTTCCTTCGGGGGCATCAAGGCGGTGGATCACGTGTCGGTCGACCTCTACCCCGGCGAAGTTGTGGGCCTGCTGGGCCATAACGGGGCAGGGAAGTCCACGCTGATCAAGGTCCTGTCCGGCGCCTACCAGATGGACAGCGGCGAGATCCGGATCGACGGTGAAAAGGTCGAGATCAACAACCCTCGGGACGCGCGGGCCAACAATATCGAGACGATCTATCAGACGCTCGCTTTGGCCGATAACCTCGACGCCAGCTCGAACCTGTTTCTGGGGCGCGAGATGGTGACACCGATGGGGTTGGTCAACGATGCCGCGATGGAGGCCGAGTGCCGCAAGATCATGGGCCAGCTGAACCCGAATTTCCAGAAGTTCAATGACCCGGTCTCGGCCCTGTCTGGCGGTCAGCGTCAGTCGGTTGCGATTGCCCGGGCGGTGTATTTCAACGCGCGCATCCTGATCATGGATGAACCCACAGCCGCATTGGGACCGCATGAGACCCAGATGGTTGCGGAACTGATCCAGAAGCTCAAGGCGCAGGGGATTGGGATTTTCCTGATCGACCATGATGTGCATGCTGTGATGGAACTGTGTGATCGGGCTTCGGTCATGAAGAACGGTCAATTGGTCGGAACCGTCGACATCCCCGATGTCACCGATGATGACCTGCTGTCGATGATCATTCTGGGCAAAAAGCCCGGCGAAAAGACTGAGTGAGGGAAGACAATGGCGAGTGGTTTTTTTCAAGAGATCGAAAAGATCCGGTACGAGGGCGAAGACAGCAAGAACCCGCTCGCCTTCCGTCACTACGATCCGGATGAAGTCATCATGGGCAAACGCATGGAGGATCACCTGCGTTTCGCCGTCGCGTGGTGGCACTCGTTTGCCTGGGAAGGCGGCGATCCATTTGGCGGCCCGACGCTTGAGCGTCCCTGGCATCCGCAGGATGATATGGGCCGGGCCAAGATGAAAGCCGACATCGCGTTCGAGATGTTCGACATTCTCGGGCAGCCCTATTTCTGCTGGCACGATGCGGACATCCGACCTGAACAGGGCAACTACGCTGATAACCTGAGAACTCTGGAAGAGATCACTGACTATATCGGTGAGAAGATGCAGGTCTCGGGAACCAAGCTGCTTTGGGGAACGGCCAATATGTTCAGCCATCGCCGCTGGATGGGCGGTGCCAGCACGAACCCTGATCCGGACGTGTTTGCCTTTGCTGCCGCCACGGTGAAATCCTGCATCGACGCGACCCACAAGCTGGGGGGCGAGAACTACGTCCTATGGGGCGGGCGTGAAGGCTATGAGACGTTGCTCAACACCGATATGGGGGCTGAGCTTGATCACATGGGCCGGTTCCTGAACATGGTGGTCGAGTACAAGCACAAGATCGGCTTTAAGGGCGCCATTCTGGTTGAACCCAAACCGCAGGAGCCGTCCAAGCATCAGTATGACTTCGACGCTGCCACTTGCATTGGCTTCCTTCGCAAGTACGGCCTTGAGGACGAAGTCAAGCTGAACCTCGAACAGGGGCACGCCATTCTGGCCGGTCACAGCTTTGAGCATGAGATCGCAACTGCGACGGCCGAAGGCATGCTGGGTTCCATAGATATGAACCGCAACGACTATCAGTCGGGTTGGGATACGGACCAATTCCCTAACAATACGCCCGAGGTCGCATTGGCCTACTATCATATCCTCAAGGCCGGAGGCTTCACCACGGGCGGCACCAATTTCGACGCGAAGATCCGGCGTCAGTCGATCGACGCCGAGGATCTGATCGCCGCACATGTGGGTGGTATGGATATCTGCGCGCGCGGATTGAAAGCGGCCGCCGCCATGATCGAAGATGGCGGGTTAGAAGCCGCGCTGGTGGACAGATACGCGGGATGGTCGTCGGACACTGCACAATCCATGCTGTCCTCTGGTCTGGATGAAATCACGGCCCGCGTCTTGGCCGAGGATATTAACCCGCAGCCTCGCTCCGGTCGTCAGGAAATTCTCGAGAACTACGTCAACAGATTCGTCTGAACCGCCACGCTTGGGCGGACTTCCCGCCCAACTACTCTTTCAAAGGCCCGCTGCACGACCTGAGTGCGCGGGCCTTTTTGTGATTATTAGCTCGGGTCGACCTGTTGATGAACCTCGATCACGTTGCCCTCGGGGTCTTGAAAGAAGACCTGATGCCATTCTTTCGCGAAGGTGGTGCCGTAGTCAGAATAGGGGATGCCGCGCTCGTCCAGCAGCTTCAGGAACGCTGGCAGATCGTCGGTACGAAAGGCGATATGGCCGCGTTCCACCGGGTTGATCACTTGCCCGTTCTTGAAGGCGACGTCAAAGGCGCGTTCAGCCAGATGCATCTGCATATGGCCCTCGGTCGCAAAGCGGATCTTGCCGTCATAACCGCTGTCCTCATCGGCCTCGGTCCTCGGGAAATTGTCCTGCGGGATGTCATCCAGCCCCAGCACGTTGGTGTAGAAATCGTGCATGCGATCAACATCATCGGCGACGAAGTTGATGTGATGGAATTCCAGTTTCATACTCTGCCCTTGCCCTGAACATTCGGTGTCTCAGGACCTCTAGCATGTCGGTTCGTTTCTGTGGATGACAAATTGGAAAGGCGACCCCTTTCCGCGGGGTCGCCCGTTTTCTTTATTCGAAGTTGTAGGGCACGCCAGCCTGATTGATGACGCTGTTGTATTCTTGGAAGATGCCGATGATCTTCTGGTGGACTTCGCCTTCCTGAGCAATCTCGTCCCAGAATTCCTTGGCCGCGTTCTCGACTTCGGCCCATTCGCCGGGTGGAACCGAGCGCAACTCCAGCTTGTCACCATTGGCCCGCAACGCGGCTTCGCCACCCCAGTACCACTGGTTCCGATAAGTGTGCCCGGCTTCGATCCCGGCCATCACGACAGATTTCAGGTGATCCGGCAACTCGTTCCAACGCTCTTGGTTGGCGAACCACGATCCGATCCACGCGCCCGAGATGTTGTTGGTCAGGAAGTAGTCGGTCACATCAGCCCAGCCGACCGTGTAATCCTCGGTAATGCCAGACCATGCCATGCCATCCAACTCACCCGTCTGAACGGCCACTTCGGCGTCTTCATAGGGGATGTTCACCGGAACCACGCCGAACTTGGCAAGGAAGCGACCAGCCGTTGGGAAGGTATAGAGCTTCAACCCATCCAGGTCGGCGACCGAGGTGATTTCCTTTTTGGTGTTAAAGTTGCATGGGTCCTGACCTGCGGCGGACAGCCATTGCACACCGACCTTGGCGTATTCGTCCCGCCAGATATCGGCTAGACCGTACTGGTTGAACAGGACAGGAACGTCGAGGATGTGCTTGGTTGCGAAAGGGAAGTACCCTCCGAACACGCGCAGCGGCGTGGGCGAGGCCATCGAGTCATCGTCCGAATGCACGCCGTCGATGGTGCCGCGCTGAAGCGCCTGGAACAGCTCTCCGGTGGGGACGATCTGGTCGGCATAGAACAGCTCGATCTCAAGCTCGCCATTGGCATTGGCGTTGATGTAATCGATGGCCGGTTTGGTCACATGCTCACCCAACGCCCCCCCTGCGTAGGTCTGAAAGCGCCATTTGATCGGGGCCTGCGCTTTGACGATTGCGGGCGCTGCCAGTGTCGCAGGCGCGGCCAAAGCAGCAGTGCGCAAAAATCTGCGTCTTGTTGTTGTCATAGTCTTCCTCTCCTGTGCTTTTTGTTGAAATCGAACCAGTTTTTCCGGCTTCTTCTCTTGTATGCTCAGTTTCCGTAGACGATGCCCGGAAGCCACAATGCAATGTCGGGGAAGGCCATCACCAATCCCAGTGCCACAGCCATCACGCAGACAAACGGGATGATTGAGCGGTAAATGTCTTTGATCGTTACCTCAGGCGGGGCCATGGCCCGCATCAGGAACAGGTTATACCCGAAAGGCGGTGTCATATAGGCGATCTGGCAGGTGATCGTGTAGAGCACGCCATACCAGATCAGGTCAAACCCAAGCGCGCCGACCAGCGGCACATAGAGGGGGGCGACGATGACCAGCATGGCCGTGTCATCAAGGAACGTTCCCATGAGCAGAAAGCTCAGTTGCATCAGGATCAGGATGATCCACGGGTTCAGGCCGAGTTGAACGGTAAACAGGTTCTCAATTGCTTTGACCGCGCCCAGACCGTCGAAGACGGCCCCAAAGGCGAGTGCGGCGAGGATGATCCACATGAACATGCAGGTGATGCCCAGCGTCTGCTTGATCGAGGTTTCAAAGACCTGCCATGTCATGCGACGTTTCAGAACGGCCGCCATAAAGGCCGCAATTGCTCCCAAAGCCGAGCTTTCCACCAAAGATGTCCAGCCATTGACAAAGGGCACCATCATCACAGCGAAGATGCCCAGCGGCAGCAGGCCGGCCCCTAGCAGGCGCATCTTTTCGCCCCATGTGACCTCTGCGCGTTCCTCCGCGCTCATCACGGGGCCGAGTGCAGGGTTTATGCGGCAGCGGATGGCGATGTAGATGATGAACATCGTGGCCATCATCAGGCCGGGGATCACGCCGGCCAGCCAGAGTTGCCCGACCGGCTGGCGCGCGATCATGGCGTAAAGGACCAGCACGACTGAGGGTGGCACCAGAATGCCCAGTGATGATCCGGCCTGTATCACGCCGGTGACCATCAGCTTGTCGTAGTTGCGGCGTAGCAGCTCGGGCAGGGCGATGGTGGCTCCGATCGCCATACCAGCCACAGACAGTCCGTTCATGGCTGAGATCAGAACCATCAGGCCGATTGTGCCAATGGCCAGCCCTCCGGACAGGCCGCCCATCCAGACGTGGAACATCCGATAGAGGTCATCGGCAATCCGTGACTCCGACAGGATGTAACCCATGAAGATGAACATCGGCAGGGTCAGAAGGGGATACCAGCGCATCACCTTGATCGCCGCCGCAAAGCCGAGATCGTATCCTCCGCGGTCCCCCCATAGGAAGAATGCTGCAACCACAGCAACAAAGCCAATAGCGCCAAAGACCCGCTGACCAGTCAGCAGCATCAGCATCATGGTCGAGAACATGAGCGCGGCAATCAGTTCGTAGCTCACCCGCGATGCCCTCCTTCAAGGTCTTCCGGGGCCATGTGGACGGGCTCATCATCCTTTTTGCCCATGTCAAAGCCTTTGAGGCGCAGGATGTCCTTGCAGAGTTCCGAGATCGCCTGAAGCAGCATCAGAAAGATGCCGATAACCATGATGGTCTTGATCGGCCAGATATAGGGCCGCCAGGCCGAGGAGGAGCGCTCTCCACCATATTGGAAGGAATACATCAGGCTGTCCCAGCCGCCCCAAAGCAGAAAGCCGAGGTAGGTAATCAGAAACAACACGGTTAGCGCGTCGATCTGGCTTTTCTTGCGGTCCGTCCATTCACCATAGAGCAGGTCCATCCGGACGTTCGCGCCCATCTGCATCGCGTAGGGCCCGCCCAGCATGTAATAGGCCACCATCGCGAACTGCGCCATTTCCAGCGTCCAGAGGGACGGCACGAAGAATGTCTTGGAAACCGAGGAATACAGCAGGATCGCCATCATCACGAAGATGCCATACATGATCACGCGACCCAGCATCCGGTTGGCGCGGTCGATGAACCGCACATAAGTCATCATGGGTCCTGTCACGAGAGGCAGACTTTCAGGCGTTTGGGGTCATCAGACCGAACGCAACCATGCCGAGAGCGATGCTGACAGCAGCGCGTGATCCGGGCAATGCATTGGTTTGATTCAGTGTTTTTGCTCACGCTGGTATCAGAACGAGATGGTTGGATTCTGTCAAGCACGGCTTCGGCTCAGGGCTTGCAAAACCCGACTCAGTGGTGACCGCCCGGAAATGGCCTGCCTTTTGGGCGAAACGAAACAGTTGACGCAGCGCCGCCATCTGAGAAGGTGACAGAACTCAAACGCCGTCGCAGAGCAGGTAGGACATGGCCAATCAATCCCAAGGCGAAGCCGTTTTCCTGACTGGCAGTCTGATGCGACATGTTACGCGCATGTCTCTGACCACAAGCATCGGTCTGATGGCGATCTTTGCAGTCGATTTTGTCGATATGGTGTTCATCTCGATGCTCGGCAATGACGCGTTGGCTGCCGCCGTGGGATATGCCGGAACGCTGCTGTTCTTCACCAATGCGATCAATATCGGTCTGTCGATCTCGGCCGGAGCGTTAACGGCACGGACCTTGGGAGCAGGGCGATCGGAGGAGGCGCGAAAATATGCCTCCAGCGTTGCAACGCTGGGTCTGTGCGTCGGGCTGATAACCCCGGTTCTGGTGCTTTGGAACCTCAGCGCGTTGTTGTCGTTATTGGGGGCCGAAGGCGAGGTGTTGAGGCTCGCCACACGCTATGTGTCGATCATTTTGCCGACCATGTGGGTGATGGCGATTGCAATGGTTGCAATGGCGGTTCTGCGGGCGCATGGGGATGCGCGGCGATCCATGATGGCCACGATCTATGGCGGCGTGGTGAATGCGGTTCTCGACCCGATCCTGATCTTCGGGGTTGGTTTGGGGCTAGACGGTGCAGCGATTGCATCGGTGCTGGCGCGGATTTGCATGCTCGCCGCTGCGCTTTGGCCCGCCCTGCGCGTCCACCGAGGCTTTTCCCGCCCATCGCTGCGGCAAGTCGCATCCGATCTTAAACCAGTCCGGGCCATCGCGATCCCGGCTGTGCTGACCAATGTGGCAACGCCGATCGGCAATGCCATCGTCGTGCGTGAAATCGCCGAGTACGGAACGGATGCGGTGGCCGGAATGGCTGTGATCGGGCGGCTTTTGCCCGTGGCGTTCTCGGTCATCTTTGCGCTGTCTGGGGCAATCGGTCCCATCATCGGGCAAAACTTCGGGGCCGAGCAGTTCACCCGCGTGCGCGAAGCCTTTCTGGCCGGCATCAAATTTACTGCGATCTACGTTCTTGGGATGGCGGCGGTCCTTTTCCTGTTGCGCGCACCAATCGCGGATTTGTTCGCGGCCGAGGGCGAGACGCGCGTGCTGATCTACCTGTTCTGCGGGCCTCTGGCGCTGGCGTCTTTCTTCAATGGGGTCATTTTCGTTGCCAATGCCAGTTTCAACAACCTTGGCCACCCGGTCTATTCCACATGGATCAACTGGGGCCGCCATACTGTGGGCACTTGGGTCTTCGCCTCAATTGGATCGGCACTGGCCGGGGCGTCCGGAGTTCTTTTGGGGCAGGCTTTCGGCGGCATCATCTTCGCCGCGATCAGTTGGAATTTGGTCGGCCGTGTTGTGTCTAGCTTAGAACGCGCGCAGGAGATCGACCCGTTTGCAGGTCAGAACCGCTTGCATTCTCTGTTTGGCCGTCGCGGCTGGTAGCACGAGGCAGGTGCCGGTGAACCGTGGCTCTGAGACTGCCATAGGTTCAATGATCAGTTTGTGGTCGAAACGGTCGAAGGGCGTAACACGCTGGCGGAGGTTTGGGGTTCTGGAACGAAAGGTTGCCAGAGTGTTTTGTACGAATAGAACTGGAGCAAGCACAACTGGAAAAGCATCAATAAAAGCCACAGCAAGAGGCAACAAACAGAAAACAATCCAAGATTGAAGCCAGACTTCTGATTTTCTTTTAATATTGAATGCTGGTGAAGTGGCAGCCCGTAGGGGAATCGAACCCCTCTTTCCAGGTTGAAAACCTGGCGTCCTAACCGATAGACGAACGGGCCACTGAGCCTTGGCTCACAAGCAAAAATGGCAGCCCGTAGGGGAATCGAACCCCTCTTTCCAGGTTGAAAACCTGGCGTCCTAACCGATAGACGAACGGGCCACGCTAGCTTGTGGAGGGCCTTTTACGGTTTCACCCCGACCCCCGCAAGCCGAAAAATGCAGGGATGCGAAAGTTTTTTGACCTGTCCTGCTGTTGCCTTGAAACTGGTCATTTCGCCTCGGCCGCGTCCTCAAGACGTAGCTGTACGTTTTGGCGACCACCCCATGTGTTCACCTCAAGCCGACCGGCGAAATGAAAGCGCGCTCCGCCGTGATTTGAAAGCTTTTCACCCATCGGCCCGTCGAAGGCTCCGAATGCGATCGCGTCCAGCCCGCCGCCAAGACCATCCGCAAGCGAGAGCTTTAGATGCGCCTCGCCCACCCGTTTGGCAAACCGCACCTGTAGGTCGGGCAGGGCGTAGCGCGGAGCAGGGGCGCTGGCCCCAAAAGGCCCGGCTTTCTCAATTTCTTCAATCAGATCCACTGTCGCGGCGCCGGGCATCAACGCCCCGTCGAGCTTCATGTCCGCCGGACCACCTTGCCCTGCGCCTTGTTTTTCCAGCAGTTCTGACAGGCGCTTCATGGCCGGTTCCAACTGGTCGCGCATCACGGTCAGCCCCGCCGCCATCTTGTGACCGCCACCTTTGACCAACAACCCCTCAGCCGCTAGCCGCTGGATCGAGGCCCCTAGATCAACGCCCGAGACCGACCGCCCTGATCCTTTGCCTTCGTCCCCGTCAAAGCCGATCACAATCGCCGGGCGGTTGGCGTTTTCCTTCAGGCGCGAGGCGACGATACCGACAACGCCCGGATGCCACCCTTCGCCAGCGGCCCAGACCAAGGGTGCGTCCAAACCACGCTCCTCCGCCTGCTCAAGCGCGGCGGCCCTCACGGCGTTTTCGATATCGCGCCGTTCAGTATTCAGCGCATCGAGCCGCTCGGAAAGGGCCTGCGCTTCGTGCAAAGAGTCAGTACTGAGCAGCCGCGCTCCAAGGTCGGCCTGTCCAATGCGTCCCCCAGCGTTCACCCGCGGCCCCAGAAGAAACCCGAGATGATAGCTATTGGGCGCGGCATCCATGCGAGCGACATCCGACAGGGCCACAAGGCCGGGTCGCTGACGGCTTGCCATGACCTTCAAACCTTGTCGGACCAAAGCGCGGTTCGCCTCAATCAGAGGGGCAACATCCGCGACAGTCGCCAGCGCGACCAGATCTAGCAGGGGCACCAATTCCGGTCCCTTGGCCCCAGCCTCCCGCATTTGCCGCCCAGCCTCGACCAGCATCAGGAATACAACGCCTGCCGCGCAGAGATAGCCCAGATCGCCGCTTTCATCCTGCCGGTTCGGGTTCACCACGGCCACGCAGTCCGGCAGGGTCTCACCGCCCAGATGGTGATCCAGCACGATCACATCAGCCCCTTTTACTGCCGCGATCGGGTCATGGCTCAGCGTGCCGCAATCCACGCAGATGATCAGGTCATGCGCGGCTGCCAGCGATTGCATCGCAGGCACGTTCGGTCCATAGCCTTCGTCGATGCGGTCCGGCACATAGAGTGTCGCTTGCAGCCCCATTTGACGCAGCCAGACCAGCAGCAACGCCGCCGAACTGCCTCCATCCACATCATAATCCGCAAAGACTGCGATCCGCTGCTTTTCGCGCACCGCTTTCAGAAACCGGGTCGCAGCGGCTTCCATATCTTTCATGCTGCGAGGGTCGGGCAAAAGCTCTTTCAGCTTTGGTTCCAGAAAACCGGCAGCCTCCATCGGAGGGACGCCCCGCCGCGCCAGCACTTGGCAAACGGCACGCGGTAAACCGGCCTGCTGCACCAGCATTTCAGTCGCGCGCTCAACTTCAGGCGAGGGCCCCACCCAGCACCGGCCTGTCAAAGATTGCTCAACCCCAAGAAAACTCATCGCACCTCTCATATGCTAAGGCCGGACCCAATTTGGACCCGGCCTCTTCATCTTTTCACAGATACTCTCGCCGAAGGCATCGGCGCAAGCCGCTTAGGCTTCGTCGTGCGACCACATTGGCGTGCGGTAGGACATGCGGCGAACCGATCCGGTTTTCGAGCGCATCAAAAGGGTGGTGGTTTCAACCCAGCCCGGCTCGCGCTTGATGCGCGGCAGCAGAGAGCCACCGGTTACGCCGGTTGCGGCAAAGATCACATCCGCCGTCACCATCTCGTCACGTGCATAGACACGGTCAAGATCGGTGATGCCTGCCTTGGCGGCGCGACCACGTTCGTCATCGTTGCGGAACAGAAGGCGGCCGAAGATCTGACCGCCCATGCATTTCAGAGCTGCGGCAGCCAGAACGCCCTCGGGCGCGCCACCCTGGCCCATATACATGTCGATGCCGGTGGTTTCGCTTTCGGCGCAGTGCATGACACCGGCCACGTCACCATCGGTGATCAGACGGATCGAGGCACCGGTTTCGCGCACCTCGGCGATCATCGCCTCATGGCGCGGACGCTCCAGGATGCAAACGGTAATATCGGCTGGTTCGCACCCCTTGGCCTTGGCCAATGCCTCAACACGTTCGCGCGGGCTCATGTCGAGCGAGACGACGCCTTCGGGGTAGCCGGGGCCAACGGCCAGTTTGTCCATATAAACATCCGGCGCATGCAGCATCGAGCCGCGCGGGCCCATGGCGATCACGGTCAGCGCGTTTGGCATGTCCTTAGCAGTCAGCGTAGTGCCTTCCAGCGGGTCCAGAGCGATATCCACGCCGGGGCCTTCGCCTGTGCCGACCTCTTCGCCGATATAGAGCATCGGCGCTTCGTCACGCTCGCCTTCGCCGATGACCACGACACCCGCGATATCCAGCAGGTTCAACTGCTCGCGCATCGCGTTCACGGCGGCCTGGTCGGCGGCTTTCTCGTCACCGCGTCCCACCAGCGAGGCCGAGGCAAGCGCGGCCTGTTCCGCGACCCGCGCTAGGCCCAAGGACAGCAGGCGGTCGTTAAAATCGATTTTGGCAGCGTTCATGCGTTGTATTCCTTTGGCAGGCAATGGCGTTTCGTCTGGCATAGCCTGCGGATGGCGCAGGCTGCAAGGGTTCAGACCTGTTCAATCCGCAGCGCGACAGGCTCACCCGCAACAACATCGGTTGTGCGGAACCCGTCCAGCGCCACGTCCAGAGTGGCCCGAGTGGTTTTGTGGGTGACAATCAGGACGGGGGCGGTGCTGTCGCTGTGGCCGTACTGCCGCATCCGGTCAATCGACACGCCCGCGTCCCCCAGAATGGCCGCAACCTTGGCCAGCGCTCCGGGTTTGTCCAGCAAGCCCAGACGCAGGTAATACGGCGCAGGCAGGCCTGTGATGGCTGGGGTGGCGTCTTGAAGGCTGGACGCAGGGCGCCCGAAGGTCGAGATTGTCAGACCCCGTGCCAGATCGCAAACATCGCCCATCACTGCGCTTGCGGTTGGTCCTTCGCCCGCTCCTGGGCCGCGCAGCACCACTTGTTCAACTGCGTCGCCTTCGATGACCACCATATTGGTGCCGCCTTCGAGTTGACCAAGCGGCGAGTCGCTGGGCACGAGGCAGGGCTGCATACGCTGTTCCAGACCGCGTGCGGTGCGTTGGGCCAGACCCAGCAGCTTGATCCGGTAGCCCATGTCATGTGCCTGATGGATATCGTCGAGGCTGATGTGCTGGATGCCTTCAATCTCGATCCCGTCGAAATTCGGCTTCGTGCCAAACGCGATCGAGGACAGCAGGGCCAGTTTATGCGCCGCGTCAATACCACCCACATCCAGGTTCGGATCCGCTTCGAGGTAACCCAGTTCAGCGCATTCATCGAATAGCGCGTTATAGCCTTTTTCCTGCGATTGCATGCGGGTCAGGATGTAGTTGCATGTGCCGTTCATCACGCCCATCACGCGGGTGATCTCGTTTCCAGCCAGACCTTCGGTGAGGGATTTGATCACCGGGATGCCTCCGGCAACGGCGGCCTCGAACCGGATCACGCGGCTTGCGGCTTCGGCCTTCTCGGCCAGTTCCTGACCATGGATGGCCAGCAGGGCTTTGTTGGCCGTAACAACATCCTTTCCGCTGGCCAGCGCCGCCTCGACCGAGGCTTTGGCTGGACCGTTTTCACCGCCCATCAACTCGACAAACACGTCCACGTCATCGCGTTTTGCCAAGGCTACGGGATCGGTTTCCCACGCATAGTCCGACAGGTTCACGCCCCGATCCTTGCTTGAATCACGGGCTGAGACGGCGACGATTTCAATCGGGCGTCCGGTGCGTGCCTGCAACAGATCGGCATGACGCCGGACAATCCGGACAACACCCACGCCAACAGTTCCCAAGCCCGCAATTCCAAGCCGCAGCGCCTGTGTCATCCCGTGGGTTCCTTTCGCTCGTACCAGTCTGATTTCGGGCCTTTTGCCCATTCAGCGCTGCCTTAGCCGGTTCAGGGCACGGGCGCAATCCGTCACGCGTTGGCCGGGGCTGGGAAAAGCCGATCTTTAGTTGATCTGCGCGTTTTGCAGCGCTTCGGCTTTCTTCGCCAAAGCCTCGCTCCGGGCAGTCAGGTCCTGCTCAACGGCTGAGGCTTCGCTGACCGGATCGGCAGGCGCGCCCAGAACGTTAGGTAGAGGCAAAAGCTTGGGGTAAGGCGCCGTCTTGACCGCGCGGGATTCGCTGCCTTCCAACTCGGGGAAGTTTGTGCATCCGGCAAGGGTCAGTATCAGAACCAGAACGTGCAGGCGCTTCATAACGGGTGCTTTCACAAAGGACTGGTCTTGTGATGCCTCTTTTACCCGATCTGTTCAAGCGGGGTTCTATCTGAACGTGCGTTCAGATAGTGTCGGTCCATGGCTCGTACACAGGGATCACATTCGGACATAACCGGCCCGCGCATCCGCAAGGCAGCGTTGGGTCTTTTTGCCCGCCATGGCTACGCCGCAGTTTCGATGCGCCAGATCGCCAAGGAGGTCGGCGTTCAGGCCGGGGCGCTGTATAACTACACGCCCGACAAGCAAAGCCTGTTGTTCCGCCTGATGCGCGACCACATGCAGGAGCTGCAGCAAGCCTATGATGCGCTTGGTGAAACCGGCGACGCGCAAGAGGCTCTGCGCCGCTTTGTCGGGTTCCACATCCGGTTTCATCTGGAACGCCCCGACGAGGTTTTCATCGCCTATATGGAGTTGCGCAACCTGACTCCGGACAACTTCGCAGAGATCGAGGATCTGCGCCGCGCCTACGAGGACTCTCTGGAGCGGATATTGAGTGAGGGCCAAAAAGCCGGTCACTTCGCGATCTCGGACACCAAGATCGCCACGCTGGCGGTGATTGCGATGCTGAATGGTGTGATGACCTGGTATCGCTCGGGTGGGCGATTGTCGTTGGACGAGGTTGAGCAGATTTATTGGGACATGGTTCGCCGCGCAGTGACGGCCTGACCCATATTCGGGTCAGGCTTAGCCTTAGTGGGCAGGGCGAATGAAGGTTCCATTGCGCAGCTCACGAAACGCCTGTTCCAGTTCGGCACGCGTGTTCATGACGATGGGTCCGTGCCATGCCACAGGCTCATCAATCGGAGCACCCGAGATCAGCAGAAATCGAACGCCTTCAGGCCCGGCCTGAACCGTGATCTCATCCCCGGTGCCGAACCGTACCAGAGTGCGGTCTCCGGACATGTCGCGGATATTGACCTCTTGCCCGGCGACTTCCTTTTCCAACAAAACTCCGGTCGGCTGGGACGCATCGGCAAAGGCCGCCTGACCTTGGAACACATAGGCAAAAGCGCGGCGGTAGGTATCGATCTTGAAGGTCTTTTTGACACCAGCCGGTATTTGCACGTCCAGATACTGGGGATCTGCAGCAATACCGTCCACCGGGCCGGTTTTTCCCCAGAACTCACCCACGATAACACGCACTGTTGTGCCGTCATCGTCGATGACCTCGGGAATCTCTTTTGCCTGAACGTCCTGATAGCGCGGAGCGGTCATTTTCTGATCCGAGGGCAGGTTGCCCCAGAGCTGAAACCCGTGCATCTGGCCCGAAGCATTGCCGTGCGGCATTTCCTGATGCAGAATGCCCGACCCCGCCGTCATCCATTGCACATCACCCGCGCCAAGCGTCCCGCTGTTGCCCAGCGAATCCGAATGCTCGACCGTACCGGACAGCACATAGGTGATCGTCTCGATCCCGCGATGAGGATGCCAGGGAAAGCCGGCCTGATAGTCCTGCGGGCTCTCATTGCGAAAGTCGTCGAACAACAGAAACGGGTCCAATTCGGACGGGTCTTGAAACCCGAAGGCGCGATGCAGCTTGACGCCCGCACCTTCCATCGTCGGTACGGCCTTGCGTGTTTCCAATGTGGGTCTGAGGGACATGGCAACCTCCTTCATTTGTTTGCAGGATGTATGCCCAGCCGAGGACTGGTCAATTTGCGCAGAGGCACCATGAATGTGCGCAAATGTAGGGCAGGGGAGGGCCTGTTTATTTCTGCGCAAAGCGGATACACGAGACAGCAGACAGACAGGAGGCAGTCATGCAGGACGAAGTGCTGGCAACGATCGAGGCATCATCCCCTAGACGGGTGGCCGGTGTTGCCATGCTGGGCAGCGTAGGTGTTTTGGTGATTTACGTGGCGCTGGCTTCTCCGCCCGAACTCGTCTGGCAGGTGTTTTTGTTGGCGGTTGGCGCGTCGTCCTTGTGGTTGGCCTATCGCGTTTGGATGGCCACTCAGGACAGGATCGAGCTGACTGCATCAGAGCTGCGCACCGGATCGGGGCAGGTGATTGCGCGGGTCGATGAGATTGAAGCTGTGGACCGAGGTGTTTTCGCGTTCAAACCGTCCAATGGGTTTCTGGTGCGAACGCGCGAAAAGGCCAGCAATGTCTGGGCCCCCGGTCTGTGGTGGCGGCTGGGCCGCCGGGTTGGCGTCGGCGGCATGACAGCATCCGCCGAGGCCAAGTTCATGTCCGAGATACTCTCGGCTATGGTGTTACAGCGTTGACGGCTCCACGGTGGTGTTATCTTCCGGAGTACTGTCGTCGTGTCCGCTATCACCCCCGCCGTCACCCACGTTGTTGGCGTCCTTGCACGAGTCTGGCCCTTCGATGAAGGTGTATCCGCGGGGTTGTGTGAAGATGAACTTGTCGATGAAGAAGTCGTTGCTGCCGAACCCGAGTTTGAACGGACGCACGTAGTGGTGCCTTGTCTCGACCAAAATCATCGTGGCATTGTCCGCCATGATCGGAATGCGATCCGAAACCTGATTAACTGTTTCGTTCGACCACCGCACTAGCCCTTCACCGCGTGTACAGGACCACTCTACGAAGTGACGATCATCACTGTCCGTGCCTTCGTCGCCAGTGTCCCAACGCACGAAAGAGATCCGCAGCGCCAACCCGTTGCCTTCTTCAATCATGTACTTCTGAAGATCGTACATTGATGTGATGTACTGATCTGTCACCGTGTTTTTTTCTCGGGACAGGATATCGGCAACGGCGTAGGCTGCCTTTAGGTTGCTGGCGCCCTGACGATATCCGTCGAAATAGGTATATGTGGTCCAGACGGACCAGAAGAGTAGGGGAAACACCATAATGGCTTCGATGCTGACGACGCCGTCTTCTTTCTGAAGAAAACGCGCAGTAGCATTGCCAAGGTGCCGTTTGAAAAATGACTTAAGGTTCATGGACAAACACCGTTGTTGCATGAAGTTCATACTGTCCGTCGGGATCTTGTCGAGCTAGCTGTCCAAGAGTAGTGCCGAAGAACAAAGGAGAGATTTCGACACACGCCCGAATGATCATCAGTTCGTTTGCCGTTCCGGGTGAAAAGATCTGGTCGTCTTTGCCGCGAATTTCTTCAGGGGTATCCACGCAAAACGGACGATCAAAGTCGCCAGTAAGGACCGTACTACTGTCGAATTGATTGACCCTCGTCATCTCAACGGCAAGGCTATTCATGCAGTCCGGAATGCCACCTGCTTCATCGCAGATGATCTGTTTGATCAGATCATGCGTCCAAGCTGTTTCGCCTTCATAGAGATCAATCCGGTTCATGCGCACATCTTGGATCGTTGAGTCCAAGGCGCGCTCCAGGTTGGCATGGTTCCATGCCACGATCCCCATCTCGACCCCGGAATAGGTGGTCATTATGAAAATCGGAAACCACATCACAAATTCGATTGTGGCCATTCCCTTTTCTTCGCGGCGAAACCTTCGCAGCATTTTATTCAGATGTCGGATCATTGGGTCAGCCTCAGATTCTGGATGCTCGCAGCAATATCGTCGAAGACTTCACCAATCTCGGATCCTGTCGGCGCGAAATAAGCGTTTTCATCCGACTTGCAGTACCATAGGAGGTTTCGACCGTTGGTGGTGGCCTCGTAAGCGACCGAGAAGATCAAGATGTTTCTTGCGCCCGATTTCGCATAGTCGCACATCGCTTCGACCTGATCGTCTTTTGTAGAACGGTTTTCGGTCTCAGTCGCCGCATAGTACCAGTTGTATGCATAGGTCGAACCCACGGAATCATACAGCAACTTATAGATTTCATATCGCGAGGTCCGCTCCCACAAGGCAGGCCATGTCAGAGAAAAGGCGGTCCCATTTTCATCGATCTGGCGAACCTCGTCCCTGTCGAGGTTGTCGCAATAGCCGCTGCTGTAGTACGTTCCTCTGCAAAGGTAGACATCGAAATCGCTGTTGCCAAATGCGTGGTCCTGATACTCGTCTCGCACCCAGTATTTACCGCGACTGCTGTCCCAATATGCCCTGTCTACGCCCAACCACGCATATCTGAAGCTGTCCTCGTCTTCGTCATAGTGGTTCACGTTGACGGAATAGATATCTTCGTCTCCGTTCCACCAGATGCCCGATTGCCCGTCGTTGTATGGCGGTTTGACCCATGTGCGAGAAGTGTTTTCACCATCGGTCATCAGAACGATGACTTTCATCGTATCACTACCGACGCTATCGGCAGGACGGCCCGCGAAATCGGCCGGTACCTGGCCGTTTGCGATCATGTTGGTAACAACGGGGCGGAAGTTTTCATCCAGCACCGTCAGCGCCCATTTCATACCGACATTGATCGATGTGTTGTCGCGTGCGTAAAACGAGTCGATGTAGTTGTGCAGGTTCGTCTCGTTGTTCTGGTGAACAACAAGTTGACGGCTGGCTTCAGAACGGCACCGTTCGTCAATGCGCGGTGAGCTGAACCCACCGGACGGACGCTGATCGCCGCCATAGCGTGAATAGTATAGCGATTGGTTGTAGGTTTGCGTCAGATCGAATGCGCCTGCCGCCAGATCTGAGGTTTCAAAGTCGATACAGTTGGCAAATCTGTTGGAGCCGGCAGTCGTAAGCTGGTTCATGACGGCAGAAGGAACACCCACTTGCGTTGCATAAGGAATGATCGAGATCGAGAGTTTGTCGGAACTCGTGTTCTCATACATTTTGGTGACAAAGCTCTTGGCTGCACCTTGTAGGTTGGTCAGGCGCGACCCTCTCATGGAGCCTGAAACATCGAGAACCATAGCGATTTCGACGTTGCCGATGGACTCTTCGGCGACGCTGACAACGTTCACGTTAATCGAATCGACGTCCCACCATTTCATGAAATGCATGCGGACCGGCATCGTGGCACTTGCCTCTACACGGCGCTGCCCGACGATCAACTTGTTGCCGTCATCATCGCAGGATCTTGGGGAGACTACGACTTCTCCATCCAGAAATGTGTCTAGGTTTTCTTTGACCAGATAGTCCTGCACTACGTCTTTTGGGCAAAGATCCTGTTGGAGGTCTGCAGCGGCCAGAACGGCGCGGTCCAGCGAATACTGAAGACGCGCTCTTTCATGGTCATAGCGCATCATGTCGACGGCAAATCCACCCACAGTGAAGATGATAAGGATCAAACTCAGCGTCAGGATGGTCATGGTCCCGCGCTCCGAACGCAGGAACGACGCAGCACCTTTGTCGGAGCGGCTGGATTGCTCGAGTCTTCTGGATTCAGAATTCCTAAACACTTTTCTCATATCTAGTCCCTGCAGGTAATCCGGCGCACGGAAGGCGGGTCATATCAACTTAAAGAATATAGTCGGCGAACGTGGCGAGATTTGGGCGACTTTGCCACTATGCTGCTGGGATTGAACGGCAAACCGCTGCATTTGGCAGGATCGCGGGCGCTTTGTTTCTGTTGTGTCGACAATGGTCGCTTCGAAAATTTCCAAGGCGACTCAGTAGGAGGTTTTCTATCACCCGTTTATAAAGTGATGAAATTTTCATCATAAAAGATTGCAGCTTCGGGCCAGTGGTGCGACAAAACGCCATAACGTTCGTCATTCACCGGTACGGAGGGATTAATGACCAGCACCAAGGAACCGAGCTTTCGTGAAAGTGTGGATCTGATGTTCAACAGGGCGGCGTCCCTGATGGATCTGCCGCCTGGTCTTGAGCAGAAAATCCGGGTCTGCAACGCCACCTACACGGTTCGTTTCGGGGTGCGTTTGCGCGGTGAGATTCACACTTTCACCGGCTACCGTTCCGTCCATTCCGAGCATATGGAGCCGGTCAAGGGCGGTATCCGTTATGCCTTGGCGGTGAACCAGGACGAGGTTGAGGCGCTTGCTGCGCTGATGACCTACAAATGCGCCTTGGTTGAGACGCCTTTTGGCGGCTCGAAAGGCGGGCTGTGCATTGATCCGCGCAAATACGAAGAACACGAGATGGAGCAGATCACTCGACGCTTTGCCTATGAGCTGGCGAAGCGCGATCTGATCAATCCATCGCAAAACGTTCCGGCCCCTGACATGGGTACGGGTGAGCGCGAGATGGCCTGGATGGCTGACCAATACGCACGGATGAACACCACCGACATCAACGCACGCGCTTGTGTGACGGGCAAACCGTTGAACGCAGGCGGCATTGCCGGGCGGGTCGAGGCGACAGGGCGGGGCATCCAATATGCACTGCGCGAGTTCTTCCGCCACCCTGAGGACATCGCCAAGGCCGGTTTGTCCGGCAAGTTGGACGGCAAGCGTGTCGTTGTACAGGGATTGGGCAACGTGGGCTACCACGCGGCCAAGTTCCTCGCTGAGGAAGACGGATCGCGTATTATCGGGATCATCGAATGGGACGGCGCGCTGTATAACCCGGACGGTATCGACGTTGAGGCGGTGCGCAACTGGATCGTCAAACATGGTGGCGTGAAGGATTTCCCGGACGCGACCCACTCAACTGATGGCGCTTCGGTGCTTGAGGCAGACTGCGACATCCTGATCCCGGCGGCTCTTGAAGGTGTCATCAATCTGGACAATGCCGACAGGATCAAGGCGCCGCTGATCATCGAGGCCGCGAATGGACCGGTGACCGCGGGTGCAGATGAAATTCTGCGTAAGAAGGGCACCGTCATCATTCCTGATATGTATGCTAATGCGGGCGGTGTGACGGTCTCGTATTTCGAATGGGTGAAGAACCTCAGCCACATTCGATTTGGTCGCATGCAGCGCCGTCAAGAAGAGGCACGGCATGAGTTGATCGTAAGCGAGCTTGAACGGCTGGATCGTTATCTGGGCGATGCCTGGTCAATGTCGCCGGACTTCAAGGCCAAGTACCTCAAAGGCGCGGATGAGCTGGAGCTGGTGCGCTCAGGCCTCGATGACACGATGCGGATCGCTTACCAGTCCATGCGCGAGGTTTGGCACAGCCGCGACGATGTCGAGGATCTGCGCACAGCCGCCTATATCGTTGCAATTGATCGCGTGGCCAAAAGCTACAGGGCCAAAGGCCTTTGAGACTTGGCGCATGGGGTGGCTTTTCTGCCCCGTGCGCAAACTGAATTCTGCTCGTCGATTGCGAAAACGGCGCTGGCAGGTAAGCTGCGCGCAGACAAACGAATCCGGGAGACCTCAATGTTGCGTATCGCCATCGCTGCAGCCTTGCTTGCAACGCCTCTGGCCGCCGCCGAAACCAAGGAACAAAGCTGCCAGTATCAGGCCGATGTGGTGGCCGCGATCCAGAAAGCGCGTCTGGACAAGGTGAAAGAGCGCGATGTTGTGCAGGCGGTGGCTGAAACCAGCCCCACATGGCCCGAGAACTATAACGCGGCGATCCCGTTGATCACGCCCTGGGTCTATGAGCAAAAGATGCGCGACGTGCGCAAAAAGGATCTTGGTGCGGCGTGGCTCGAGCTGTGTTTGCAGCAATAATCCACAACTCAGAAATTTCCCTGTGGACAACCGCGCGTCATCCCCTTGGCGCGCGTTTTCATTTCTGGCAGGTTTGAGCCATGTCATTGCCCCCCGGATTTCTCGATGAGCTGCGCACCCGGCTGAGCCTGTCTCAGGTTGTTGGGCGTAAAGTCATGTGGGATCAGAGAAAATCCAATCAGGGCAAGGGGGACATGTGGGCGCCGTGCCCGTTTCACCACGAAAAAACGGCGTCTTTTCATGTGGATGACCAAAAGGGGTTCTACTACTGCTTTGGCTGTCATGCCAAAGGCAACGCGTTTACTTTCGTACAGGAAACGGAAAACGTTTCCTTCATGGAGGCGGTAGAAATTCTGGCGCGCGAAGCTGGCATGCCGATGCCCGCGCGCGACCCGAAAGCGCAGGAAAAACAAGACCGCCGCACGCAACTGGCCGAGGTGATGGAGCAGGCGGTTCAGTTCTTTCGCCTGCAACTCAAGACTGGGGCGGGCAGTGCGGCGCGCGACTATCTGGCCCGTCGGGGTTTGGACGCCAAGGCGTTGGAGCGATGGGAGATCGGCTTTGCCCCGGACGGCTGGCAGGCGCTGTGGGATCATCTGACCGGCAAGAACGTGGCCGAAGATCTGATCCTTGGGGCGGGTCTGGCTAAGCCGTCGAACAAGGGCAAGAAGCCATATGACACGTTCCGCAACCGGATCATGTTCCCAATCCGTGATCCGCGCGGTCGGTGTATCGCATTCGGCGGTCGGGCGATGGACCCGAATGACAACGCCAAATACCTGAACTCACCCGAGACCGAGTTGTTCGATAAGGGCCGCAGCTTATATAATCATGGGCCTGCGCGGCAGGCGGCCGGGAAGGGGCAGCCGCTGATCGTGGCCGAGGGCTATATGGATGTTATCGCGCTGGCCGAGGCCGGGTTCGGCGCGTCGGTCGCTCCGCTTGGGACGGCGATTACTGAACATCAGTTGCAGCTGCTCTGGCGGATTTCGAATGAGCCGATCATTGCGCTGGATGGCGACACCGCGGGCCTGCGCGCGGCGATGCGGGCCGTTGATCTGGCCTTGCCTCTACTTGAGGCCGGAAAGTCCCTGCGCTTTGCGCTGATGCCCGAAGGAAAAGACCCGGATGATCTGCTACGGGCCGACGGGGCGGGGGCTGTACAGGCCGTGCTGGACGGGGCCATCCCGATGGTGAAGTTGCTTTGGCAGCGCGAGACTGAGGGCAAGGTTTTTGACAGCCCTGAACGCAAAGCCGCGCTCGACAAGGTGTTGCGCGACAAGATCAAGCAGATCCGTGACCCCTCGATCCGGTCCCACTACGGGCAAGAGATCAAGGATCTGCGCTGGCAATTGTTTCGGCCGCAGAGACAGTCACAAAACCGTGCGTGGCAACCAAAAGGGAAGTGGCAGCCGCAGAAACAGCCTGCGACGGCGGGTGCGCGGGCCTCGTTCCTGGCGTCTTCGGACAATGCGGACATCCATCTGCGCGAAGCCGCGATTCTGGCCATTGCGATTCTGAACCCGCAGGTCGTGGTCCAGTTCGAGGCGCAGTTGGAAGAGATGGATTGTCACGATGCTGATCATGCTGCTCTGCGTCATGCCATTTTGCGCCATGCGATTGATGACCCTGAAAACCTGAGGGATCACATCGTTGAAACTTTGGGGGCCGAACCCCTTGAAAATCTGCTGAGCCTTCGCCATGTCGCAGTGATCCCCTGTGTGTTCAAACCAGGCGACGTTGAAAAGGCTGAGATGACACTGGCCGAGGAACTCGCGAAAATCAAAGCGCTCCGGGGGTTGGATGCTGAGATTGCCGAAGCCGCAGAGGAACTGTCTGATCTGGCCGATGAGGCGTTGACATATCGGCTGGCGCAAGCCGCCGAAGAGCGTAACCGTACAAGCCGCAGCCAGAATGAAGACAGGGCCGTTTTCGACATTGCCGACAATGGCGCGCGAATCAATCGCGACGAAAAGGATGCGTTCAAGGCAATCATGTCCGGGATCAATTTCGAACGGAAACGTCGCTGAAGTGATGTTTTCGTAAAGCACTGGAAAAGAAAAACAGGTAAACGGGTGGCCGAATCAGTTTCACGCGCTAATGATTCGGATCAAACGAATCACCCATCCCTGCAGGAGCATTGAATGGCCGCCAAAGACACGTCAGAAGATCGCAAGTCAGACGAGCAGGAACAGGAAATCTCGCTGGACATGAGCCAGGCCCAGGTCAAGAAGATGATCGCCGAGGCCCGCGAGAAAGGTTACATCACTTACGACCAGCTCAATCAGGTTCTGCCGCCTGATCAGGTCAGCTCGGAACAGATCGAAGACGTTATGTCGATGCTGTCCGAGATGGGCATCAACATCATCGAAGATGAAGAGGCCGAGGAAGAAGAAAACAAAGGTTCGACCGAACTGACCACCACGGACAACAACCGTGAGGTGGCTCTGGCCGGTGCCGCGACCGAAAAGCTGGACCGCACCGACGACCCCGTGCGTATGTATCTGCGTGAGATGGGTTCGGTCGAACTGCTGAGCCGTGAGGGCGAGATCGCTATCGCCAAGCGGATCGAAGCGGGCCGGAACACGATGATTGCGGGTCTGTGCGAAAGCCCTCTGACCTTCCAGGCGATCACCATCTGGCATGACGAACTTCTGTCTGAAGACATTCTTCTGCGCGACGTCATTGATCTGGAAACCACCTTTGGCAACCAGATGGACGAAGATGGTGACGTGCAAGAGCCGGTCGTCGATACCTCGGCCGTGCAATCGGCCAAACCCGCCAAAAACACCGGCCCCGAGTTGGATGCCGATGGCAACCCGCTGAGCAATGACGATGATGATGACGAGGACGATCAGGCCAACATGTCGCTGGCCGCGATGGAAGCCGCCCTCAAGGATCAGGTTCTAACCACGCTTGAACGGATCTCGACCGATTTCTCGATGCTGTCCGAGATGCAGGACAGCCGGATTTCGGCCACTTTGAACGAAGATGGCTCGTTCAGTGAAAAAGACGAAGAGACCTATCAGAAGCTGCGCGCTGAGATTGTTGAACTGGTGAACGGTCTTCACCTGCACAACAACCGGATTGAGGCGCTGATCGACCAGCTCTATGGCATCAACCGCCGCGTCATGTCTCTGGACAGTTCGATGGTGAAACTGGCCGACCAAGCCCGGATCAACCGTCGGGAGTTCATTGACGCCTATCGCGGGCGTGAACTGGACCCGAACTGGCTGACCGATATGGCTGAAAAGCCAGGCCGGGGCTGGCAGATGTTCATTGAACGCTCGACCGACAAGGTTGAGGAACTGCGCAGTGATATGGCTCAGGTCGGTCAATATGTCGGTCTGGATATCAGCGAATTCCGTCGCATCGTGCAACAGGTTCAGAAGGGCGAGAAAGAAGCCCGTCAGGCCAAAAAGGAAATGGTCGAAGCCAACTTGCGTCTGGTAATCTCGATCGCCAAAAAGTACACGAACCGTGGCCTTCAATTCCTTGATCTTATTCAAGAAGGTAACATCGGTCTGATGAAGGCGGTGGACAAGTTCGAATACCGCCGCGGCTACAAGTTCTCGACTTATGCGACCTGGTGGATCCGTCAAGCGATCACACGCTCGATCGCGGATCAGGCGCGGACGATCCGTATTCCGGTCCACATGATCGAAACGATCAACAAGCTTGTCCGGACCGGTCGTCAGATGCTGCACGAAATCGGTCGTGAACCGACGCCGGAAGAACTGGCCGAAAAACTGCAGATGCCGCTTGAGAAAGTGCGCAAGGTGATGAAGATCGCCAAGGAGCCGATCAGCCTTGAGACGCCAATCGGCGACGAGGAAGACAGCCAGCTGGGTGATTTCATTGAGGACAAGAATGCAGTGCTGCCGCTGGACAGCGCCATTCAGGAAAACCTCAAGGAAACTACGACCCGGGTTCTGGCCTCTCTCACCCCGCGTGAGGAGCGGGTTCTGCGGATGCGTTTCGGCATCGGCATGAACACCGACCACACTCTGGAAGAGGTTGGTCAGCAGTTCAGCGTGACCCGCGAACGTATCCGTCAGATCGAGGCGAAAGCCCTGCGGAAGCTGAAGCATCCAAGCAGATCGCGGAAACTGCGGTCCTTCCTGGATCAGTAAGATCAAAGGCGCCCCGAACAGAGGCGCCTTTTTTCGTTTCACCGTTCACATTGGCAGATTTGTCAAACACATTGGCGCGACTTCACATGTGTTGTGGCGTGTCCGTTTCTATATCCGTATGGTCCACTCATGGGGCGGGCCGGGGCGAGGCGGCTAAGCTGATGACCCCCGGCTTCCAAGCGTCAGTGGATGTTTGACCCGCGTTTTGAAGGCGCTCGGCGGTTGACCTGTCCAACGCTTGAACGCCGTGGAAAACGCGGATTGATCGGCGTATCCCAGAGAATAAGCGATCTCGGACAGGTTCATTCCATTGGTGATGAAGGTCTGGGCCAGATCGCAGCGTAGATCCTCGGTGATGTCGCGGTAGCTGGTGCCTTCGCTTTGCAACCGGCGGGCAAAGGTGCGGGCGCTCATTCCGAGTTTTGCCGCGACATCATCTGCGCTGAGGATTTTGCCCGGCAGTGAGCGGGTGATCAGCCCTTCGACCTTGGCGCGAGTCAATTGCTTCGGCAAGCGACGCTCGGCCAGAACGCGTTCCCCGTATTCTAGTAGATGGGCGCGCAGGCTGGGGTCGTAAGTCGGGACGGGCAGTTTCAGCGAGGCCGGGGACAGGACGATCTCAAGGCTTTCGGAGCCGAAGACAACCGGAAAACCTGCCAGTTGCTGGAAGGCATGGGTATGATCCCCAACCTCATGCTGAAAACGGATTTCAATAGGGTGGAAATCGGTCTGTGTCAGGTTGCGCATTCGGGCGACGGCGGCAAACATCAAGAACTCAGTTCGGCGGTGATAGCGAGCAAAGCTGGCGTCTTTCCACCGGGCCTCTAACGCGGCGAAATTCCCCGAAACCCGCAGGCTGAAGGCGATAGCAGGGTCGATCATGTCGTGGAAATGAGACGTGTTTTCAATCACCTGCTCCAGGTCTCGTGAGTATTTGCTGATGTAGGCCGTCAAGGTCGATGAGGACGTGACGCCAAGCCCGACACTTGCCGCAAAGGTGATATCGTTCAGAGCGTCGCAGGCATAGCGGACAAACAGCGCCTCTTTGTGGGCGCAAAAGGAGGTCGCATCCTCCGGCAGATCCCGCGGGCCAAGTCCGCTGCGATCCAGCACCTCCAGGGTGCTCCGTTTTTCCAATCGCGCGTCGAGCGCCTCGCGCAGAAAGTGAAGGCGGTCAATATCCACATTCATCGCAGCGAAGCCTTCCTTTCTCTGGACCGGGGCCGTCCCAGCATACTGCTTTTCTGTCAGAAATTCGAATGGATTTGGCAGCTGGCAACAAGCCTGGTCAGTCTTTCCTGCCTATATCCTTTTCGTTGCCGGGTCAGTACCTTGTTGGGGATGAGGTCAGAGCCACCGCCGGTCTTACCAACCGGTCACCGGGTTCCCCGGCACACCTCCCTTCTTGTCGCATTGTCCACATAGTAGCCCTATGTCACGCTGTTTGTGCAAGCTTGGATAGTTAGCGGCGCCATGGCAGGGATTGACACAACCGATCTGTTCGACGGACGCAACCTGATCGTCTTTGACGGAGAATGCGTTCTGTGCTCAGGCTTTTTCCGGTTCATGCTGAAACGCGACAAAACCCGACGCTTTGAGTTTGCAACAGCGCAGTCTCCGCTTGGTCAAAGGATGTACAAGGCGCTGAATCTGCCCGTTACAGATTTTGAAACCAACCTCGTGATCGTAGATGGTAAGGTTTTTCAATGCCTTGATGCCTTAGCAGAAGCCATGCGTGCGCTGCCGGCGTTATGGCCGTTGTTGTCACTTGTGCGGTTCCTGCCGAGCGGTGTGAAAGACCTGCTGTATTTCTCGATCGCTCGAAATCGGTATGCTCTTTTCGGTCGGTACGATACCTGTATGATGCCGGATGCTGCTCTCCTTGAGCGTTTGGCCGAGCAGGGGTTTGACGCGTGACGGATCCGTTTCTTCAGGCTTTGGCGGACCCAAGTGTTCTGCCCCAATCTGTGCGAGACCTGCATCTCAAGCCGGGTGAATATGTCGGCGAATGCGATATCGAACGTGGCCAAGGCATTCTCATTCAACTCGCGCTTAAATTGGGGCGGTTTCCCCCTGCAGGCCGGCATGTGCCCGTTCGACTGGTGACCCAAAATCAGGATGAAGACCACAGCTGGCTGCGAGACTTTGGGGGGCACAAAACGACGTCAGAGCTGAGGTTTGACGCAAAAACGGGCCATGTTCATGAGCGTTTCGGGCCGCTTTCGGTCTGGCTAAGGCCTGCGGCGTCGAAACAAGGGCTGGAGGTTCATATCCATCGCCTGACGGTTTTCGGCGTGCCGCTCCCTCAGTTTTTGCTGCCGCAATCGTCAACCAGTGAATGGCAGGATGGTTTGGGGCGTTTTCGGTTTGATGTAGCGGCCTCGATGCCGGGATTGGGATTGCTGATCCGCTACCACGGCTGGCTCACGCCGCTTCACGGTAAGGCGCAAGTTGGTTGAAATGATTGTGAGACCTGCTTTCCGCGGACGCGATGACCTCTAAACTAAGGGGAGCAGCAAGTGAGGAAAGAGTATTATGAAACAGTTACAATATTGCGCCGCTTTGGCGGTGTTTGCCCTGAGCGTTCCGGTGACGGTGGACGCGGCACGTTTGGGTTTTCAAGCCAATGCAATCAATAGCACCGACTTTGAAGTCATTCCCCGTACACGGGATGACACAGACGGGTATTGGTGCGAGGCGGCAGATTTCGCGCGCCGCAGCCTTGGTGCAGGTTGGCAGGACCCCATCTATGTGTTGCGCGGCTATGGACCTAGTGTAACAACTGGGCGTGTAACAGCGGTTCAGTTTTCGCTGAAACCGCCTCCGGCTGATGCTCCGGCACAAACCGGTGGCGTACAGGGCCCCTTCGTTGTCGGCTCCAGCATATCCGTGCAGGGTGCAAATGCGCGGTGCGGTCGCCGGCAGATTTTCTAACAACTAAAGCAAAGGCCAAAACGCAATGCAGACGGAATTCGCGCTCCAGACCAATGGACCCGGCTTGTACGAATTCACGTCCCAGATTGCAGAATGGCTTAATTCCCTTGAACGGGATGGTGTCCTGACGTTGTTCGTCAGGCACACCTCCTGTTCTTTGCTGGTGCAAGAGAACGCAGACCCCGAGGTGCAGACGGATTTGCATGCGTTTTTTGAGCGTCTTGTGCCTCCGTCCGATCATCCCTCAATGACTTACTTGCGCCATACCTATGAAGGGCCGGATGACATGCCTGCCCATATCAAGGCGGCGATGATGCCGGTTTCCTTGTCTATCCCCGTCCGTCAGGGGCGGATGGTTTTGGGAACTTGGCAGGGGATTTACCTGTTTGAACACCGCCGCGCCCCACATCGACGGCTGGTCGCGGCACATCTGTCCTGACCCTTTATTTTGGGGTGCAAATTTCCGACTACCCAAATCCTAGCGGCTGCCCTATAGTTGTGGATAAGTAAGCCAAAGTGCTTACAAAAGAGGCCAGCTAGGGACGAGGAGACGGCGGATGCGCTGCCCGTTTTGCGGAAATATCGACACTCAGGTGAAAGATTCACGCCCGGCAGAGGATCACGTTGCGATACGCCGACGTCGGTTTTGCCCTGCCTGCGGAGGGCGTTTTACGACCTATGAACGGGTTCAGTTGCGCGATCTGGTGGTGATCAAAACCAACGGAAAACGCGAAGATTTTGACCGCGACAAGCTGGAACGTTCGATCCGTATCTCGATGCAGAAACGCCCGGTTGATCCTGAACGGATTGATCAGATGATCTCGGGTATTGTGCGGCGTCTGGAAAGCATGGGCGACACCGATATTCCGTCCAACAGAATTGGTGAGATCGTCATGGAAGCTCTGGCGCGGATCGATACCGTCGCCTATGTTCGCTTTGCGAGTGTGTACAAGAATTTCCAGGCGGCCGATGATTTCGAGGAGTTTGTCCACGAACTGCGCCCGCCGCAGCCTTCGACGGACGAGTGAGCGAAACAGATAAGCGATTTATGGCGCTGGCTTTGTCTTTGGGTCGGCGCGGTCAAGGGTCGTGCTGGCCCAACCCAGCTGTCGGGTGCGTTATCGTGCGCGACGGTCGGATTGTCGGGCGAGGGTGGACTCAACCTGGCGGGCGTCCCCATGCAGAGCCTGAGGCTTTGGCGCAAGCGGGCGCGCAGGCAAATGGGGCTACGGCCTATGTTTCGCTGGAACCCTGCGCCCACTACGGCAAGACACCTCCTTGCGCCGAGGCGCTGATCTCGGCCGGCGTGGCCCGCGTTGTTGCGGCGATCGAAGATAGTGATCCTAGGGTTTCCGGGCAGGGCTTCGCCATGCTTCGCGAGGCCGGGATCGAGGTTGAAACCGGCGTTCTGGCGCAAGAGGCTGAGCGTGATCTGGCCGGGTTCTTTCTGAAAACCGAACAGGGCCGTCCGTTTGTGACGTTAAAACTGGCCAACAGTTTTGACGGGCGGATTGCCACGTCAACCGGACATAGCCAGTGGATCACCGGATCAACTGCGCGACGCGAGGTTCACGCGATGCGCGCCCGACACGATGCGGTCATGGTTGGCGCTGGCACAGCGCGCGCGGATGACCCCTCGCTGACAGTTCGGGATCTAGGGATAGAGCGTCAGCCGGCGCGCGTGGTTGTCTCGCGTCATCTGGACCTGCCCTTAATGGGGCAACTGGCACGCACGGCCTCAAAAACACCTGTCTGGCTATGTCATGGTCCGCATCCCGACGCCGAGCGCGCCCGCACGTGGGAAGGGTTGGGCGCGAAGTTGCTACCATGCGCGTTGCACGACCATCAGGTTGATGCGCGCGACCTGTTGCAACAGCTGGGCCAGGAAGGTCTGACAAGTGTTTTCTGCGAAGGCGGCTCGGCTTTAGCGGCGTCGTTGCTAGCGCAGGATCTGGTCGATGAGCTTGTCGGTTTCACTGCTGGTTTGACCATCGGCGCCGAGGGACTTTCGGCGATTGGCGCATTAGGGCTGGAAAAACTGGACAGCGCCCCTCGGTTCGAGTTGATCGAGGCGCGCCCGGTCGGTGGCGACGTGTTGCACCGTTGGGCCCGAACAACGCATTAGCGTCGCCAGAGATGGGCATGGGTGGAAAAAGCACCCTGTAGCTTTGACCAGGCCCGATTCAGCGGCCCGCGTTTGGGGGGCTGACCCCGTGCCAACCGTTCAATGGCGACCTCGACGGGGCAGGGCGCGCCGGTAACCGGGTCCAGATAGCGGGGATAGTCAATCAAGCTGGCATGCACCAAACCCAGCAGGGATGGGCGTGCGCCGCGACGGGCCGGTACACTTCCAAGATCCGTGGTCAGGCCCCAACCGGCATAGAAGGGCGCGCCAAAACTGGTCACCGGAATGCCGCGCAATAGCGCCTCGAACCCCAGAAGCGAGGTCATGGTCCAGACCTCTTGCACCTCGGACAGCAAGGTTGACGGGTCGGTCTCAGTCGCGATCACATCCGCCAGCCCTTCAGCGTCGATCTGGCCCGAGCGCAGGCCAGCCTCGACATCCGGATGGGGTTTGTAGATCACAACGGCATCGGGATTAGCGGCCCGAACTTCGCGCAGCAGGTCCAGATTGGTGCGGATGGTGCTGGTGCCCAACAGGATAGACGCGTCATCCTCGACCTGCCCCGGCACCAAAATGCGGTGACCTTTGGGCAGAGCTGGCGCAGCGCCGCCGGTGTTGTATTTGCTCAACCCCTCGGACACGAGGGCCGAGATCACCCGCTCAACCCGGAACTCCTGATCCGGACGCAGAGTTTCGCGCTTGGATATCCATTCTTCCAATCGGCTGGTTTGGGTCGGGTCGTAGTAGATACCCAGATCATCCGTCACCAGCGACAGGGGCGGCACAAGATCGGCCCCCAATCCGCGTGAGCGGAGAAAGCCATCCTCGATACGGGTGACACCCTCGGCCTCTCGGGATTGATTAGCCCAGACCATATGGGGGCGGGCGGATGAAGCCGGAGGCGAGGGCAAAAACCGTATCTTCTGGTGCTGGCCGAACATGGCTTGCAGGTGCTTGCGTTTCCACATCCGCATACCCGACGCGGTCCATCCCAAGCGGTCTTGCCGCCACGCACGGGTCTGTGCCTCAAGCGTATCCAGCACGACCTCTAGATCACACAACTGGTCCCGATAGGGATCATACCAAACGGGGTAGAGCATCATCGCGGCAGCAAAGAGCTGCGCGCGCGTCAGGTTACGTTGTCTGCGTTGAACGGGGTTTTCGTCCTGCGTTAAACCCCAGCCGGCATAGAACGGCTGCCCGAAGACGCGGGGTTTGTGACCGGCGAGAATTGCCTCGAACCCCATTTGCGACGAGAGCGTATAGACACTGACCGCGCCGTCCAACAGCGGCCAAGGACTGATGTTTTCCGCAACGAAGGAAACGCGTTCCGAGAGGTCTTGCTCGGTGTAGTGCCCGGTGCGGTGACCAGCCAGTGTTTCGGGATGGGTCTTGATCAGAACCGGCATCCCTGGATTTTCTTCCTGCGCGATCACCAGCATCTCAAGAAATCGGGCACGATCCCCTGCGCTGGCCGTGACCGAAGCATCACCGACTGTTTGATCAACTACCAGCACATAGCCGGGGTCGGGGATTGGCGCGTCGGGGTCGAAGGCGGAATACTTGCTGAGGTTCAATTCCTTCAAGCGCTCAATCGCGCCACGCGCCCGGTTCAGAAGCGCGGTATCATCCAGCGGATGTGTCGCTAGAAGCGTTTCCAGATCTGACGGTTGAGCTGGATCAAAGTGTAAGCCCGAGCGATCCAGAAGCAGGCCTAAAGGCGGCTCGCCCTGGCGACCAGGGTGGAGAGATCTTAGAAAGGCGTCCTCGACCCGCAGCAAAGGGGTACCCCGGTCCTTAGCGATGCGTCTCCCTCGATGGGCCGTGGGGCTGTCACCCCAGATGGCAACGGTGTCCTCGAGTCGGGGCAGGCCCAGCCGGATGTCATATCCCGAAAGGGATAGAATGCGCCGGACGCGCCGGTTGGTCAGAAACCCGCCATTGTAGACAAATGCCCGGGACCGCGCCCCGCCAGTTGCGGTGGGGTCCCCAAGGGTCATGGTTTAGTTGCCGGTCAGGGTGGCGACATTCGCGACCGGCGTTAGGCCCCCGGCGATCAGAGAGATCGACTTTGTCCACTGCGCGTACGGTGCTTCAGTCACGTAGATTGTATCGTCGTCGCGGATTACGAAATCACGCGCAATGAACAGGCCATTGGGCGCGGTCAGGTTCAGCAGATAGATCATGCGCTGATCGCCCTGCAGATCGGAACGGCCCATCACTTGGCGGGCGATGTCCTGACGTTCGCGGCGTAGGACGAAGATACCGGTTGGATCAGATGAGACGGATACCAAGCCGCCAACCTGAGCCAGAGCCTCAAGCGCTGACAGGTCCTGACTGTCGAAGGCGACGCGCGATTGCCCACCAGTTGCGCCAAGCGCGATATAGGAACGGCTGTCTTCCTCGACCAGAATGCGGTCACCGCCGCGCAGCGCAACATCCAGCTTGGGATTTCGGAATAGGTCTTCGTACCAGACTGTCCCACGTTGATCGCCTCGGATCAGGGTGACCAGTGCGATATCGGAGGCCACTGAAACCCCTCCAGCCTGAGACAGCATGCCAAGCAGAGTGCGGGTTGGTCTTTCGATTGGATAAATACCAGGAGCGCCGATGGTGCCAGTCAGCGAAACGGTCGACCCGTCTCCGGCAAGGCGGCGTACTTCGACCTGAGGGTCAGGAGTTTGCTCTTCCAACTCATCCGTGATCAACCCGCGCAACTCTTCCGGAGTGTTGCCGGCGGCACGCAAACGGCCCGCATAGGGGACGAAAATGAAGCCTTCACTATCGACCTGAACCTGTTCCAGCGCGGTCGAGGAACCGACTTCGCCAGCCAGCAGACCGTCATCGACGTTCTCCCAGATCGTCAGGCCCAAAACGTCACCTGGGCGCACAGTATCTGCGGTCAGCGATGGGGCTGAAGTAAAGGACGAAGAGAACCCAAACTGAGGCACGGATGACGTGGCCCGTGAAACGCGATCATCGACTTCCACCACAAACGCATTGCCGCCATTATTGACTGAGCCGGCCAGAATCTCGTTCTTGTTTGGGCCCGCTTTGGGCAACTGGCATGCACTCAGTATGACGAGTGAGGTCACAAGGGCGACCCCCCGTACCCAACGGATTGGAAAGCGATGCACTGCCGATAACCTCAGTTCTACTTGTTTTTCGGCAAGCTACTCTTTTATCGCCACAACTTCCAGAGAAGGATGGCCGGGTCTACTCAACGATTTTCAACTGTGGCTCTGGGGTCGCGTCGTCGGACAGCATGGCCTGATAGGGATCATCAGCCCTCAGCATCATGTCGACAGCGCGGCGCAGCAATTGCCGACGTCCGCGCCGTGAATAGTAGCCGCCCGGAACCTGACTGGTTTCCAACAAAAATCGTCGATACAACTGGTAGGCCTCAATGTCGGGTAGTTCAGGGGCGGCGAAAAAACGGCTAACCTCCTGTTGTGACACAAGTTCCGGTTTGTCATAGACGGCACGGCCAAAAATCCGCAAGGGGATGCCGCGCCATAGCACTTGCTGCCCTGCGGTCGAGTTGATGGTCACGGCCGAGCTGGCGTCGTCCAGCAGTTTCGCCAGTTTGCCGCCGGGGACGTAATGCACCCGGCCTTTGATCCCGAGTTTGAGCGCCAAATCCCGAACACGTCGACGTAGGGGCTCGCGGTGGTTCTCAAGCGGATGTTCCTTAATGACCAGATGATGATGTGCGGGGGCGCCTTTGGCGAAGCCCTCCATCATTTGTTCTAAAAAAGCGCACATCCCCGAATATTCCGAATGGGACTGGACCGAGCTGTCATGACCCAGTTGCAAAAGCACAAGGTGATAGGGAAAGGCGCCGCTACGTACCCGTGCCGTGGCTAGACTTCGTTGCAGTCGGTGGAAAGGCATCAGCATAAGGCGCTTGAAATACAGCCGAAACTCTTTCGAGACTGGCAGCGCGCGGTGCGGTTTGAAATTGCGATATCGCCCGTTCAGAAACAGCACGAACCAGTGGTATAGCGCGCCGTAGAAGATGTGTTGTTGCATATCTCCCCAATGGGATGGCGGTGGCGGGGAATGTGCGCCCGAATGCGACAGTGCCTGTGCCATCTGGTCCAGATCCAGAGACATCAGCCGCGAATTGCCGTTTGAGCCGCCACGCTCATAGGTGACCCACCATGGGCGCAGGTAGCCTTCCTCGAACACATGCACGGTGATGCCTCGTGTCTTGGCGATCCTGACGGCGTTTGCGTGAATCGGGCGGGTGTCACCGTATAGAACGATGTCTGTCACCTGTTTCTCGGCAATCAGCGCCTGCATCACCTCGGGCCAGTGTTCTGGCGCGTCGCGATAGGGGATGTAGCTTTTCCTGTCGAACCAGAACGCCTGATCGCCCGCGTTGAAGCCAACGCGCCATGTTTGCGCCCCCGAGGCCCGCAGCATCCGGCCCAACGCGTTGAAAAACGGGCCATGCGGGCCTTGCAGGAACAGAAAGACCCGAGGGTCAGCGTGTTGTTCTTGGTGGTGCATCTGCGCGATTTAGCCAATATTCTTGTCGAAACTATGCCCGCCTGAGGGTTTCTCCGCAAGGTTGGGCTTGCCGGGCGGCGCGGATCAGCTTACCTCGGCCCTGATAGTCTGAGACAGGGTAGAACGCGAGGGTTGACGGAATGTTTACAGGAATCGTGACCGATATCGGAACAGTGACCGAGCTGGACCAGCAAGGCGACCTGCGTGCGCGCATCCAGACGGGCTATGACACGGCCTCGATTGATATTGGCGCCTCGATAGCAAGCGATGGTGTCTGTCTGACCGTGATTGCGCTGGGCGATGATTGGTATGACGTTCAGATCAGCGCCGAGACCGTCTCGAAAACCAACCTGAACAACTGGGCGCTCGGCAAGCGCGTCAACCTTGAGCGGGCGTTGAAAGTTGGCGACGAACTGGGCGGTCACATCGTGTCGGGTCATGTGGATGGCGTCGCCGAAGTTGTCGATCTGCGCGACGAAGGTGACAGCACTCGGGTCACCTTGCGCGCGCCCAAGGATTTGGCGCGTTTCATTGCGCCCAAAGGATCGGTTGCGTTGAACGGGACGTCTCTGACCGTGAATGATGTCGAGGGCTACGATTTCGGCATCAACTTCATCCCCCACACCAAAGAGGTCACCACATGGGGTGACGTCGCAGTGGGGGATCGGGTGAATCTGGAAATCGACACTCTCGCCCGCTACGTCGCCCGGTTGGCCGAGACCGTCTGAGCGTTAGAATACGTCGCGTCTGAGCGCGCTAAGGCCGTTTGTGCTCTGGCTTTTGGATGCGGGGTGGTCTATCCCGCCTTGCAGAATTGCTCTTGTGAAAGGCTGCCCCATGAGCTTTGAAACCCCCGGTCCGGTCGAGGCCCAGCTGCGCAACGCGATCAGCCCGATTGAGGAAATCATCGAAGAGGCCCGCGCGGGCCGGATGTATATCCTCGTTGATCACGAAGATCGCGAAAACGAAGGCGATCTGGTCATTGCCGCAGAATTTGCCGATGCCGAGGCGATCAACTTCATGGCAACCCATGGGCGCGGGTTGATCTGCCTGCCTATGACGGCTGAACGGGTCGAGGCGCTGGCCCTGCCAATGATGGCGGTGAACAACTCTTCCCGCCACGAGACGGCGTTTACGGTTTCCATCGAAGCGCGTGAGGGCGTGTCGACCGGTATTTCCGCCGCTGATCGCGCGCTGACCGTGGCAACGGCGATCAATGAACAGAACACGATGGCTCATATCGCAACACCGGGTCACATCTTCCCCTTGCGCGCCAAGCGGGGTGGGGTGCTGGTCCGTGCAGGCCACACCGAGGCTGCGGTGGATATCTCGCGTCTGGCCGGGCTGAACCCCTCAGGCGTGATCTGTGAGATCATGAAGCCCGACGGCACCATGGCGCGCCTGCCCGATCTCGTCGAGTTCGCCAAAGCCCATGACATGAAGATCGGTACGATCAGCGACCTGATCACCTACCGCTCGCGCAACGATAACCTCGTGGTCGAAACCTCGCGCGAGATGGTCTTGTCGGAATATGGCGGCGAATGGGAAATGCGTCTGTTCACCGATCAGCTTCACGGCATCGAACACGTCGTCATGATCAAAGGCGACATCACGACGCCCAAGCCTGTCCTGACCCGCACCCACGCGCTGCACGAAGCGCCGGATATCTTGGGCCTCGGTCCGAAATCTTCTCGTGAATTGCCGCGCGCGATGGAGAAGATCGCGGAAGAAGGCCGGGGGGTCGTCTGTCTGTTCCGCCAGCCGCGCAACTCTCTCTATGCGGCCGAAGATGAAGGCCCGCGGACGATCAAACAAACCGGTCTGGGGTCTCAGATCCTCTCTAAACTGGGCATTCAAGAGCTGGTCCTGCTGACCGACTCGCCCGAAACCGTTTATCTGGGGCTGGACGCGTTTGGGCTGTCCATCGTTGGCACCCGTCCGATCCTGAAGGAAGACTGATCATGGCTGAACAAGACAAACATGGCATTCTGCCGACACCCAGTTTCGACAAACCGGTGAAGCTGCTGATCGTGGCGGCGCCGTTCTACCGCGCGATTGCCGACAATCTGATCGCAGGCGCGAAGGCCGAGATCGAAGCGGCGGGCGGCACCTGTGAGATTGTCGAAGTACCCGGCGCGCTTGAGATCCCAACCGCTATCGCGATGGCTGATCGTCAATGCGACTTCGACGGCTATGTCGCGCTGGGCTGCGTTATTCGCGGCGAGACCACACACTATGAGACCGTCTGCAACGACTCCAGTCGTGCGATCCAATTGATGGGCCTGCAGGGGCTTTGCATCGGCAATGGCATCCTGACCGTCGAGAATGACGATCAGGCCGAAGTCCGCGCAAATCCCGAAAAGATGAATAAAGGTGGCGGAGCGGCCGCTGCGGCCTTGCATCTGATCGCACTCAGCCGTAAGTGGGGCTCTTCCAAAAAGGGCGTGGGTTTCAAGCCGCCGTCCGAGTCCATCCTTGTGGCGGGCGACAGCAACGGATCCACGACAGCATGACCCAGACAGACGCGCCGAAACCGGCCAACCAGAAACGCCTGATGAAATCCGCCGCCCGGCTTTACGCCGTGCAGGCACTGTTCCAGATGGAGCTATCAGGGCAGACGACCGAAGCGGTCGTAAATGAGTTTCTGGATCACCGGTTCGGCGCCGTCTACGAAGGCGAAGAAATGCTGGACGGCGACATCAGCGTCTTCCGGTCGCTGGTCGACAATGCGGTGAACTATCAGGCACCGATCGACCAGATGACAGACCGCGCTCTGGTCGCCAAATGGCCGATCTCACGCATCGACCCGACCCTGCGGGCGCTGTTCCGGGCCGCCGGGGCCGAGCTGACCCAAAGCGACACGCCGCCCAAAGTGGTCATCACCGAATTCGTTGATGTTGCGCGCGCCTTCTTTCCCGAAGGCAAAGAGCCGAAATTCGTCAACGCCGTGCTGGACCACATGGCGCGTGAGGCCCAGCCCGAGGCATTCTGACGCCTTTACTCGAACCAAACATGCGCTAACCTGAATGTCATAGCGCAATGAGGTTCGCCATGCCCAAACTGATCCGCCTGTATATCACGCAAGTCGCCTGGGGTTTCGTTATCTCGGCCGTGTTTGTAGGGGTGCTTCTAGCATTTAACGTGGCAAACCTCCGGCATTTGATCACCAGCTCGGAAATCGGTCTGGTCGCGCTTGTGATGATCTGGTTCATGAACGGGATCGTGTTTGCCGGTGTCCAGTTCGGCTACAAGATCATGAGCATGGCAGAAAAACCCGGCGGCCCACGTCGCGGCTCGCCTGTGGTCGACAGCTTCAAGCCAGCATTGGCCAAGCAGGAAGCCCGCGCAGAGCGCTGAATTTCAGGGAAAGTGTGGCGGGACCACCAGTCAACCGTGCGGTGTGATTCCCGAGGACCTGTATGTACAGGTGGGCGCCAGGTAATCAGGCCAGGACCTGAACAGAGCCAGCCCCCTCGGAATTGCTTAAGGCCACCAGAATGCTACCAGTCACAAGAAGGGCAGAACCCGCCAAGCGCCTACGTAGGGCGTCCGGCGGGTTTACACAAGGGGTCAGGCATCAACAGTTTCGTGCAGCGCTGTACGCATCTTGCCGAAATGCTCATCCCAGCCATTGTCGAGCGCAAGAATTAGGTCAAACGCATCCGCGCCCTGAGGCAGGCCTTCATGTTGAAGGCTGAGCTTCGTACCGCCTGCGACGGGGGTCAACGTCCATTTGACTAGACTGACCGCGTCTCCCATTGGTTTCACAGTGAATGTGTACTCAAGATATTCAGGGGCACGTGCTTCCCGTACCTCGCCCCAGATCAGCAGGTCGCCGCTGTTGGTTCCGAACATTTGCAGTTTGCTTCCCTTGGTCAGCGTGCGTTCCGGCTTGTGAAACCACTCTGCCAACCGTTCGGGCTCAGTCAGATAGGCCCAGACGGCATCTGGATCGGCCCGTAGAAAAATCGTTTTTTGCAATACGGCATTCGTCATTCTTTTTTCCTTTCAATAGCTTCCTTAAGAGAGTTGAGGCGTTCATCCCAGAACTGGTCAAAGTAGCTGAGCCAATCCAAGATCGGGGCCATGCCCTGAGGTTCAATGCGGTTGATGCGTTCTCTGCCGCGTGCTTCCACCGTAATAAGCCCGCCATCAGACAAGACCGTCAGGTGCTTTTTGACGGCAGCCCTCGTCATGTCGAACCGGTTCGTCAGCTGCCCGATCGTCATGTCCTGCGAGGCAAGCAGTTTGATGATGTCCCGACGGGTTGGGTCTGCCAGCGCACGGAACGCGTTTTGGGTTAGGGTCTGCATTCGTCTCCCCGGTAAAGATACCATTTGGTATCATATTATTGAGATACCAAATGGTATCATGTCAAGTGTTGAGCGAAGACTTTACTTTTGTTCACTAATTGTTCACATTCTCAGCATGACACTGGATTTACAGCCTGGACAGAAACTTGCGCGCGGCGTCGCGCGCCATCTCACCGCCCACGGTTTTGTTTCCGTTGAAGAATTTATGCCGGCGCGCGGGCTGCGCGTTGATGTGATGGGGCTAGGTCCAAAGGGCGAGCTTTGGGTGATCGAGTGCAAATCCAGCCGTGCCGACTATCAGTCAGATTCGAAGTGGCAAGGCTATCTGGAGTGGTGTGACCGATTCTTTTGGGCTGTCGATACCGAGTTCCCAACGGACCTTTTGCCTCAGGAAACCGGTCTGATCATCGCGGATGCTTATGATGCCGAGATCATTCGCATGGCACCCGAGGACAAGCTGTCTCCGGCCCGGCGTAAAAAGATGATCCAGAAATTCGCCACAGATGCTGCACGTCGATTGCAGGCGTTGCGCGACCCGCGGCTGTAACGCAGATCAGCCTTTGACGGCTAGGGCAGCTTGTGCGGCGGCACGCAGCTCATCTGCGATCTCTTCGGCTTCCTCGGGATCGAAATCCATCGGAATCTCAAGGCCGTCGGCCTCGATAAACAGACGTACCATACCCTGATCGGTAGGGCCGATCTGAAGGTTGGCCTGAATGTCGCGTTCGGTGTTGATACCCATACTCGCCTCCGGGGACTGAGCGTTCCTGCTAGCGCGCACGGGGTTGAGAATCAACCCGCCTTTGCGCTCTGATACGGTATGGAGAATGTAAGGATCAGACCCTTTCAGCCCCAGGATGCGCCTTGGTTGGTCGAGCGCCATGGAACCCTCTATGCTCGCGATGAGGGGTTTGATGACAGCTTCGCCCCGCTGGTCGCGCGCATTCTGGATGGTTTTATTGCCGATCATGACCCAGCGTGTGAGAAGGGCTGGATCGCCGAGGCAGAAGGCCAAAGACTGGGGAGTATCTTTTGCGTCAAACTGGACACGCAGACCGCAAAACTGCGCCTTTTTCTTCTTGTGCCCGAGGCGCGCGGTCTGGGGGTGGGAAAGCGGCTTCTGAGTACCTGTATGGGCTTTGCCAAGGCAGCGGGATACCATCAAATGCAGCTATGGACGCATGAAAGCCACAAGGCCGCCTGCGCCTTATACCGGTCCACCGGATGGCAGCTGGTGGACAGCAAGCCGGTGCATTCTTTCGGTGTCGACCTTGTCGAACAAAGCTGGAAAATTAGGCTTTAATCCTCTTGCATTCCCGTGGCGTGTTCGGTACATCGCCCCTCACAAGTGCCGCCTTAGCTCAGTTGGTTAGAGCGCTGGATTGTGGATCCAGAGGTCCCCTGTTCAAGCCAGGGAGGCGGTACCATCTTCCAATCTTAAATTTCAAAATAATTGCAGTATCTTATACGGCGTGATTGAGCCTGTATTTCGTTGCGCCGACTTTGAACAAAAAGGGGGTAAAATTCAAAGTTGCCCAAAATTTGCCCAAAAAGGTAAGTGAAACAGGCACAAGACATGTCTCTTCTTGCTAAAAAGTGTCACCAAGGCTTGCGCTGAGATTCAGCGGTGGGGTCCAAGTATCCCCGCACAGGAGAGCCCTTTTTCTGATCAAAAAGCCCAATGTCCATCTCGCAAAAGCTAAGAAACATAAACGCGATCCAAAGAACGGTCAGCAAAGCCCACAATCTAAAGAAGCCACGGCGATAGTTGAACTTTGATGTATCTGTTTGGGTCATGAAAATCCCCTTGCGCCGCGCTAACACCACGCTGATCTGAAAGTGAAGTGACGACAGCGTCGAAGGCGCTGTGACGCCGGAGATCAAATTTTCAAGATATGTTTCGACGAGTCAGGTCGAGAGATTGGAGACTTACGTCATCAGTACTCTCAATTGCCAAATTTTTTCCATTATTTCCTGACAGATACGAAGCTATTGCGATCAAGGACATTAAAATGACCCCAAAACAGTTTAAAACCACACACGTTTCACTTCGCATTGGTTTGGCGCTCGTTTTCTTGCTTTTTGGGTTTATTTTTCCGCTTTTTTGGGCAGTTGCGGCTATCATTGGCGGTTCGGTTTTCTTCGACTTGGTTCCGTCGAAACATGACCGACACGAGAGGCTTCAGCATTTGACCGGAACGGATACGAACTGGCGCGGGTCCTTTCATGCGTATTGTGAATCACCCGCAGAAAGAGCGTTCCTTGACGCGATGATCGATGAGTTCGACCTCAAGCCCAAGAACGGAAACCTGATTGGATCAGGCATTCAGCTAAACCTTCAAGTGCCAGTGGCCCGATATCGACTGGACTTTTTGGTCAATGATCGGCTGATCGTCGAAATTGATGGCGCTGCTTACCATTCCTCTCCTGAGGCTAAAAAACGAGACGCCGAACGAGATGCTGACCTTGTGTCTGAAGGCTATCAAGTTCTCAGAATTCCAGCAAAATACCCTCTCTATGTTCCGCAGGAAGCGACACTAAGAGTGAAGGAAGCTTGCGAGATACTCCAATCAAGAAACCGAGAAAAAAAGGCTGAATTGAACCGAGAGTTTCGTCCCAAATCAGTTTTCGGTGCGCTTTCGAAGGGACTTAAGGATTTTAATGAAGGCCTAAGCGAATACAACAGGTACGTTCATGAGCAAACGGCAAGAAAAAAAGAAGAAGAAAAGCGAAGGGCTCAGGAGAAAGTCGAGACGGACAAACGGGAATTTGATGAATGGCTCAATGATCCTGAGAAGCAGAAAAAGTGGCAAGAACTGTGTGATGAATTTGGGTTGGAGAACACCTACGCTAAACAATCAAGTAAATAGGCTGCAGTGTTTTTGCTGAAATAGTCGAAGCGAGCATCGCTCGGTTTCTGATTGACTGCAAAATCGTGACGACCGGGTCCCTAGTCATGGCTTGGACCATTCAGCTGCCATCTTTTCCAAGGACCCTTGAGCAAGTTTGAACATGACTAAATTAAGCAAGCAATCATGGCCAACCTATAACACCGTCTTGCTTTCACGCGTAGCGAGTGGCGATGAAACCGGTTCCCGGTTTCATTTAACGCCTAGGTAGGAGGTTAAAAGACTGAGGCGCGACAAGTGGCCGATACGGACGCCGAGCGACCTTCCGCTTCATTGCATTCGGAGTCTTTGCACGCTCGCCTAAGCGTGGAGTGCCAAACGTTGCCTGTCTTTCGCTCAAACATCATTGAAAGTACCCAAGCTGCCTTTTCGGGTACTTGGACGGCAAAGAGAAAATGGTCTGTTACTTTAACGATCTCGTACAGTTCCCCTCCAAGTCTAGTTAACTAGATCCATCCTACCTTGGGAAATCTCGCCGTGACACTGCGAAGTCTTGGAGAATGTTCTTCGACCATCAGTTTGATGGGCCAGCTCAGGAACCCACTCAGTCTACAAACCGCTCATGAACGCCGGGTTCACTACGTACGTTAGGCGCTTTCCAGCAGCGCGCCTTTCTGCCTCCAGCCTGCGGAAATCGTAAGCGCGGTCATAGATGAACACAGCCTTTCCGTTTTGCGTGCTAATCCCCAGAAAGCCGTACCAAAGAAGCAAATCTATTGTTTCCTCAACGCCAATGCCCAATTCATCAAAAGACAAAATATCTTCTAGGTCACTTTCACTGAGTCGTTCGGCTGTACCAATGAAGCGGTAGAATATGTCTTCTGGTGTTCCCGCTATGTCCCGCATTTCGTATCCAAAATCGGAAACCAAGTAGAGAGACATTTGCTCAATTGCGTCGTTGACGTCGTCGGTTTCAACAGCTTGGTGACCCCGGTTTATAGCAAAGGACAGTGTCCTTTCGCACAAGTCGATCAAGAATCGAGGCCTCATCAAAGACGATGAAATTAGCCTTTCCATCGCATCGCCAGAGTTCATTGGCGGGTTGAAAGATGCCCAAGCGGCGTTGATTTCATCGGATTGAACAGACGTAGCAACCCGAACATTCACCAGATGGCGTAGTTGCTCAGGGTCTGACCAATCGACGTTTACGACATTGTATTTCCCTCGGTCTGAAGTCAGCTCCACCAGTTTTTCATAAATGTCGCTTCTGAGAAATAGCAGGTGATAAAAATCAACATCGCGCTTAGCCAGGTCGCGACGAATACGATTCAGCGTTTCAATTAGATGCTTCACCATAGTAACGTCTTGGCTCTCGACCCTACGTGGTGGCCAACCTTTGTCCAAGTCATCGATGAGAACATGAATAGTCGAACAGTGCTCACTTAATTCGACCACCGCGTCTCTCAACGCCGGAATTGGCTCAACAAACATCAGATTTGTAAGCTCGCTTCGCAACGTCTCCACATTATTGCTGGCGGTGACTTTCCTGACTACTTCATCAACGGCGCTTTTGAGGCGTGAGGTAAAGTCTCCAGACACTACTGTGTCATTCAACTGAAAGCGGTCTTCAATGTCGGCAATTCGAAGCTGAAGATCATAGTTGTTTTTTGACTTTGGGAGCACCAGCTCCCGAAGTTTCAGAAGTACTTCAAGATACATGATGTACTGCCAAAAGGCAGCGATCGTATGGTCAAAAACACCGGCAGTCATAACGCTCGTCAACGCTTCCCGCATTTCACTAAGGTCATGCGATGCAGGTCTCAAATCGACAACACATTGAGTGGGATAAGCATCACGATGATGTTCAGCCACTTGCAAATACACAGCCGACTTACCTGAACCCTTTCGGCCAACTACTACGGCGCCTTCAGCCCTCAACGCCCGGGCGTACTCGGCTGTCTCAACAAAGTACTGACCTAACTGCTGAGATTCATTCTCTGCTGCGGATGAACCCAAATCAATTTTTGCTAGAAGGCTTTGCGGAAGCCTAACGCCCTTGTTCGCTGGTCTTTGGTTGCGAATGAGCGTTTCTTGGCAAAACTCTGATACATGTCGCAGCGTCTCGACTCTACTCGCCGAGTTTTTCACAAAGTCCCGATAGTCTAGTGGAGCGGGTCCGTTTTCGTATTGAATCGCAAGAGTTTCTATTCCACTCCCGTGAGCGAGACCCAAGATGAAACCTGCCCGTAAGTTATGCCTCTCCGCGTCCACCAAGTTGTCAGAGAGTAAGGGCACAATCACCCCGGCCGAAGCCGAAATTTCCGAAAACGCTTGTGCTGCAGTTAGTCTTGGAACTTCTGCCGGATCAAATAGGCGGTAGTTTACTTCGGATTCATCAACGGCATGCATTATCCAGTTTCGAAAATCAGTCTTCTTATAGGTGTCTAAAATGAACAGAGGTTGAGCATAATCACGTTTCTTTCCGTAGCGATTGGACCAACTTTCGGTTTCCCAATTGGACAGTTTCTCGGCTAACTCGGTCGAGTTCGAGTAAGTCGCGTAACCGGTTGTATCGAACAACCCAACGCTACGGACGTTTTCAGATGCACCTTTGATTGCATCGTTGACAGTCGGCAAAACGGGTTTGTCTGCGGCAATCGCATAACCTATTTCATAAAGTACATTGTGGTTTGGGTAAGTTATGTCCGCCGCCAGGAATGACGCAGAGTTGATTCTGTCCCGAATAAGATCATCGAGCTTGAATCCTAAGATATTCATGCTTTGCCAAAGCTCGAGATTGATACCGTTCTTCAAAGTGCTTGTGGCTGCCCCTTGTATCGCATCCCGAATAAGTGGATTTGCTTCAGGGTATGCAAAAAAAGCTACATTGGATGGCATAAACAAAAAGGTCCTTTGAATACCTGAATTATAACTGCTGCGATACTCTAAAATGTGACAGGGAGATTCAACCCTAGCTAGAGATATGAGACAAAAAAATGTTATGGTCTATCTAGCGTAACCAACGGGTTTTTAGGCAAAAACATGCGGTGAGAATACTGGTTTAGCTAGGCAAAATCGTTCTAGTCCACTCATTTCCTTTCTAGCGTTGGTTGGCGATCAGCCCACTACCGAAGATCTGCCAACATACGACCTTGTTGCCCCGCCGCGTCATCCATGGAGTCTTCAGCTTTCTGTGACCACTCTCTGGCCGTTTAAAGGTTCAGGGTTACATAGAGCGACGTCACATCCGTGGCGGCGATGCTATGAGTCATCAAGTTCTTAAGCGTGTAGTGCGGGCAGTTTTTAGAAACGAGATTCAGAAATGTGTTGAGTCTGACAATGGCGAGGCATCGTTGGATCTAGGTTGGCTGAACATGATTCAAAAGCTGAACGACGATGAGTGATTGAGGTGAAAAAAATTTGAGCTGATTCATTCCTGCTTTTGGGCCAGCTCAGGACTCCCAATCACACGATTAAGTCCCGCGAGACAATACGTGTCACTTCCTCCATTGTTCGCGTGTCATTCGGAATTAGGTGGCCGTACTGATCCAATGTGAATGCAACTGAGCTATGGCCAGCAAACGCGGACGCTTCCTTGATACGCCCTTCTCTGACCAGAAGTGATACGAAAAAGTGTCTTAAGCCATGCAGACCGTGGTCTACCAATTGCGGCTTAATTTGTTCTTCCCGCCTAGTATTGACCCGTCTCAAAAGTGGCTTCCAAAACTTGTTCTTGACGTTGTTGTAGTCCAGTGGGCGGCCTGCCTTCGTCGGAAACACCCAGCCTTCCTTCGTCGCTGGGCAAGCGAGACGCCATTCTGCAATAATTGGTCGAACTGGCGGTGGAACGGGTATCGTGCGTCTCGAGTTTTTTGTTTTGGTCTTCCCTACACGCTGCTTCAGTGACTGGTTACCGCGTGCGCGATCAACTTTCCGGTTAATTGTGACCGATGAGTACCCAGTTTCGAAGTCGCCCCACTGAAGTCCAAGGCATTCGGAGATTCGTACCCCAGTCATCCTAAGAATAAGAAACATGGGATAGTACCTACGGTACGTTTGCGCGATACAGGGATCATCCGAATAGTAAAGGTCGCGAGCCATTTCGTCTATTTCGGCCATGTCTTGTTCGGATGGAATACGGTCTGATTTCAAGTCCTCGTGCGCACTCCAATCCAACTTGATTTTTACGCCTTCTGCAGGATTGGCGAAAACGGCATCGAGCAACGCAGCATATGTGAAAATGGCTTTTGCAAGATTCAGTGCGTGTTTGGCTGTGTTTCGACTGGGACAACGTGCAATCAAGTGATCGCGAAACTCTCGCATTTTTGCAGTGTTGATATCGGCAAGTGGAAGCGCTCCCAATTGTGGGTTGATCCAGTTGCGGAGATAGGACTCGTATCCGGCGATTGTCGCCGGTTGAAGGGGCTGTTCTCCATCGCGGCCATTTCGACTATCCGCTATGAACTTTTCCGCGAATTTCTCAAAGGTGGTGTGACCCTGAGCGATTGCTTCATCTTGCATTTCCGAAGCCAAACGTTCTTTGGCCAACTGTTTAGCTTCTCTTCCCGACTGGGCTGTGACCCGTTTCCTTTGACCAGAGGGAGTGTAGTAGGCCTGAACCCAATAACTACTTCCGTTTACGGTTTCGATACGCGGGCGACCGGAAAGGCGTGCTTTCATTTTGGACAAATCATCACCTCAAATCTGGATAATGAGTTAAGCCAACTACCAAATTATTATCGAGTCAATGGCCGTAAATATATGGCTTTAAACGGAAAAATACGGTTTTTTGTCATTCTTTCTGACAAGATTTTTGAAGGGCGCCCATTTAAAATGACAATGACAAAAGCACTCACAAAAGTTACTGCCCAAATTTTTGCCCAAAAAATTTTTTCGAATCATTTAGTGACTTGATATTCCAATGAATACCTCTTGATTCCGCGCCCCTTGTGGATCCAGAGGTCCCCTGTTCAAGCCAGGGAGGCGGTACCATTTCACTCAATCTAACTAAGTTTCGAACAGAAAAACCGCGCTGTAAGCGCGGCGTAGTGCGTTTGGTTTTGATGTTCAGGCGCGCTGGAGATCAGCGCGCCAGGTTCAGCCGCAACTTCATCTTGCTTTTCCGAGCGGCGGGCAGGTGCCTGTTCAGTCGCTTGTTGACCAGTCCAAAGCCCCAGATGATGACCAGCGTCAGCAGGATGAAATAGAAGGCCAGAATCGGATAGGGGATGAAGGGGTTGAAGGTTTTGTCTGCGAAATAGCTGGCGTAATACAGCGCGTCTCCGCGCTGTTGCCAAGCCGGAAAGGCCGAGAAAAAGACCAGCGTTGTCGCGTGGAATAGAAAGATCGCTTCGTTGGTATAGGCGGGCCATGCCAACCGCAGCATGGTCGGCCAGACAATCCGGCGGAAGCGGGCCCAGCCGGTCATGCCATAGGCGTCCGCCGCCTCGATATCGCCCTTGGGGATCGAGCGAAGGGCGCCATAGAAGATCTCGCCCGTGTACGCGGCTGTGTTAAGGAACAACACGATCAATGCCCCCAACCAAGCCGACGTCAGGGCGTCGAACATCGGATAGGGCTTCTTCAGCGACAGGAAGAAGAAATAGGCAAAGAAGAACTGGATGAACAGCGGAGAACCTCGGAACAGAAAGATGAACCATTCCGAAGGTTTGCGCAGCAATTTGTTCGGAGAGGCTTTGCCGACGGCCAGCGCGGTGGCCAGGAAGAAGCCAGTCGCAAGGGCCATGATGCCGAAATAAACATTCCAAATCATGCCCGAGCCGATCAGTGTGAACTGTTCGCACAGGGTAAAGTCTGATTTGGGTAGCAGGCGTTCGCCAAGGCCGACAGAGCGCAGGGCGTAGTCCTGGATCGTCTGGATACAGCTCATGCCGTCGTCTCCTTGCGCAGTAGCTCTCCGCCGGATGTGGCCTGACCGTGGGACAGGCGGCGCATCAGCTTTTCGAGCACGATTTCAGAGACGCGGGTCATGCCGAGATAGAAAATCAGCAGGAACAGGAAATACCACATGCGCCAGTCGCCATGGGGGTAGTCGGTGAAGCGCGACGTCTTCGTGCCGCCCAACTCACGCGCCCAATAGACGATGTCTTCGATGCCCAGCAGGAACAGAAGCGGGGTGGCCTTGATCAGCACCATCCACAGGTTGGACAGTCCGGGAAGGGCGTAGACCCACATCTGCGGTACAAGAATGCGCCAGAACGTTTGGCGGCGGGTCATGCCATAAGCCTCGGCCGTTTCAAGCTGAGCATGCGGCACGGCGCGCATACCGCCAAACAGCACGTTGGCCGCGAATGCGCCAAAGACGATGGAAAAGGTGACAACGGCCAGAAAGAACCCATAGGTCTCGTGGACCCATTCTGGGGCGCTGCCCAAGGGCAGTTTGGCGGCCTGACAGACGATGAAGTCATTGCCTTGACGAACTGGATCTGTCCATTCCGGACACATGACTTGGTGGCGCGTCCACTCGAAGGCCTGATCCAGAGCGATGACGAAAAACAGGAAAAACGCGATGTCCGGAACGCCGCGCACGATGGCGATGTAACCTTTGCCCAGCCAGCTGAGCGGCGCGACATGTGACCTGGCTGCCATCGCGCCCGCAAAGCCAAAGCTCAGCGCGACCGGAGCGGTCACGGCCAGTAGGCCAAGTACCTTGAGGAAGGACAGGTAGAACGACCAATGCACGCCGTTGGTCAAATAGCAGGAAAACCAGCGGAACGTGCCCAGCATGTCGGGATCAGCGCAATAGGAAAACATGTGGCGTCTTTCGAACGTCAATTCCGGCGCAAGGCCGGGGCAGGTTCGGCGCAATCAAAACGCCGAACCTTTTAATGCAGATCAGTTGGAAACGACAGAGCCGTCAGCGTTGTAGGTCGGAACGCCTTCGCCGAACCATTTAACGATCAGTTCGTTCAGCGAACCATCTGCTTTCATTGAAGTGATCGCTTCGTCGAACTTGCCGCGCAGCTCGCCATCGGATTCACGGATGCCGAGGCCGATGCCACCGCCCAGCGGGACGTCATCTCCCACGAAAACCAGTTCACCGCCGGACTCCTCGACGATCGGCACCAGAAAGTCCTTGTCGGCGAACACGGCGTCGGCTTCACCGTTACGGACGGCTGCGATGGTTTCTTCGGGGGTTGCGAACTCGACCAGAGTCGCGCCCGATTCCGCCACGTGGCCGGCCTGAATTGTTGCGGTCTGTGCGGCGACGATACCGCTGCTCACGTCAACACCTTCGGCTGCGCCGACATAAGCGGATGCTGCAGGCGGGAAGTAGTTCTGGGTAAAGTCGATGACCTCGTCACGTTCGTCGGTAATCGACATGCCCGCGATGATGGTGTCGTAGTTGCCGGAAACCAGGTTCGGAATGATCGAATCCCAGTCGTTCTTGACCCACTCGCATTCCAGATTGGCGCGCTTGCACAACTCATCGCCTACCTCACGTTCGAACCCGTCGATTTCGCCGGAATCATTGATGAAGTTATACGGAGGGTAAGCGCCCTCGGTGCCCATGCGGACGGTGTCGGCCATTGCGACACCGGCGGTCAGCGCCAGTGCTGCGGTGGACAGAATCAGGTTTTTCATTGGTTACTCCCCAGTTTGGTTCTGTTTTTGAAACTTATGCCGCCTGAGTGGCGGAAAGAAAGCCCCGAAGCCGTTCGGATTCAGGTGCGGTAAAGATATCCTCGGCGCTGCCTTCCTCTTCAATCCGGCCCTGATGCAGGAACACCACGTGGCTTGAGATATCGGCGGCCATCTTCATGTCATGGGTTACGATGATCATCGTCCGACCCTCGGCGGCGAGATCCTTGATCACCTTGATCACTTCCTGCTCCAGCTCGGGGTCGAGTGCCGAGGTGGGTTCGTCGAACAGCAGTGCTTCGGGCTCCATACATAGGCCGCGCGCGATGGCGGCGCGCTGTTGCTGACCACCGGACAGTTGCGCAGGGTAGACATCGCATTTGTCTCCGATGCCGACCTTTTCCAGATATTTGCGCGCGCTGTCTTCCACTTCGGCCTTGTCACGGCCCAAAACGGTCACCGGGGCCTCCATGACATTTTGCAAAATGGTCATATGTGCCCACAAATTGAATTGCTGGAACACCATGGACAGATTGGTACGAATGCGCAGAACCTGTTTGGGATCGGCAGGTCGGCGGGCGCTGCCCGAGCCGCTCCATTTGACGGGTTCGCCCTTGAACGTGATTTCCCCCTGCTGGCTGTCTTCCAGAAGGTTGCAGCACCGAAGCAAGGTGGATTTCCCCGAGCCGGAGGACCCGATGAGCGAGACCACATCGCCGCGTTTCGCGGTGATATCCACGCCCTTGAGCACCTCGAGATTACCGAAGCTTTTGTGAAGGTCCTTGATCTCGATTACGGCAGAGGCGTCTGTCACGGAAGCTCCAGTCATGAGTGGTGTTGGTGCGGTAATAGGGCGGAAAATCCGGCGCAATGCAATGCGCAAAACACAGATTCGAGCGGGGAATCAATCAAAATGACCAAAGGTCGTGATCAAATTGGTTAGCTGCTGCGCAACTGTGCTTTGGGCGAAGGCGCAGTTGGAATAGCGAGGTACGCGCTTGCGGGAATATTGATCAACCCACGGATGCGCAGATTGCCTCGATCATCATCCGTCAGATCATCAATAGCAGCTTGAACCGCACGGGCGATCCGAGGCGCATCCTGCGATTTCGACGTGATATAGGGCAGCCCGGGGGTCGGTTCCGTTTCGGTAACGTCGCGCAATGCGTCTCCCAGATCGGTATGCTTCTTAAGAAGCTCCCAGGTCAGCGCGTCGAGCGCGGCGAAATCGCTCATGCCTTCGGCCACGGATTGGGCCGAATTGGCATGCGCTCCGGTCTGCTGCAGGTGCTTCGGTGCAAGCCCCATCTGCGACAAATGCGTGATCGGAGCGGACCAGCCAGATTGAGAGAGGGGTTCGTTATAGGCAAAGACCCCGTCCGTCAGCTCCGCCAGACTGCGCGGATCATCGGCGCGGGCGACAAAGACGGATCTGTAGTAACCCGCGGGGCAGCCGGGCAGACCGTAGTCCGGCGTGCCGATCAGTTGCACCGCGTCATGAAGCTGCGTTCGGTAGGGCATGCCGCAGGTTTGGGCAAAGATCAGATCGGGATCGCGCCAAATTGCCCAGAAATCGCGCGACCGATCCAGATTGGCGGGAACGAACCCCAAATGCGTCCTGATCAGATCCCAGAAGCGATTATTGGAGGCGCGCAGGGCGGGCATGTCATACATGCCCAGCATCGCTGTCACGCTTTGGCTGCCTTCTGACGGGCGAGGGCCGAATCCACATCGCTGACACCCAATAGGCTGACGACAAGGCGCAGCAGCGAATCCTCCTCGCCGGTCCTTTGCCCATCTGCGAGGGCGACCGACCACATGGCCTGCACAACGGCCAAGCGATCATCGTAGGCGACGGCCTCTTTGATGGCGCGGGTGAAGCGGACGGTATCGGGGGCCTCGGCCTCAAGGTCTTCGGCGCGGGCGCGCAGGCCTGCGGCCTCAAAAGGCGAGAGGCCATAGCGTTCGACCGAGACCTTGTCGATTCGGGCCATCTCCGAGTCTGCGTAGTCATTGTCGGACCGGGCGATGCGCACCAAAAGCGCCGTCAGCGCAAGACGGGCATCGTCTTCGGCCAGAGGGTCGGGGTCAGGCTGTGTCAGCCGGGACAGAAAATCACGAAACATGAGACAGATATAGAGGCAGGTTAGTGAGCTTCCAAGCGGCTTTGCACGCGTTCACGGGCGGATTTGCTGTCGTTGAAGCTGAGTCCCATCGCCATGCGGGCCTCTTCAACGATCTTGATCTCACCCTCATCCGTGTCACCATCGGCCAACACAACTTCCCACAGCGCGTCCAGCGCGGCGAGGCGTTCGTTCAGGTCGGTGGTTTCGCGGATCAGTTTGCCAAACGTATCGGTCTCCGGTGCTGCTGCATGCAGTTTCTCGCAGGTGGCACGAACCTTGGCGGCCTCGATCGCGTTGTGCTGATAGAGGCGGGCCAGAATGCGATCAATCAGGCTGATCTCTTCCAGTTTGTAGTCCCGGTCCGCTTGCGCAACACGCACCATCAATGCACCCAGCGCCAGTTCGGCGTCGGGATCGGGCAGGTGTTCTGTCTGTGGCGGTCGAAACGCTTGGAAGAATTTTTTCAACATGAGGCCAATCTAATCCATATTTTGTGGCGCGCCAAGTTGAGACTACCCGTCATAGCCCTCAATGATCACAAGATCGCCGAGCGAGACAGGATCGCGCAGCGCTTTGGCCTTTTGGTAGCCTTCGCTTTCGTAACATGCGAGGGCCTGTTCGTAGCTGGGAAACTCGATCACAACCGTTCTTGCCCGCGCAGCGCCTTCTCTGACTTCGCGCGAGCCACCGCGCACCAGAAAGCGGGCGCCGTAGGCGGAGAATGGTTCAGCATTCGCTGCGATGTAGTTCTTGTATGTCTCCATATCTTCGACATCGACATGGGCCACCCAGTAGCCTTTGCTCATGCAAATCTCCCGTATCGGTTTAGGGCAAGGTGCGAAGTTTGCGTAAAAAGTGCAAGCTGCGCCTATCCGGCGTAGTCGATGGCATGACGCGCCTGTTCAGTTAGCCACGCAATCATCTGGCGATAGGGCACCGGGCCGTAGCTGATACGCGCCACGCCGAGCTTGGCGAGAGTCGCTGAATCCGGCGTGCCTGGCAGAGCGATGATGTTGACCGGTAACTCGGTGGCCTCACAGAGCCGTCGGATCATGGCCTCATCTTTCAGGCCCGGGGCAAAGAACCCGCTGGCTCCTGCGGATTGGAAGGCCGAAGCGCGGGCTATGGCATCTTCAAGCATCGTAGAATCATGCGTGTCGGCCGGTGCTTTCAGGAAGATGTCCGTGCGGGCGTTGATATAGGCGGGAATACCGGCCGCGTCGCAGGCCTTGCGCATCGCTTCGATTCGCGCGGCTTGATCAGGGATGCTGTGAAGGCCGTCTGCGCCGACGATCTGATCTTCGAAGTTGAAGCCAACAACACCGCAATCCAACGCCCGTGCCGTATTGTCGGCGATGCCTGCAGGATAGACGGCATAAGCCCCTTCAAAGTCCAGGGTGACGGGTAGATCAACAGCGCTGACGATGCGCTTTGCGTTGTCCAGCGCGGCTTCCAGCGGGATGTGCTGCCCGTCCGCAAAGCCTTGCGCCATCGCTACCGGAGCGCTACCCGTCGCGATCGCCTGCGCGCCTGCATCGCGCACGGCAGCGGCGCTGCCAGCGTCCCAGATGTTGAACAGGATGACCGGGTCGCCTTTGACATGCAGGCGCGTGAAGGTTTCAGCACGTTGGGCTTGGGTCGTCATGGGTATCTCCTGTCGAAACTCGTTCAACAGTTAATCCCAGGACGCCAGAATCCTAAGCGCTTAATTGTGTCGGTACATCACGTTGCAGCGACCGCATCAGACCAGTCGAGAGCTGTCCTTGGCCGCGCGCACGAAGTCGCGGAATAGGGGATGCGGGTCAAACGGCTTGGATTTCAGCTCGGGGTGATACTGAACGCCGATGAACCACGGGTGATCCGACCATTCGACAATCTCAGGCAGGCGGCCATCAGGGGACATGCCCGAGAAGTTCAGGCCCGCTTTTTCAAGCTGTTCACGATATTTGATGTCGACCTCATAGCGGTGACGGTGGCGTTCCTCGATCTGAGTGCCGCCGTAGACATTCGCAACTTTCGAGCCTTCGGCCAGAACCGCGTTATAGGCCCCAAGGCGCATGGTGCCGCCCTTGTCGTCGCCCACTTTGCGTTCGACCTTGTGATTGCCCTGAACCCATTCCTTGAGGTGATAGACCACCGGTTCAAACCGTTTCTTGCCAGCCTCGTGGTCGAACTCTTCCGAGCCCGCCTCGGCGATACCAGCCGCATTGCGCGCGGCTTCAATCACGGCCATCTGCATGCCCAGGCAGATGCCCAGATAGGGCACTTTGTGCTCACGCGCATATTGCGCGGCTTTGATCTTGCCCTCGGTGCCACGTTCGCCAAAGCCACCGGGAACGAGGATGGCGTGGTAGCCTTCCAGATAAGGGGCGGCATCTTCGTGGTCGAACACCTCGGCATCGACCCATTCGATCTTGACCCTGACGCGGTTCGCCATGCCGCCATGGGTCAGCGCCTCGGCAATCGACTTGTAGGCGTCTTCCAGCTGGGTGTATTTACCCACAATCGCGACCTTCACCTCGCCTTCGGCGTTGTGGATACGGTCGCTGACGTCTTCCCATTTCGCCAGATCGGGCTTGGGGGCAGGGCTGATCTGGAACGCGTCCAGAACCGCCTGATCCAAACCTTCCTTATGATAGGCCAGAGGCGCGTCGTAGATGGTGGACAGGTCCTGCGCCGCGATCACGCTATCGGGGCGCACATTGCAGAACAAGGCCAGCTTTTCACGCTCTTTCGTGGGGATCGGCCCCTCGGACCGGCAAACCAGAATATCGGGGGCCAGGCCAATCGAGCGCAGCTCTTTCACCGAGTGCTGGGTCGGTTTGGTTTTCAGCTCACCCGAGGCCTTGATGTAAGGCAGCAGGGTAAGGTGCATAAAGATACACTGACCGCGCGGCTTGTCCTGGCTGAACTGACGGATGGCTTCGAAGAAGGGCAGACCTTCGATATCGCCCACTGTGCCGCCGATCTCACACAGCATGAAATCGACCTCATCCTCGGCAATGGCTATGAAGTCCTTGATCTCATTGGTGACGTGCGGGATCACCTGAATGGTCTTGCCGAGGTAATCTCCGCGGCGCTCTTTCTCCAGCACGTTGGAATAAATACGCCCCGAGCTAACCGAGTCGGTCTTGCGTGCGGCCACGCCGGTGAAGCGTTCATAGTGACCAAGGTCCAGATCAGTTTCAGCGCCATCATCGGTGACGAAAACCTCGCCATGCTCGAAAGGCGACATGGTGCCGGGGTCGACGTTCAGATAGGGGTCCAGCTTGCGCAGACGCACCGAGTATCCCCGCGCCTGCAAAAGCGATCCCAGAGCCGCCGAAGCCAGTCCTTTACCCAAGGACGAAACCACACCACCAGTGATGAAAATAAAACGCGCCATGTTTTTTCGGCTGCTCCCGTGAGACGTCAAAATCAGCTGCCCGACGGTTCCGAAAAACCGCTGCATCACGGGACTTCACGTATAAAGGATTCGCGCCAATAGCGCAAGAGAACCGCAAGATGCTGTTGCAGTTCTCTTTCAGGTTTCTAGGTTTTGTGGCTTAGTCGGCCTGCGGGATCAGCGGGGCATTGTCGCCCTGCGCCGGAGGTAGCAGGTCATCTGCGGACGGAACCGCAGGCGCGCTTTCTTCAGTTGCGGCCGGAGCCGGAACGCCCAAACGGTCGATGACCGAGCTGCCCGAGGACTTCTGCGCTGCCAGAATCGTCAAGGTGATCGAGGTGACGATAAAGCAGGCAGCCAGGATCCAGGTCACTTTGCCCAGGGCCGTTGCAGCTGCGCGGCCTGTCATGACGCCGCCGCCACCGCCACCCATGCCAAGACCGCCACCCTCGGACCGCTGCATCAGAACGACGGCGATCAGGCCCAAAGCCAGAAGAAGATGGATGATGAGAACGACGTTTTCCATGGTGGTCCTGTACAGCGTGGCGTGTATCGCGTGGTACTTATGCAAGTTTGGTTCTGGGGGCAAGTCACGAGTTGGCATCACAGGTGATGATGTTGCACATCACGCCAAAGGGACTGGACAGATCGGTCAGGCTTGGCGCACCCTGCGGCCATGCCTCATGATCATTCTGACCACCCGCACGCCTTGCTGCCCCCCGAACCCGCGCTGCGCGTCAAAGCGCTCGAAACGATTCTGACCCGGAAGGGGTTGATCGACCCGGCGGCGCTGGATGAAATCATCGACACCTACCAGAACAAGATTGGCCCGCAAAACGGCGCGCGCGTTGTCGCCAGGGCCTGGAGCGATCCTGCGTTCAAAGCCGCATTGCTTGAAGATGCAACGCCGGTTGTCGCCGAGCTTGGTTACTATGGTCGTCAAGGCGAACATATGGTGGTGGTCGAAAACACACCGGAGCAGCACAACATGGTCGTTTGTACGCTGTGCAGTTGCTATCCGTGGCCGCTGCTTGGTATCCCGCCCGGCTGGTATAAATCCGACGCCTACCGCGCCCGCGCCGTGCGCGAACCGCGCAAGGTTCTGGCTGAGTTTGGTGTGACGCTCGCCGAGGACACAGCGGTACGCGTCTGGGACTCCACGGCCGAGATTCGCTATCTTGTGTTGCCCATGCGTCCCGAGGGGGCTGAAGGGTTGGGCGAAGAGGAACTCGCGGCTTTGGTCACGCGCGACAGCATGATCGGCGCGGGCCTGCCCAAGGAGGCATCATGACGCGCGTTCACGATATGGGAGGGCGGTTTGGAGACGGCCCGATCAACCCGGAAGCTGAAGACGCTCCCATCTTTGCCGAAGACTGGCACGCGCGGGCCTTGGCCGTAACGCTGGCCTCGGGCTTTTTGGGGCAATGGAACATTGACACATCGCGCCACGCGCGTGAGCAGCTGTCGCCGAAGGACTACACCCGGTTTTCCTACTATGAGAAATGGATCTCTGGGCTGGCCGATCTGTTGGTCGCCAAAGGGGTGCTGACTCTCGACGATTTGCGCAGAGAAACCACGGCTGGTGATCATCCATTGGCGGACCGCACGCTGAAAGCCCAAGCCGTCGCAGCTGCATTGGCCAAAGGCGGCCCTGCTGATCGCAATTCGAACATCGCGGCGCAGTTCGAGGTCGGACAGATGGTGCAAACAGTGCGTCCCTCCGCGAACCGTTTGGTTGATGGTGGGCATACACGTTTGCCGACCTACGCCGCTGGGGCCCAAGGCCGGATCGTACGCCTGCACGGAACGCATGTTCTACCCGATTCCAATGCCCACGGGCTGGGAGAGGCCCCAGAACCTCTCTATGCCGTATCTTTCCTGGCGTCCGAGCTGTGGGCCGATCCGGAACACGCCAACGATGAGGTGGTGCTTGATCTGTGGCAATCCTATCTGGAGCCTACATGAGCAACTGCATCACAGCCTCCGCGCCAGAGCCTGTGTTCTCAGAACCCTGGCATGCGCAGGTCTTTGCGGTCACCGTCGCGCTGAACGAAGCGGGACGTTTTGACTGGCCCGACTGGGCAGACCGGTTTTCGAACACGTTGAAACGGAACGGTTTGAACAAAGAGCTGGATGGCGGGGATGACTACTTCCACGCATGGCTAGAAACCCTTGAGACCTTGTTGGCTGAACAAGGAGATGCCCGCTCGGATGAGGTCACCTTGCTGCATCGCGCTTGGGAAGAGGCTTATCTGACCACGCCTCATGGTAAACCGGTCCGTTTGCCGTAAAACGAGTTGGGGGCGCTACCCCCGCCGCCTTTGGCGACTCCCCCGGGATATTTTCGGCCAGCTGAAGCAGGGGATCCGTTCTTCATCTGGCTTAAAATATCCCCGCCGGAGGCATTGCGCGCAGCGCGATTTGCAGATGCGGCGAAATATCGGTTTCCCTACCGTCTGAGCCTCGTTATATCAGCCGAGTTTGATATCTTTTCGCGAAAAGGACCGGATATGGCCAACGTGGTTGTTGTCGGCGCCCAATGGGGTGACGAAGGAAAAGGCAAGATCGTCGACTGGCTCAGCGAGCGGGCAGACGTGATCGCGCGTTTTCAGGGCGGGCACAATGCCGGCCACACTCTGGTTATTGATGGCGAGGTTTACAAACTGCATGCGTTGCCCTCGGGCGTAGTACGCGGCGGTAAGCTCAGCGTGATCGGCAATGGCGTGGTGCTGGACCCGTGGCATCTGGTCAAAGAAATCGCGACTGTCCGCGCTCAGGGCGTTGAGATCACGCCCGAGACGCTGATGATTGCCGAGAACACCCCTCTGATTCTGCCGATCCACGGTGAGTTGGACCGCGCGCGCGAGGAAGCAGCGAGCAAAGGGACAAAGATTGGTACCACGGGGCGCGGGATTGGCCCCGCATACGAAGACAAGGTCGGACGCCGTTCGGTGCGTGTTGCCGATCTTGCCGACGAGGCGACGCTGGAAGCCCGTGTTGATCGCGCGTTGCAGCATCACGATCCTTTGCGCAAAGGTCTGGGGATTGAACCTGTTGACCGCGATGCTCTCTTGACGCACCTGAAAGAAATTGCAGCGGAAATTCTGCCTTTTGCGGCTCCGGTCTGGAAGGTTCTCAACGAAAAGCGTAAGGCGGGCAAACGTATCCTGTTCGAAGGCGCGCAGGGTGCGCTGCTGGATATCGACTTTGGCACCTATCCTTTTGTGACGTCCTCGAACGTGATTGCTGGTCAAGCGGCGACAGGTGTGGGGATCGGGCCGGGCTCGATCGACTTCGTGCTTGGGATCGTCAAGGCATACACAACCCGCGTGGGTGAGGGGCCGTTCCCGACCGAGCTTGAGGATGCTGATGGTCAGCGACTGGGCGAGCGTGGCCACGAATTCGGAACGACCACGGGTCGTCAGCGTCGCTGCGGCTGGTTTGATGCCTGTCTGGTGCGCCAGACCTGCGCGACGAGCGGAGTGAATGGGATCTCTCTGACCAAGCTGGATGTGTTGGACGGGTTCGAAACGCTGAAGATCTGCACCGGCTACGAGTTGGATGGCGACCGTCTGGACTATCTGCCGACCGCTGCCGATCAGCAGGCGCGCTGCACGCCCATCTACGAAGAGATGCCCGGTTGGAGCGAATCCACCGAAGGCGCGCGCAGCTGGGCGGATCTGCCCGCAAACGCGATCAAATACGTGCGTCGGGTCGAAGAGTTGATCGAATGCCCAGTGGCGCTGTTATCCACCAGCCCGGAGCGGGACGACACCATTCTGGTGACCGACCCGTTTGCAGACTGATGTCTGACGACAAGACACCCGGGCTCAGCTACAAGGCGCGCCGGCGTTGGTCTCTGTTCATTCTGGTGATCGGCCTGCCTGTGTACATTGTTGCCGTAGTCACGGTGGTGAACTGGCTGGATCGTCCTCCGATTTGGCTGGAGCTGCTGGTTTACGTGGCGCTGGGCATTCTGTGGGCTTTGCCCTTCAAGTTCGTGTTCAAGGGTGTTGGGAAAGAAGACCCGGACCAAAAGCCAGACTGATCAGTATCTCTGCTTGGTTCACAGGCTTGCGTCATTTCCCTTCGCGCCGCCAAGACAGTGAGATGAGGGCAAGCCCGAAGTTTCAGCTTCGGGCTGTCCGGTTCTACGAGTGCAATTGGTCGTCATATGCGCTGCGCGTCTGTGTCTGTTCTTAGCCTGTTCGTCGATCGTTTCCCGACCAACTTAGGATCGCTCGGGCCATGGCATGGTACTCGCCCGAGATTTCTTCGGCAACACTGAAGGGGGTCGGCCAGGGCGCCGTCAGGGTTGCCTCGATCTGTCCTGTCGTTAGTTTCAGCTCGGCCTCGTGTTTTGCAGCCAGACGGCGCATTTTTTGATTGGTGGCAAGGCACAACATATGGACTTCGCGAAATCCACGATTGCGGGCTGCAGTGACTATCCGCGACAGTAGTGCATCGCCGATCCCCAGGTCCTGCCAGACGGTTTCAACGGTGAAGGCCAGTTCAGCCACATGGTTGCGGCTGTCCGGGACGGACCGCAATTCTCCGACACCGCGCAGGCAGGAATCGGGGAACGCGCCAAATACCAGCGCAGAATTTTTGAATATGCCTGAGAGATAAGTCTCAACAAAGGCCGGGCTGACCGGTACGCCAAATCGAGATGTCAGTGCTTCTGCATCGAGGCTCTTGAAATGGCTTTCTATTTTGGGTTTGTCGAATGCTCTGAGGCGTCGAATAGGTAGTTCATACATGGCGGAGCCTTGATTTGAACATGAACTGAAAGACTTGTTACCTTTACTCAGATGATATCATTTTTCTGCAATGCAGCATAGCGGCATCATGTCCGCATCGAGATTCCGTAGGGTAAGTGCAAGAAAAATGGGTCGAAGAAATCTCCGACCCACTCTTGATAACGGTAAAAAGGGTATCAGCCTACGGCGCGTTCACCTTCCGGGCGAAAACCGATGTCACGTGAGGCCGCAAAACGCCCTCCGCCAGCTTTTTCGATTTTGCCGTCGCGTAGAAGCTGTCCGAAGGACTTCAGGCTCTCTTCACGATTGAACTCATCCTGTTTCAGCGAGCGGACCTTGTTCATCAATTGCGGGCGTGAGAACTGTTCCTGCCCTTCGATGAAGGACAAGTACGCCGCAGCCGCTTCGAGAAGGTCGGACAGAGATTGCGCGCCCTGATCCTGTGCAAATTGTGCAAAGCCGCTTTCTTCTGACTCGTCCTCGGACTGATCCGAGGTGACACGGCGGGGGGTCACCGGGCCTGTATCCGCGTTGGGCGCGTCAATACGCTGCTCGGCGACCAGCTTCAGAGGGGCCGCCATGTCTGCATCAGGGCGTTTGCTGGTAACCTGAACATCATCCGGACGGCGGGGGCTGACGACTGAGGCCAAATCGCCACGATACTCTTCATCAGTCGCGGCCTGCTTGGCCACATCTTCCGCCGAGGTTGCAGCAACGGCCTTACGCAGATGGGAATAGGCCTCACGCGTGCCGCTAGCGGCCGGGTCGTCCATTTGCTCATCTGCTTTTGCCATCAGGCGCGAGACATCCTGATCCAGATCCGAGGACGCCACGGTCGCTTGAGCATCCATTTCCTCTTCGATCTCGTCAATCTCGAGGAACAGGCTTTCTTCATCCTCAGCGGTCAGAACACCTTTCTGGTCGTCTTCTGCTTTGTCTGCCGGGCTAAGGATATTCTCAACCGCATCGCTGTCATCGGTTTCCGTCTCAACGTCTTCGTCGAAGATCACCTCTTGGGCCTCTTCTTCCTCTGCGTCTTTAAACTCGATCTGCATTGGGGTCTCATCTTGCAAATCAAGCGGCGCCGATTCCATGGCTGGCGCATCCGACAGTTCCGGCGCATGTGCCTCTTCAACGGCTTCGACGGCAGGTGCCTCGGTAGGGGCCGGGGCCTGAGGGGTCAGATCGTCGGGGCTCAGCGAACCTGCTGCAAAGGCGGCTGAGACAGCGTCCATCGGCGCCGGGGTGTCGGCCGTTAGGGGGGCGACCTCTTCCTCGGCATAGTTGTCCGTGTCCACATCCGAATGGGAAACAACCGCGCGGATGCGTTGCAGCTTGGCAGCCAGGCTATCGGGCGCCGGGTCCGCGTCGGCATCGACCGGCGCAGTCTTGGAAAAGAACGACGCGGCACTGTCTGTTTCAGGTGTCGCAGAGGGGGTCGGCTGGACAACATTCAGATCGGGGGATTGGGGCATGGCGTTATCCTGTGGCAGGGTCGCTTCAGGGGCGGGGGGCGTTTTAGTACGGGGGGGTGTTTCCGTCGCGCGCAGAAGCAGGCCGGTATCGCTCGGGCGCGCTTCGACTTGTCGCGCGTTGTCGCGCTGTGCAATCCGTGTCAGCATTTCGGCGTCAGGTTGCGGGGGTTCAGAACCAAAGTATCTGTCTTCTGCCGCAAGATCGCGGAAGTATTCGGCTATGGCTTTCATAGTCTCGAAAGAGTCGTCGAACCCTTCCAAAGTGCACGAGAAAGTCCCATAGGAAACGGTCAATACCTTGTTGTTCTGTACCATCAGACATGCGTCCTTTACAAACTAACTGAGCCGATCCGCCCGGACAGGGGCAACCCGATCGACTCGGAACTAACTGCATGAACCTATCATTTTGTGGTCTCAATGTGTCCAAATCCGGGAAAAATGATCAATCTTAGAAAAAATGGGGCAATTGTACGTTCAAATGGCCCAATCGGGTTGTTTGGAGGGGGGCAGATCGGCCCTGAAGACCTGAATTTGATGCTGAATCGCGTCAGTTTTGCGGTCGCGGCCGACGGTGGAGCCTCGGTTCTGGTCGATTCGGGGCGCATTCCGGATGCCGTGATTGGTGATTTCGATTCGTTGTCCCCTGAAATCAGAGCTCGTATTCCCCAGGATCGCCTTTTTCCGATTGCGGAACAGGACAGCACGGATTTCGACAAGGCGCTGCGGAACGTGCAGGCCCCTTTGGTGTTGGGGGCCGGTTTCCTTGGCGGGCGGCTGGACCATCAATTGGCGGTCTTGAACACTCTTGTCCGATATCCGGACAAGGCCTGCGTTCTGATCGGCTCGAATGAGGTCTTATTCCACGCACCGCCCAACATCGCGCTGGATCTGACGCCGGGTGAGGTCGTCTCTCTCTTTCCGCTGAAACACGTCACCGGGCGCAGCCGCGGGTTGGAGTGGCCGATCGAGGGGCTTCAATTCGATCCGAGCGGGCAGGTGGGCACCTCGAACCGTGTCATTTCAAAGATTGAGCTTCAGATGGACGGCCCGGGCATGCTGGTGATGGTGCCGCGTAGCGCTCTGGATCAGGTCATGCAGGCGTTTCTGTCGGGGCAGAGCGCGCCGTGGCCCTCTCACGCAGAATGACATAGAGCCCGGCGGCGATCGTGATCAGGATGCCAAGCGCGGCCAGACCGTTCGGCAGGTCGTGAAAGATCAGCCAGCCGATCAGGGTGGCGACGGGGATTTCAAGATACTGCATCGGTGCCAGCGTGGCCGAAGGCGCATAGCGCAGCGACCATGTCATAAACAGATGGGCGACGGTCCCAAGCAATCCGATCGACAGAAGCAGCCAGTGTTCGTTGCCCGAGGGGAGGGCGAATGACAGCTCCCAGATATCAAACTGCGTTCCCCAGATCAGAAGGGGCAGCAGCAGGATTGTGGCAAACACGCCCGAGACGGCCTGCAGCGACATCGGGTCGGTCTCTTTGGCGATCTGGCGCGTTACCAGCATGAACAAGGCAAAAACAACTGCAACGATCAGCGGCAAAAGCGCGGGTAGACCAACTTCGGCAAAGCTGGGTTGAATGACCAGAAGCGTTCCGGCGAACCCGACGATACAGGCCGCAAGGCGGCGATGCCCGACCTCTTCGTTCAGTATGTATTTCCCGAGCAACAGCATGATGAAGGGCATCACGAAGGCGATGGCGACCGCATCAGCCAGGGGTAGGAATTGCAACGCCGAGAACATCGCGGTGATGCCCGCGATGTGCAAAAGTGTGCGGATCACGGTCAGTCGCAGAATACGGCCTCGCATGCGCCATGGCCTGCCGGTCATCGCGACCAAGGGCACAAGGATCGCCGCCTGAATGGCAAAACGCACGAAGACCAACAGCGCCAGTGGGGTTGTTTCCCCCAACAGCTTTGCCAGCGCATCCCCCATCGGGGCGAGCACACAGAAACCAAGCATCAGTACGATGCCGAATACGGGACGATCCTGAGTCATGGCCGCGACGCTAGCGGTTTCCCAAGGCCGAGAAAAGCTCTGTTCTCAAGCCTTCGGAAGTGGTTGGACCTTGGTGTAGTCCGGGCCGATGCAGGTGGGCAAATCATCGCTCAGTTTCAGCCACTCCAACTTCTCTTCATGTGAGACATGAAGTGTTGGCTGCAAGACTTCGGGGCTCTCTAGAGTCGCTACGTAAAGGTGAAGAACGTCCGACATCTTGGTCGACCGAAACGAGATCGGAGTTCCACAATGTGGACAGAAGCTCCGCTCGACCCCAGGCGAAGAGTTGAAGCGCTTCGGTTCTTCTCCGGTCCAGCGCCACTGGCCGTCGCGCACCCCGAAATAGGTCGTCATCGGAGCGGCACACTGGCGGCGGCAACTGTCGCAATGACAGGAGACACAGGACAAGACCGGAGGATTAACTTTATACGCAACCTTGCCACACAAACAATGTCCGCGCATCACGCCACCTCCTCTCTGACCTCAGCAGTTCGGGACGTTTACGGCCAAACCACCCAATGAGGTTTCTTTGTACTTCTCATGCATATCATGCCCGGTCTGACGCATGGTCTCGATCACCGCATCTAGGGGCACAAAATGTTGACCATCCCCGCGCAAAGCAAGTGACGCGGCCGAAACGGCCTTGATCGCGCCAAGGCCATTGCGCTCGATGCACGGCACCTGAACCAACCCGGCAACCGGATCGCAGGTCATACCCAGATGATGCTCCAGCGCGATTTCGGCGGCGTTCTCGACCTGCTCGGGCGTGCCGCCCATGACGGCGCAAAGACCAGCCGCCGCCATCGCTGACGCGCTGCCCACTTCGGCCTGACATCCGGCTTCGGCCCCTGAGATCGAGGCGTTGAACTTCACCAGACCCCCAATGGCGGCTGCGGTCAGAAGGAAATCCTCGATATGGCTTTCCGCCGCGCCAGGCACGTGGTCGAGGTAGTAGCGCAGCACTGCAGGCAGAACGCCCGCCGCGCCGTTGGTTGGTGCGGTGACCACCTGGCCTCCGGCCGCGTTTTCCTCGTTCACGGCCATGGCGTAGACGCTCATCCAATCGTTGATGGTGTGCGGCGCGGTCAGGTTCATACCGCGCTCGGCCATCAGCGCATCATAGATACCCTTGGCACGGCGACGCACGCTGAGGCCGCCGGGCAGGATGCCATCTGTGGTCAGACCGCGCTCGATACAGTCGTTCATCACCTGCCACAGCCGGGCAGAGCCTTTGGCGAAGCTATCCGCACAGCCACGTGCGATTTCGTTGGCGCGTTTCATTTCAGCAATGGATTTGCCGCTGGACTTTGCCATCTCCAACATCTCGACGGCGGATTTGAAGGGGAAGGGCACCGGGGCGCCTTCGTCGGTGGCCTTGCCAGCGGCCAGTTCCTCTTCGGTCAGAACAAAGCCGCCACCGATTGAGTAGAACACCTGTCGCAGGATCACATCGCCCTGCGCGTCGGTTGCCATCAGGATCATACCGTTGGCGTGGCCGGGCAGGTTGTGGTCGTAGTCAAAGACCAGATCGGTCTTTGGGTTGAAGGTCAGCGTCGGTAGCCCTTCAGGCGTTACCGTGTGCGTCTCAGCAATTGCGGCCAGCGCGGCCTCGGCCTCGTCGTTGTCATATGTGTCCGGCACGAATCCGGCGAGGCCAAGGATGGTGGCGCGGTCGGTGGCATGACCCACTCCGGTAAAGGCCAGCGAGCCGTGTAGTGAGCCGCGCAGCCCGGCAAATTCAAACGGCGATGCACGCATCATGTCCAGAAAACGCGCGGCGGCCACCATGGGGCCCATGGTGTGGGATGAGGACGGGCCGATGCCCACTTTGAACATATCGAAGACAGAGAGGAACATGTCAGATAGCTGAGCCTTCAGGAGGGTTGGCATAGATGGGTGATGTGAACGGCGTGGCCCCAAGACCTTCGGCGGCTATGGCCGTTCGCGTTGCGGGGCGCATCTCTAGCTGTGTCAGGATGCGCTGAAGATAGGGCGTATCGGCCAGTTGGTACCAGCTGCGGTCAGCATTGGATGGGTAAAGCGCCATCCATCGCATCATGCAGGCGATATAGTATGTCAGAACTGACGGCTGATTTGCGCTTAGCCATTCCGGTGCCTGCGCGGCGACCGCGTCCAGATTTTGCAGATGAGTGCGCAGCCTTGGGCGTATTCCGGCCCGCAGGGTCTCGGCCTGTTCTGGGTCTATGTATTTCTCGGCATAGAAAAGGATACGCAGATCGGCATGGAGCGTGTTGGACGCGAAAAACAGCCATTTCAGAAAAGCGGCCCGATCAGGGCTGTTTGACGCGGGCGCAAGTTGCTCATGGCTGTCGGCCAGCCACAGCAGAATGGCTGCCGTCTCGAATATCGGCCCCTGAGGGGTTTCGAGAACCGGGATCAGCCCGTTCGGGTTCAACGCTCGGTAGGCTGCGCTGTCTTGCGCGTTCTGACGACGATCAACCAGCACCGTCTCATAGGGCTGGCTCATTTCGTCCAGCACCAGCCGGATCACCAGCGAGGCGTTGTCAGGGGCATAGTGCAGGTGATAGGGCGTCATCATACGGACTAGATATACAGCAACCGAAACCTGAAAAGCCTTGTTTGCGACGTTTCCGATAGGAAACGCGCAATTGAGCGACATCTTTCGCATCCGGGCGACGTGAATTGGGTCTCGAAGTTGGGTGGAGCATTGCATATAAGTCTTGCAGACTATTTGGGGAAGACTGCCAATGACCGCGGATTTGTCGCCAATCGACACAGCCAAATACGTTGCGGCGTACCGCGCGGCCGACATGGTCGAAGACGGAATGCGGGTGGGGCTGGGCACCGGCTCGACCGCCGCCTGGCTTGTTCGCCGTCTGGGCGAGCGTGTCCAGCAAGAAGGCCTGCGCATCAAGGGCGTACCAACCTCAACCCGAACCGCGCAACTGGCGCGTGAAGTCGGGATCGAGGTCGTGTCGCTGGATCAGGCCGGATGGTTGGACCTGACGATTGACGGCGCGGATGAGTTCGACGGTGATTTGAACCTGATCAAAGGCGGAGGCGGTGCGCATCTACAGGAAAAAATCGTGGCAACTGCCAGCGACCAGATGGTGGTGATCGCTGATGCCGGGAAAGAGGTCGAAACGCTCGGCGCATTCCCGCTGCCGGTCGAGGTGATCCCATTTGGCTGGCAGACTACTCGAACGCTGATCGAAGAAGTTCTGGATACGATGGATGTGCTTGGCACCAATTCAGCCCTTCGCATGAATGGTGAGGCCCCATTTGTGACCGATGAAGGTAACCATATCCTAGACCTGCATCTGCAGCGGATCGGCAATGCCCGGCAGATGGCGCTGGTTTTGAACCAGGTGCCGGGTGTCGTCGAGAACGGGCTGTTCATAGATATCTGCGACAAGGTCGTTGTGGGCTACGGCGATGGTCGGGTCGAGCTGCGCGATATCAATGCCGGAACCGTTGAGTTGGACCAGTTCCTTGATGGCGCCAAGGACAACCTATTTTCGGATTTTTCGGACTGAGTGGAAGGCGCCATCCCAAGGACGTGTTGGAGTATACTGGAAATTTACGCCTTTGGGGGTTGGCAGGGCGGTTTTCGCGCCCAGATATCCAAAGAATTTTGCAAGCTGAATGAAGGAACCCAGCATGAGCTTTGACTATGATCTCTTCGTAATCGGCGGAGGCTCGGGTGGGGTCCGCGCGGCGCGCGTAGCAGCGGGCGAAAACGGCGCCAAGGTGGCGCTGGCGGAAGAGGATCGGTACGGCGGCACTTGCGTTATCCGTGGCTGCGTTCCAAAGAAACTTATGGTCTTCGCCAGCGAATATTCGGGGATGGTCGGTGACGCGCAGGCTTATGGCTGGGACATTCAGCCCGGAGCGTTCAACTGGAACACCTTCCACGGCAAGCTGGTGACGGAACTGGATCGGCTGGAAGGTATTTACCGCAACATCCTGAAAAACAACGGTGTCGAGAGCTTTGATCAGCGCGCCCATGTAGTCGATCCGCATACGGTTGAATTGGCCGATGGCACACGCAAAACTGCCAAGCATATCCTGATTGCGACGGGTGGCCGTCCGGTTGTTCCAGACTTTCCCGGCTCGGATCTGGCGATCACCTCGAATGAAATCTTCCACCTTGAGAAGCTGCCCGAAAGCATCCTGATCGTCGGCGGCGGCTATATCGCCAGCGAGTTTGCCGGGATTATGAACGGGCTTGGCGTCAAGACCACTCAGTTCTACCGCGGTGCGCAGATCCTGCGTGGCTTTGACGAAGAAGCGCGTGGCCTGATCTGTGAAGAGATGCGTCAGAACGGCATCGACGTGCGTTTGGGCACCAATGTGCTTGAGATGACCAAAGAGGGCGACAAGATCCGGGTCAAAGCCACCGACGGGACCGAGGATCATTTCGACGTGGTCATGTATGCCACCGGGCGTACTCCGAATGCGGACAACCTGGGGCTTGAGGACGTGGGCGTCGAGCGTGGTCGCAAGGGCGAGATCATCGTGGATGAGTACAGCCAGACCGGCGTGCCCTCGATTTATGCGATTGGTGATGTGACCGATCGTGTGAACCTGACCCCGGTTGCGATCCGCGAAGGCATGGCCTTTGTTGAGACCGTCTTCAAAGGCAACCCGACCCCAGTGGATCATGAGCTGATCCCTACCGCGATTTTCACCCAGCCCGAATTCGGCACGGTGGGCCTCAGCGAGGAAGAGGCGGCCGCGCAGGAACCGATCGAGGTCTATGCGACCTCGTTCAAGCCGATGCAGAAATCTTTTGCCGGTGGCACTCAGCGGGTTCTGATGAAGCTGATCGTCTCTCAGGCGACGCGCAAGGTGTTGGGTTGCCACATCGTGGCGCCTGGCGCGGGTGAGATGATCCAGCTGGCGGGCATTGCCGTCAAAATGGGCGCGACCAAGGAAGATTTCGACCGCACGGTTGCAGTTCACCCGGTCATGGCCGAAGAACTGGTGACAATGCGGCAACCTGTACGCACGGCTTGATTTGCAACTGCGCGCAACCAAGTTACAAGGAACACCGTGATCACACGGTCAAACACAAGGGAATAGACACATATGGCGGGCAACAGCGGTGGCCCCTGGGGGGGCGGAGGCTCCTCTGGTGGTGGAGGAAATCGGGGTAATAACGGCGACGGGCGCAAGCCTCCCGAAGGGGAGAGCCCGCAGATCCCCGAGATCGATGAGCTGATGAAAAAAGGGCAAGAGCAGCTGCGCGTCCTCATGGGCGGTCGCGGCGGCGGCGGCCGTGGCAGCAACGGTTCAGGCGGTGGCGGCGGTGGCCCGATCTTTACCAAAGGCACTGTGGCAATTGGCGCATTGGTCGCGATCGGCCTCTGGGCTGCGGCCAGCTTTTACACCGTCAAGCCGGAAGAACAGTCAGTTGAACTGTTCCTAGGCGAATTTTCGGCTGTCGGAAATCCCGGTCTGAACTTTGCACCTTGGCCGTTCGTAACTGCCGAAGTCATCCCTGTTACACGGGAACAGAACGAAGATATGGGCGGCGCGCGTGGCAGCGACGATGGTCTGATGCTGACCGGTGACGAAAACGTGGTCGATATCGACTATCAGGTCGTTTGGAATATCAACGACCCCGCCAAGTTCCTCTTTAACCTGCGCGACCCGCGTCAAACGATTCAGGCTGTGTCAGAGTCGGCGATGCGTGAGATTATCGCGCAAAGCGAACTTGCTCCGATCCTGAACAGAGACCGCGGCATTATCGCAGAACGTCTGCAAGAACTGATTCAGGCGACAATGGACAGCTACGATTCGGGTGTGAACATAGTCCGCGTGAACTTCGACAAGGCTGACCCGCCGCAGGACGTTATTGCCGCGTTCCGTGACGTTCAGGCCGCTGCGCAGGAAAGGGATCGTCTGCAGAACGTCGCTGATGCCTACGCCAACCGTGTTCTAGCGGAAGCGCGTGGTGAAGCTGCTCAGGTTCTGGAAGAGGCCGAAGCCTATCGCGCCCAACAGATCAACAGCGCCCAAGGTGAGGCCAGCCGCTTCAGCGCGGTTCTGGAGGAATACTCCAAAGCGCCGGATGTGACCCGCAAGCGTCTGTATCTGGAGCGCATGGAGCAGGTTCTGGGTGACGTGGACAAGATTATCCTGGACGAAAACACCGGCGGCTCGGGGCAGGGCGTTGTGCCGTACCTGCCGTTGAATGAACTGCGTCGTACCCCTGCAGCGGAGAGCAACTGATGCGTAAAACGACATTTATCCTACCCGTCGTCTTCCTCGCGATTGTCGGTGTTCTGTCCTCGATCTTCATCGTGGATGAGCGTGAACGCGCTCTGGTTCTGCAGTTTGGTCGCGTTGTTGCGGTCAAGGAAGAGCCCGGGTTGGCGTTTAAAATCCCTCTGATCCAAGAGGTTGTGCGCTACGATGACCGCATTCTGTCGATCGACGTGCAGCCACTTGAGGTGACACCCCTTGATGACCGTCGTCTGGTGGTTGATGCCTTCGCACGCTACCGGATTTCGGATCTGGAGCAGTTCCGTCAGGCCGTTGGTGTTGGTGGTATTCCGGTGGCCGAGGACCGTCTGGATCGTATCCTTCGCGCGGAAACTCGGGAGGTTCTGGGTTCGGTCTCCTCGCGGGATATCCTGAGCTCTGACCGTGCGGCTCTGATGCTGCGTATCCGCAACAGCGCAATCGCCGAAGCGCGCGCGCTGGGCGTTAACGTCATCGACGTGCGTCTGAAAGCAACCGACCTGCCGCAGGCGAACCTTGAGGCGACCTTTGACCGGATGAAAGCCGAGCGGGAACGCGAAGCAACCGACGAACGCGCCCGTGGTAACGAGGCCGCGCAGCGTGTCCGTGCGCAGGCGGACCGGACCGTGGTTGAACTGGTGTCAGACGCCAACCGCGAGGCTGAGATCATCCGCGGTGAGGCAGACGCCGAACGCAACGCGATCTTCGCAGAAGCCTTTGGCAAAGACCCTGAGTTCTTTGAATTCTACCGCTCGCTGTCAGCTTATGAGCGCGCGTTGCAGGGCGGGAACAGCTCAATGGTCCTCAGCCCGGATTCGGAGTTCTTCAATTACCTGAAGTCGCCCACCGGGCAGGCGACCCAGTAATGGGTATGATCCTTCTGGCCTTCGGGCTGGTGCTGATTGTCGAGGGGCTGGCCTATGCGCTGGCCCCTTCGCTTATTGAACGTATGTTAGAGGCGCTGCGGACGCTGCCAGAACAGGCGCGGCGTTTGGCAGGGCTGCTCTGTGTTGTTAGCGGTCTGGTGCTGCTTTGGGGTGCCTATCAGCTGGGGTTTTGATGCCCTGACCTCACTTGCCGGTGATTTCCCCGCGATCCTCAGTTGCGAGCGTGATCAAACCGACTACATTGGGTGGAAAGATGGTCTGCCTTAGGGCGGTCTGTATGAAATTGACGACAAGGAGTTCCCAAGTGCAGGCACAAGCGCGCAGTATTTCCGTCCGGCGGGACGATGGTGTTGGTTTCATGCGACTGATGTGGCTGGCCTTCGGAGCGATGGTTCTGATCGCAGCGCAAACAGTTGCGGCGTATGCGCGTGGGGAAAGCCTTGCGCCGCTGGCGGAACAGATCAGCCCGGCGGTGGTCAATATCACCACATCGACCCTGATCGAAGGCCAGACCGGGCCGCAGGGGATCGTGCCCGAGGGCTCTCCGTTCGAAGATTTCTTCCGCGAGTTTCAGGATCGCAACGGCGATAATGGCGACCGCCCGCGCCGCAGCAACGCGCTGGGGTCGGGGTTCGTGATCTCGGAAGATGGCTTTATCGTCACCAATAACCACGTGATCGCCGAGGCCGATGAGATCCTGATTGAGTTCTTCCCTGGCGACGGTCAGCCCGTGAAGGAACTGCCTGCAAAGGTAATCGGTACGGATGAGAAGACTGATATCGCACTGTTGAAGGTAGAAGCCTCGGGTCCGCTGCAATACGTTCAGTTCGGCGACAGCGACACGGCGCGAGTTGGCGACTGGGTGATTGCCATGGGCAACCCGCTGGGGCAGGGGTTCTCGGTTTCGGCGGGGATCGTTTCCGCCCGTAACCGCGCGCTCAGCGGGTCCTATGACGACTACATCCAGACCGACGCGGCGATCAACCGGGGCAACTCGGGTGGTCCCTTATTCAACATGGATGGTCAGGTCATTGGCGTGAACACTGCGATTCTGTCGCCCAACGGCGGCTCGATCGGTATTGGGTTTTCGATGGCCTCGAATGTCGTGACCAAGGTCGTCGACCAGCTGCGTGAGTTCGGCGAAACCCGCCGTGGTTGGCTGGGCGTACGGATTCAGGACGTGACTGAAGATATGGCTGAGGCTATGGGTCTGGATAAACCCGGTGGCGCGCTGATCAGTGATGTACCGGAGGGTCCTGCGAAGGAGGCCGGTCTGAAAGCAGGGGACGTGATCCTCAGCTTTGACGGGGTCGAGGTTGAAGATACCCGCGGTCTGGTGCGTCAGGTCGGCGAGACGACCGTAGGCAAATCAGTTCGTGTGGTCGTACATCGCGATGGTGGCACTCAGACTATTCTGGTCACTCTGGGGCGCCGTGAGGATGCGGAGCGTGCCGAAACGAGTGAGGAAGATACTCCGGACGCGCCAACCGATGAAAACGCCGACATTCTCGGCCTGACTATTTCGCCGCTGACAGATACGCTGCGTGAAGATCTGGGGCTGGATGCCGAGGCGGACGGTCTGGTTGTGACCGAGGTTGACGAAGCCTCGGAGGCCTTTGCGAAAGGTCTGCGCGCAGGTGATCTGATCACCGAAGCCGGGCAGCAGAAGGTCGAATCCATCAGTGACCTTGAGGCGCGTATTGAAGAAGCTACTGAAGCCGGGCGCAAATCACTGCTGTTGTTGGTGCGCCGTGGCGGCGACCCGCGCTTTGTCGCGCTGAGCCTTGAAAACTAAGCTCATCACATAGCTACCGAAAAGGGCCTGGGATTTCCCCGGCCTTTTCATGTCTTTTTGGTCCGGCCGAAAGAAAATAAGCCATATGCCTTTTGGGCATATGGCTTAGGTACAGGGAGAGATCAGCGGACAGATATCGGGGATGATTACTGACCTCCTACGGTAACAGTTTTACCCTAGGGCACTGACTTCTGAGTCGTCTGTGAACAAGATCACAAAAGGTCAGATCAAGTCCGATTCAGCCAAAGCGCGCAAAGCTTCGATGTCGTGGATCAGCAATCCGCCCCGCGAAGCTTCGACCACATTGTCGCGTTTCCATATCGAAATGGTTTTCGAGACGGCCTCACGCGTGGCCCCAACGAATTCGGCCAATTCACTTTGCGACAGGGTAATGCGTTCGGTGGGATCGTCCTGCAGAGACGACAGGTGCAGCAGTTTGCGCGCCAGTCGAATCGGCATCGGCAGAAAGACCTGCTCGTTCAATTGTGAACTCATTGACCGCATCCGCAATCCGGCCAGACGGACCATATCAACCGCAAGATCGGGGTGTTGACGGATTTGCTCCATCACGTCCCTGCGACGTACGCGCAGAACCCGAGAAGGTTCAGCAGCTGCAACTGTAGCAGTGCGAGGGCCGCTGTCGAACAGGGCAATCTCACCGAAGACTTCGCCTGGACGCATGAGCGTCAGCGCCAGCTTCCGGCCGCTCATGGCCAGGAAGGACACTTCGAGCGTCCCTTCGACGATGGCATAAAGCGCATCGCCTTCATCGTCCTGATCGAACAGGGTTTCGTTTTTATCCAAAGAGATTTCCGTCGCCAGCGCCGAGAGCATCTCGCGCAGGCCTTCGGATGCATCGGACAGGAAGCCGCTATTTGGGAATACCGCCATTCGGGTACTAATCTCCGGAGTAGGATGGTGAGTGGTTACTCAATTATTCACAGCAAGGTCAACAAGCCAAGTGGTTTCCTCGGATGAGTGTCAAACTGATACCAAAGAGGCTTTGGGTCGACTACTGGCGATCGGCGTCTTCCAGATAGCTCTGCAGGCGGTGGAACTGGTACATCAGGAAGGCCATTAGCGCGATGGGAAAGGCGAAGGTTTCGATCTTGACCCACAGATCGGTGGACATGGTGCGCCAGACGATCTCATTGGCGATGGCCAGAACGGCAAAGCAAGCACAGAGGCGCCGCGTCAGGATCATCCAACCTTCGTGTTTCATCGGTAGCATCTCGTCCAGAACGTAGGCGAGGTAGGACTTGCCCTGAAGCAAACCGATCCCCAGAATGACCGAGAAGAACCCGTAGACCAGCGTGGTTTTCATTTTGAAGAACCGCTCATCATTGAACCAGGCGGTCAGGCCACCAAAGAAGATCACCATGAAAGCGGTGAAAATCTGCATCCGGCTGAGCTTGCCAGTCAGGAACCACAAGATACCCATTGCCGCCAGCATCAGCGGGACAAAGAGGATGGTTGCGATAATGAAGCCTGAATACTCGATGCCGCCGATCAGAAAGCTGTCATCTCGCAGTCGCAGGTAGATAAAGAAGAAGGCCAGCGGGGGCCCCAGCTCCAGCACCTGTTTCAGAAACGGGTTGATCTCTTTTTTGCCTGTCATCGTGGTGTCCTGCTGTTCATCCGCCCATTTCAACGATTACAGCGCCCAATGCAATCAGTGCCATCAGGGCGATGCGTCTTGGGCCAACGGTTTCTTTCAAAACCAGCCAGCCGATCAAGGCTGCAAATACAGTTGATGTTTCGCGCAGTACAGCCGCTTCTCCGACTTTGTCCAATCGGGTGGCCAGCATGATGGCTCCGAATGACAGCGGCGCGATCAAGCCGCCTGCGAGCCCGCGCAGCATCAGCGGACCTGGGGAAGGGCGGTTGATCATGGCACGCCATCTGAGGAACGCGTAGATCGGCATCGCGAAGCCGTCGATCATGAAGAACCAGGCCAGAAAGGTGAACGGATCGGCGGTGGCGCGGATGCCATAGGCGTCATAAGTCGTGTAGAGCGCCACGAAAAGGCCGGTGGCAATCGCCAGGGTGAGCGCGATACCCAGAGTCTCACGATTGGTTTCCAGAAACCGGAAGTTATAGGCAGCCAGCCCGAAGATACCGGCCAGAAGGACGGCCACACCGAACCATTGCGTGCCTGTGAAGGTTTCTCCGAACAGAAGGTAGGCTCCGATCACAGTGAAAAGTGGGCCGGTACCGCGAACAACCGGGTAAACCACCGTGTAGGAGCCTTTGGTATAGGCCAAGGCCTGAAGGATCTTGTAGGTGATGTGGATCAGCCAGACGATGCCGAAAATGGGCCACATATAGGGTTCGGGCCATGGCACGACGAATAGGGCAAAGGGGATCGCCATCAGGCAATAGCAGGCGTCGATGGCCCCACGAGACAGCCACGGATCGTGGCGGCCCTTTTGCAGTGCTCCGAAGACCGCGTGCAGGAAGGCGGCCATCAACGCCAGGCCAAGGGCGAGATTGTGGCCCGCTTCGGTGCCTTCGAGTGAGATCAGCCAGTCGCTCAATTGTCAGAACTTGTCCAGTGTGACGAGGCTGGGGGCCGTCTGCCCCCAGACCCCCGAGGATATTTTCAGCCAGATGAAGAGGCGGATCAGTTTTGGTCGAGGCCGGTCAGGGCCGCTGCGAATTCTTCGGGGTCGAACGGGGCGAGGTCGTCTATTTGCTCTCCGACGCCGATGGCATGGATGGGCAGGCCGAACTTGTCGGCAAGCGCGACCAGCACGCCGCCTTTGGCTGTGCCGTCCAGTTTGGTCATCACAAGGCCCGACACGTCGGCGAGTTTGCGGAAGGTTTCCACTTGGCTGAGGGCGTTCTGGCCCGTGGTCGCATCCAGCACAAGCAGCGTGTTGTGCGGCGCGGTTTCATCGACCTTGCGGATCACGCGGACGATCTTGGCCAGTTCCTCCATCAGGTCGGCTCGGTTTTGCAGGCGGCCTGCGGTATCGATCATCAGAAGGTCGGCACCGTCCTGTTGCGCTTTGGTCAGGGCGTCAAAGGCAAGGCTTGCGGGGTCCGAGCCTTCGGGCGCGGTCAGAACCGGGACGCCAGCGCGGTCACCCCAGACCTGCAGTTGTTCTACGGCGGCGGCGCGAAAGGTATCTCCGGCGGCGATCACGACCTTTTTGCCCGCGGATTTGAACTGGCTGGCCAGTTTGCCGATGGTCGTGGTCTTGCCCGAGCCGTTGACGCCAACCACCAGCACCACTTGCGGGCGTTTGGGATAGATTGGCAGGGGGCGGGCGACCGGTTCCATCACGCGGGCCACTTCCTGCGCCAGCAGTTGTTTGATCTCACGCGACGAGAGTTTGCGGCCAAAACGCCCTTCGGCCATGTTCGAGGTGACGCGCAGGGCCGTGTCGACGCCCATGTCCGAGGCGATCAGCAGCTCTTCGAGCTGTTCCAGCATATCGTCATCCAGGGTCCGGCGGATTTCGGCCTTGGTTTCCGTACGGCTGAAGAGGCGACCCAGCAAACCGCCGGATGCGGGCTGATCTTCTTGCTTAGTCTCGGGTTGCTGAGCAGCTTCCTGCGGCTGCGGCTGCGGCTGCGGCTGCGGGGCGGGTTCAGGCGTCTGCGCCACCGGCTCTGGTGCGGTGGTTTCTTCGCCTCCGTCTTCGACAATGGCGTCCAGCCCTTCCTCAAGACGAGATGAGGATTTGAACAGCTTGTCCTTCAGCTTTGAAAAAAACGCCATTTTCGGTCTCCGCAGGTGTTCCCCTCCACCTAATGTGGATTTGCCGGAGTTGCAAAGGGTCAGGTGAAAGCGATCAGTAGTCCAGCCTGCGCAGCCCAATAAAGAGGCCAGACCAGATAGGGCGTCAGCTTCAGCGCCGGGTGGTCTTGAGGCAGTAGAAACTTCTCGGTTGCAAGCACGAGGTCTGAGGCGATGAATGCCAGTGCCGCAGGTAAGGCCCAACGCAGCATTCCGGTATCGGGCAAAGACAGAACTGCGACGCCCATGCCAAGGATGATCGGGATGTACATCAGAACCGGGAGTTTCAGCTCTCCAGCGCGCGGGGCGAGCAAAGCGGCGGCAACGATCCCCAGAATGAGGAGTGACCAGAAATATCCCGGCCGTTCCAGAATGAGGTCAAAGTTGCTGCTGGGGTGCGTTAGGAACAGCGCGATGTAAGCGAAATGCCCCGCGGCAAACGCGCCGATCCCTGCCATGAAGGTGGTGTCTGACTCTCGCGACAGCAGAGCATCCCCAACCGCGCAGAGGCCCATTGCGACAACCAGCAAGGTCGCGCCTCCGCTGAGGAGGGCGACGAGGGCCAGCACAGCAACCGACGCGGTTTTCAGAACGGTGCGGAGCAAACTTGCCGGGCCCGGGGACAGCGGTAAATAGGCCAAGGCGCACGCGGCGGCGAGCCAGAATAGCAGGTGTGTCACATCGGTCCCCTTTGTCGTATTCGGGACCACTGTTCTTTGCGGTGGCACGCGGCACAATAATGACGTTGGGGCAGGCGAATACCGGCGTGGTGATTGGCCATGCCCGCCCGCATCTGACACTATGGCCTCATGTTGAGGCATCTTGTGATTCTATTGGCGCTGTCGGCGCAGACGGCGGGCGCGCAAACGGCGTTGTCCGGGGCCGAGTTCGATGAGTACACGCAGGGCAAAACCTTGTTTTATGGCTTTGAAGGGCAGGTTTATGGGGTTGAGCGATACTTGCCTAACCGCCGCGTGATCTGGTCGTTTCTGGATGGCCATTGCAAAGAAGGCGTCTGGTATCAGCGCGAGGATCAGATCTGTTTTGTCTACGAGGACCGGCTGGACCCGCAATGCTGGGTGTTCACCAGATCGGGCGGTGGGCTAATCGCACAGTTCGAAGGCGACCCGCAAGCGACCGAACTCTATGAGGCGGAAGACCTCGGGGAAGAGATGGTATGCCTGGGGCCTGAAGTCGGGGTTTAACCGCTAGAACAGCGATCCCTGATCCGGCGCTTCGGGTTTGGTTTTTTTCGCGGCAGGGCGGCCAGATGGACCGGTCGTCAGGCGACCGTCCGAGAATTCGATCTCAAGCACAGCGTGTTTGCCAGCCTGAGCCTTGGTGGTCACGACTTCGCCCTCGGCGCGAACAACCGCGTAGCCCCGCGCCAGCGTTGCCTTGTAGCTGAGCGTTTCGCGTAGGCGGTCGGTTGCTGTCAGTTGTTGGCGCAGGCGCTCTAGTCGGACGGTTTGGGCGGCGTCCAGTCTCTCAGCCAGTCGGGCGGTCGATTGGCGCTGTTGTTCAATCTCGCGCTGAATCGGGCGGAGGGAGAGGCGCGACGACAGGTTACGTAGATGTTCCTGACGGGAGGAGACGACGCCTCGCAAAGTCGAGGGACGCAGATGCGCCGACATTTCGACCAGTTGCAGGCGGCGGTTTTGCACCCCGCGGTTCAATGCGGGCGTCAGGCGTTCTGCGATCAGATCAAGGCGTTGTCGTGGAGAGTTCAACAAGCTATCCGGACGTGGAAGCGCACGCGACACGTCATGCAGACGCTGCGCACGGCGCTGAACCGCATCGCTGGCGGCCCGCGACAGGCGCGCGCCTTGTTCGTTGGTCCAGGCCATCAACTCCATACGTACGGGTACAGCCAATTCCGCGGCGGCCGTTGGCGTAGGCGCGCGGCGATCGGAGACTAAGTCGATCAGCGTCGTGTCCGTCTCGTGCCCCACGGCTGAGATCAGCGGAATCTCTGATGCGGCAGCCGCCCGGGCCACGTTTTCTTCGTTGAACCCCCACAAATCTTCGATTGAGCCGCCTCCGCGTGCAACGATGATCAGATCGGGGCGCGGCAGTGCTCCACCTGGCGTCAGAGCGTTGAAACCTTCGATGGCGCGGGTCACCTCGGGCGCGCAGTTTGCACCCTGTACAGCGACGGGCCAGATCAGAACCTTGCGGGGAAACCGGTCGCGCAAGCGATGCAAAATATCGCGGATCACCGCCCCGGACGGAGAGGTCACGACACCGATGATCTGAGGCAGGTAAGGTAGCGGTTTCTTACGCTCAGGCGCGAATAGTCCTTCGGCCTCTAGCTGTTTTTTACGCTTTTCCAACAGCGCCATCAGCGCGCCTTGACCGGCGACTGCGACTTCATCGACATTCATGTTGTATTTGGATTGCGCGCCGAATGCTGTGAGGCGACCGGTGACGACGACCTCCAAGCCTTCTTCGGGGACAACGGACAGGCCGGAAATCTGCCCCTTCCACGTGGTGCAGGCCAGAACGTTCCGGTCGTCCTTGATGTCATAATACAGATGACCCGAGCGCGCCTTGAACACGCGCCCGACCTCGCCGCGTACACGGATTCGCCCGAACGAGCCCTCTAGCGTGCGCTTCACCTCGCCAGAAATCTCGGAAACTGAGTATTCGGGAGTGTTTTGGCCGGGAATTGGGTCGTCAAGCAGGTCGGACATTTCAGCGCCTTGTGTCAAATGCCGTGCCAGCTTAGAACGCCGCGCAGGCGAGGCCAAGCAGATCGGAGACGACCTTATGAACATTCTTATTCTCGGCAGCGGTGGGCGTGAACACAGCCTCGCTTGGGCGGTGATGCAGAACCCCAAATGCGACCGTCTGATCGTTGCGCCAGGCAATGCCGGGATCGCCCAGATCGCCGAATGCGCGTCGCTGGATATCGAGAATGGCGGTGCGGTTGTCAATTTCGCCGAGGCCAACGCGATTGACTTCGTGATTGTTGGCCCCGAGGCGCCTTTGGCCGCTGGCGTGGCCGACCGCTTGCGTGAAGCCGGTGTGCTGGTGTTTGGCCCCTCTGCCGAAGCGGCCCGATTGGAAGCCTCGAAAAGTTTCACCAAGGAGATTTGCGATGCCTCGGGCGCGCCTACCGCCGCCTATGCAAGGTTCACCGAAGCCGCGCCCGCCAAGGCCTACATCCAAGAGCAGGGCGCTCCGATCGTGGTCAAGGCTGATGGTCTGGCGGCGGGCAAGGGCGTGATTGTGGCGATGGACGAGCAGACCGCTCTGGACGCAATTGACGACATGTTTGGCGGGGCCTTCGGTGGGGCGGGTGCCGAGGTTGTCATCGAAGAGTTTATGGACGGAGAAGAAGCCTCACTGTTCGTTCTCTGCGACGGAGAGAACATCCTGTCCATCGGCACCGCGCAGGATCACAAGCGCGTGGGCGAGGGGGATACAGGTCTGAACACCGGTGGGATGGGGGCCTATTCCCCGGCTCCGGTTCTGAGCGCCGAGATTGAGGCGCGAGCGATGGATGAAATCATCCGCCCAACCATGGCCGAGATGAAGCGCCGGGGCGCGCCGTTCCAAGGGGTTCTCTACGCTGGTCTGATGATCAAGGACGGGCAGCCGCGTTTGGTGGAATACAACGTCCGGTTTGGCGATCCCGAATGTCAGGTTTTGATGATGCGTCTTGGGGCGCAGGCGATGGACCTGATGCATGCCGCAGCCGAAGGGCGCTTGGAAGAGACGCGGGTGAACTGGGCCGATGATCATGCGATGACCATTGTCATGGCTGCCAACGGGTATCCGGGTGCCTATGAGAAAGGCTCGGTTATCAAAGGTTTGGATAACCTTCCTGAAGACAGCAGCAACATGGTTTTTCATGCGGGGACAAAGGCTGTTGAGGGGCAGATACAAGCAGTTGGCGGACGTGTTCTGAACGTCACCGCCCGCGGCGCAACGTTGCAAGAAGCGCGGGATCGGGCCTATGCCATGGTTGACGGGGTGGATTGGCCCGAGGGTTTTTATCGCCGCGATATTGGGTGGCGGGCGCTTTGACTTTGATGTGGGTCAGGGGGCTTTGCCCCCTCGGCCTGCGGCCTCTCCCCCAGGATATTTTTAGCCAGATGAAGAGCGGATCAGCACTTTAACGCTTGGTTAATGCTTTGGCGGCCTGTGAAGGGGCCGAGGTCTGACGTGGTCCATCCACTGTTAAAGGTGACGCTGATGATGCGCGACCAGTCGGCGCTGGCTGTGATCAGTTCTGGCGTCTCGCCGCAGTCACGCAGGCCGCCAGAGATGTAGTCTTCACCAATGCGATGGTTGGTCAGTCTGGGTAAAGAGGCGATCTCGGCCAACGCGCCATCTTTGTAGCGCCAAATGCGAAGGGTTTTGGCGAGGTGAGGGCGGTCGATATAAGCGATCTCGGTATAGCCATCACCATCCAGATCGGCGGCTCCGATCGGGGCGAGCCAGCGGAAGCGGGTTCCGATATGCGGGGTGGCAGCGATCTTTGTGCCGCTTTCGTCGTAGATTGCAAGTTGTGCGCCAAATTGGGCGTGCGACTCGACCACAACAACTTCGGGCGTTCCGTCCGAGTCCATGTCCACCAGTCGAGGAGAAAGGTCTTCGAAAACACGATCTTGGGGCAGGCGTATCGTCCGCAACGTTTGCGCACTGTCTGAACCGCGCGTTTCGACCCGAAGTTCCAAGGCGCCGTATTCCACGTCGTCCCCCAATACGCCATGGGCGTAGCGTTTTGTGGGTTCGGTAAATCGGGCTTCGATGATTTCCTCTGATGCCGCGGCAGAGCTTACGCCCGCCAGCCACAGGCACAACATCAGTGTTGCGCCGCGTGCCCAACGGTGCCAGGGGCAGGCGGGGAGACGCGGCGCTTTGGAGGGCATCAGATCTGTTTTTCTGGCATTTGCACGACCAGACCGTCCAGTGCGTCCGTCACCTTGATCTGGCAGGTCAGGCGCGAGCGGGCGGGGTCGGGCTCGTAGGCAAAGTCCAGCATGTCCTCTTCCATGTCATCCTTGGCGGGGATTTTCTCGACCCAGTCGGGGTGGATATAGACGTGGCAGGTCGAGCAGGCGCAGGCTCCGCCGCAATCGGCCTCGATGCCGGGAATGTTGTTGTCTCGGGCACCTTCCATAACGGTCAGCCCATTGGCGACGTCGACTGTATGTTCAGTACCGCTATGCTCGACATAGGTGATCTTTGCCATGGCTTGCGTCTTCCTTTTGCGATGTTCGAATTCTTCCTTAATCAAGGCATTTAGGTCTTTCTAGCCTCATTTGCGACTCTGTGCGCCGCGTCTGGACTTTCTGTGTAATTGTTCTATTTTTGTTCTCATGCTTGTTGCCGCGACTTACCCTGATGTTTCAAACCGAACCTGGCCCCGACCGCCGGCCTGTTTGCCTGCCAACCGGTTGGATCAGCCGCCCGAAGGCGCGCGGGTGGCGGTGGCGGGTCTGGTGATCCTGCGGCAGCGACCCGGAACCGCCAAAGGGGTGATCTTTCTGACGCTTGAGGATGAGACGGGGATCGTGAACATCGTGGTCTGGCGCAAGATCTACGAGCAATTCCGCCGCGCGGTGATATCGGGGCGGTTGCTGAGGGTCACGGGCCGAATGCAGAAGGCCGACGCCGTGATCCATGTAATTGCGGAAGAGATCGAGGATATCTCGGGAATGCTGGATGTGCTGGTGCGGGGAGAGGGGGCGTTGGCCTGAAAATTCCAATTCTTATATGCTTGCCATTCGACCGCCACTAGTCGCGCTCAAAGAAAGCGTAAGGTCTTAGTTTCGCCCAATTCCCTGACTACGCGGCAGCTATGAGTTCATTTATTTTCCACACGCATCGTTTGTTGTTGAGATTTGCCGTAGTGATCACTCTGATTGTGATCGCCCTGTCCATTTCGTTTTTCATACAGCAGCTTGATAGAAACATCAGAACTGATTTGGACGTTCAGGCCTATTTTCCCGTTGCGGGTCTGACATTCATTCTGGCATTTTTAGCCGTGCCGAGACTGATGGAGCACGTGGTTGCGCCCGGAACAGTTGGATATGTTCTGTTTCACGCCGTGATATGCCTGTGCGGCGCCGCTCTGGTCATATTGAGTGGATTTATCGTCCTTGATGCCCCGTTGATCTCTTGGGTCGCGCCCAACGACGTCGCGCCGTTTTTCATTTTGGTGTGCGCCGCTTCGTACTGTTGCCTTGCTGTATTGGGGGCCTTTCGTGCAATTTGGCCAGAGGGTGATGAAGATCCTTGGGGTCAGTTCAGAACGCTGCGAAAAGTGCACTATTCCGCCCGGCTGATTGCGTGTTCATTTGCCTTTGTCATCGCTGGCACAATTCTGGGGTCTGTCATATTCCTCAATAGTCCGACGACGACCACCACGGTCGGAGTTTGTATCGTAATGTGGATATTCGCGACTCTGCTTGGCACATCGAAACTCAGCGTGAGGAATTTCGAAAAGCCTATCAGTCTTTGGAATATCGCATTGCAGTTCTGCGTTGCTATGTCCGCGCTTTTCGCCACCAAGCTAACCACTCGGGCCTTTTTGTTTCACACTCGACTGTTCGAGGACTTGTCAGAGCGGGATGCAGTTTACCCGTGGGTTGAAAACGTGTTGATGGCGCCGTTCATTGTGTTTGGGCTTACAAGTATCGTTCTTGTCGTGGCGCGTCAGAAACCGGTTGTTCGCAACATGGCCGAGGTTTTCGCGTAGACTTCTAAAGCTGGCGACCGGGCCTCAGCTAGCGCTTGAACAAAACACTCTGCGCTTGCTTGCTACTGTGATCCCCGCGCAGCTCTGCATACAAGGCGCGTCCGGCTTGCACGCCCGGGCGGGCGCTCACAGCCTCTAGCCAGCGGGCGAAGTGAGGCTTATCGTCCAGAACCTGCTGCTGACCCTCCCAAAGGCTCGCCCAGCCCCAAATCGACATATCGGCGATCGAGTAAAAATCACCTGCGACATATTCATTCTCGGCCAGGCGACGATCCAGCACGCCGTAAAGCCGAGCGACCTCGGTCCGGTAGCGGTCTTTGGCATAGGGCAAGTCCTGCGGAGGCTCGAGGTTGGGGGCATATTTCAGGAAGTGATGCGCCTGACCCGCCATCGGGCCAACGCCGCCCATCTGCCACATCAACCACTCTTCCACCGCAACCCTGTCCCGTTCGGTCGCGCCGTAAAACCGGCCGGTTTTGCGGGCCAGATACATCAGGATCGCGCCACTTTCGAAAACCGTGATTGGCGCACCATCGGGGCCGTCCGGATCGACGATAGCGGGCATGCGGTTATTGGGCGAGATCTTAAGGAACTCTGGTTCGAACTGGTCACCCTTGCCGATATTGATCAGATGCGTGGTGTAGGGCAGCTCCATCTCTTCCAGGGCGATGGAGGCTTTCCAACCGTTCGGGGTGGGCCAGAAATACAGGTCGATCATGATGTCTCCTCAAGCTGAGGGGATCATGAAGCTTTCTGAGCAAACGGCAAGAGGCCCTGTGGGCGGGTTAGGGCAAAAAACCGTGACCAGCGCCTGTGCGGTTTTTCGGGGATACCGCGTTTGAGCCTTTGCAGGCAGAGGCGCTCGGGATCGCGCAGCAAGGCGTTGTAGACGCGCAGCACGCCGGGACGCGTGTAGCTGGACCAGTGGCAGATACGCCGCTCGGGCGCGGCGAGCGGGGAGATCAGCGCCGACAGGTGATCCACCGTGTCCGGGCAATCGATCTGCAATGTGACCGAGTTTGGTGCCGTCAGGCCCGCGCCAATGCTGAGATCACCACGACGGGGTGGCTGGATGAAGGTTTCATAAAGAAAGTCGAATAGATCGTTCTCGCGGCTGATGATGTTGATGAATTCAGCCGCGCGCCCGGCAGGTGTGGTCAGGGCCGCGACGGTGCGGGATTGATAGGCAGCCCCGGTGAGTGAAATGATCCGGCTGAGCGCGCCGGGTGGAATATGATGCAGAGCCTCCAGCGCCACCTCAATACCCATGGAATGGCCGATGAAATGGATCGGACGCTTTGGATTTAAATGATGCACTTTACGAATGACGTCAGCCAGTACCTTGCCCGCTTCAACGGCACGACGTTGCGCTGACCAGAGCGGGCCCCGCGCGTCCCAACCAACGGCAATGGCAAGACCTTCGTCCTCAAACCCGCTACCAAAGCCCAGATGCTGCGGCCAGCTGGGGCTGTACCAGGGCATCGCCTTGGGGTGCAGCGACAGAATATGCCGGTGTGGGCAGGCACCTGCATCGTTGGGCCGATACTTGTATCCGTGGGTCATGATAACGACTGGTCCGTCGGATTGTTGGGCCTCTTGCACAGCCTCAATCAAGGGGCGGGAGGTACCATGCAACTCAGCACGTCCGTTGACAGCATTGATCCTGATTACTGGCATAGCTCTGCCCCATACAAGATGTTGTGGTGTCGCTTTGTCATGGCGCTATGACGTTTCCGTGAATGAACGATTACAGAACCGTGACGTTGCAGGTGTCGGGCTTGACGAATTCGCAACTGCGGCGTAAGGGCAACAACACCACGTGGCGATTTGTTACCGGATTGCGGGCCACGCTAAACAACACCGCTAAAAGGTCAGGATGAAAGGCCCCTTTCGCTTGACCGCGTCTGGGGTTTTTTTGATGCGCCTCTGGGATCGAGGCCGAAAGGAATGACATGAGCGAGAACTGGACCAAACGCACCCAAGCCGTCCATGGCGGCATCCGTCGCAGTCAGTACAATGAGGTGAGCGAAGCGATCTTCCTGACCCAGGGCTTCGTGTACGACACTGCCGAGCAGGCCGAGGCACGGTTCTTGGAATGTGGCCCGGATGAGTTCATCTATGCCCGCTACGGCAACCCGACAGTGTCGATGTTCGAACAGCGCATCGCGGCGCTAGAAGGGGCCGAGGATGCCTTTGCCACGGCGTCCGGCATGGCCGCTGTCAATGGTGCGTTGACCTCGATGCTGAAGGCGGGGGACCATGTGGTCTCGGCCAAGGCGCTGTTCGGGTCGTGTCTGTTCATTCTGGAAAACATCCTGACCCGCTACGGTGTCGAGGTGACGTTTGTCGATGGCACCGATCTTGACCAGTGGAAGGCGGCGATCCGCCCCGACACAAAAGCCGTGTTCTTCGAATCCATGTCGAACCCGACGCTTGAGGTGATCGACATTACTGCCGTTGCGGAACTGGCCCATGCAGTTGGTGCATTGGTTCTGGTGGACAACGTGTTCTCGACCCCGGTGTTCTCGCGTGCGGTCGAGCAGGGCGCGGATGTGGTGATCTATTCGGCGACCAAACATATCGACGGGCAAGGTCGGGCGTTAGGCGGTGTGATCCTTGGCACCAAGGAGTTCATCCGTGGCACCGTCGAACCCTACATGAAACATACTGGCGGTGCGCTCAGCCCGTTCAGCGCGTGGATCATGCTGAAGGGTCTCGAGACGATGGCTTTGCGGGTAAACGCGCAGGCCGCAACGGCGCAGGCTGTGGCTGAGGCGCTGGAAGGCCACTCGGCGCTGGAGCGGACGCTGTATCCGGGTCTGAAAACCCATGCGCAGAATGCTCTGGTGCAGACGCAGCTGGGCGGGAAGGGCGGAACAGTGCTGTCGCTGGACATCAAGGGCGGCAAGGACGCGGCATTTGCGTTTCTCAATGCGCTGACGATCCCGGTGATCTCGAATAATTTGGGGGATGCGAAATCAATCGCGACCCATCCGGCAACCACAACTCATCAGCGTCTGAGTGACGAACAGAAAGATGAACTGGGCATCACACCCGGTCTGATCCGCCTGTCAATCGGTCTTGAGGATGCCAACGATTTGTTGGCCGATATCCAACATGCGTTGGAGGTTTCGCAAGGTCAGTAGAAAACGCCTCAAACCGGTGACGTTTCAGGCAGAGAGGTGGTGCAAACTGCCTCTCTGACCCGAGGAGGCTGGCGGCACACTGTTTCGCTACCGCGCGTAGAATGCCGGATTTACGCTGGGTTTTTTCGATCCATCCTGTTAATTGGCCCGTATCGGGTTAAAATGGATACTGAACTTCAGCCGTTTTAATTTCGACGGCCAACCGAGGAACCTCAGCCTATGAATGTTCACCCCCGTGACATCGACGACGCCCCAAACCGGGAACAGGCCGCGGAAGCGCTGAAATTGCTGCGGCAATGGGCCAAGACCGCGCCTGCGGCCGAGATCAGCCAGCTGGACCCGTCCCTGGCGCGGCTCGTGCCCGGCATGTCGGCGGTGAACTATCCGTCTCTGTCACGTGAATATCCCGAAGGTTTTGTCGCGGACGAGGCCTATCGGGCCACATTGCCCGATCTGCAAAACGGCCCGTCCAGCCTGATCCGGGGGGCCAAGCAGCAGATCCAGCACGTGGGCATCTCGAACTTTCGCCTGCCGATCAGTTTTCACCGCAAGGATGGGGACGACCTGACGCTTGAGACTTCGGTCACCGGCACGGTGAGCCTTGAGGCCGAGAAGAAGGGCATCAACATGTCTCGCATCATGCGGTCCTTTTACAAACACGCCGAGCGGACCTTCAGCTTTGAGGTGATGGAAGCCGCACTGAGCGACTATCTGACCGACCTCGACAGTTTCGACGCGCGCCTACAGATGCGCTTTTCCTATCCGGCCAAGGTGAAAAGCCTGCGCTCTGGCCTCGAGGGCTACCAGTATTACGACATCGCGCTGGAACTGATCGAACAGAACGGTGTGCGCCAGAAGATCATGCATCTGGACTATGTCTATTCCTCGACCTGTCCTTGCTCGCTGGAACTGAGCGAGCACGCCCGGTCTCAGCGCGGACAGTTGGCAACGCCGCACTCGCAGCGCTCGGTCGCGCGGGTTTCAGTGTTGGTGGATTGCGACGCTGATTGCCTGTGGTTTGAAGACCTGATCGAGCTGTGCCGCCGTGCGGTACCGACGGAAACACAGGTCATGGTCAAACGCGAGGATGAACAGGCCTTTGCCGAGTTGAACGCGGCCAATCCGATCTTTGTCGAAGATGCTGCGCGCCTCTTCTGTGCCGAATTGCTGGCCGATCATCACGTCGGCGATTTCCGTGTGATCGCCAGCCATCAGGAGAGCCTGCATAGCCATGATGCGGTCTCGATCCTGACGGAAGGGCCCACATTTGCGACCTCCAGCCTTGATCCGCGTCTGTTCACGACCTTATTCCACGTGGGCTAACCCTCCGGAGATGCGGTAAATTTAGCCGCGTCTTTTCCAAAACAGCGCTTTTTCGCCGCAATGCAGCGAAATTTGCTGCGTCTGCGCAGTAAATGGGCTATGAAGGCAGGGAATGCAGCTGCCGCTTGCCCGTCTATACGGGTGTGCCGCCCCCGGAAGGAAGCCGAGACGTGCGACGCCTTGGACTGCAAGACCCCGCCAACCGCCCGAGTGATCGGCGCGGACTGGGCATCCCTCTCTCAGTGTTCCGGCTGCATCGCATTTACAGGAGAGACATGTCATGAACCCAATTTCTCAACCGCTGGAGCTGCAGGCGGCTGCAATGCGCGTGGCTGGATACGCCGTGGTCAGCCAGATGAAGATTATGCAGATCATGGCCCGGTCGGCCATGGAACTGCCGATGGCGCCCTTGCACGCGCTGCGCAATACAGCATCGGAGCCGGCGCCGGCCAAACCTGCAGCAAAACGTGCGACGGCACCTAAACCTGTTGCCAAACAGGCTGCAAAACCTGCTCCGGCCAAGCGGGCCTCGACTGCCAAGAAGGCGCAGCCCAAACCCGCTGCATCGAAGCCCAAGGCGGAACCGGTTGCAAAATTCACCGCTAAACCACGCACGGCGACGAAACCAGAAGCCGCCAAAGCTGCCCCCGCACCGGCGACGCCTAAACCTGCGGCTAAGGCAGCCCCGGCTGTAGCAAAGCCCAAAACGGCTGATAAGACGACCCCGGCAACAGCAAAGACAAAACCAGCGGCCAAGGCAGCGCCTACACCGGCGACATCCAAACCCGCAGCCAAGGCTGCCCCTGCGTCCGCAACACCTAAACCTGCGGCCAAGGCAGCTCCGGCAAAGACCGTGGCAAAAAAAGCGGCACCGGCCAAAACTCCGGCGGCCCCCAAGACTGCGCCAAAACCCGCGGCCAAGGCACCAAGTGCGGCACCGGCCAAAGCTGCTGCAGCCACGACAGAGGCCCTTAAACCGGCCCCTCGCAAAACGCGCGCGCCGTCTAAACCGCCCGCAATGCCCAAGGTCGTTGCGAAATCCGACGAGTAATCGGGGTCATCTGCTTGACACGGTCGGGCTGGCGCGCCAACGCTGCGCGTCATGATGGATCTTCGCCCGGTCGGATATGTGATTGGCATGCTGGTCGCCATTCTGGGGGCGACCATGCTGCTGCCTATGCTTGCCGACATGATCGAGGGGCGGGGCGAGTGGCATGTCTTTCTTGAAAGCGCGATCATCACCGTTCTGACCGGCGTTGTCCTTGCGCTGAGCTGCGCCAATGGCGTAGGAGAAGGTCTGACCATCCGTCAGACCTTTTTGCTGACCTCGGGCGTCTGGGTCGCGCTGCCGGTGTTCGGAGCAATTCCGTTTCTGTTTGGCGAGACCGAGCTGCGCTTTGTCGACGCGTATTTCGAGGCGATGTCTGGCCTGACCACCACCGGATCGACCGTGATTTCGGGTCTGGATGACCTACCGCAGGGCCTGCTGCTATGGCGCGGTATCCTGCAATGGCTGGGCGGCATCGGGATCATCGTTGTGGCTATGGTTTTCCTGCCTGAGCTGCGGGTCGGTGGTATGCAAATCTTCCGTTCGGAAGGGTTTGAAACCATGGGGAAAATCCTTCCCCGCGCGCAGGAGATCGCGGGCCAGATCTCGCTGATCTATGTGTTCCTGACACTGGCCTGCGGCCTTGTCTATGCGGCCGTCGGGATGGGGTTCTTTGATGCGACAGTCCACGCTATGACCACCATCGCAACGGGTGGATTCTCGAACTACGACAGCTCGTTTGCAACCTTCAGTGGCCCGGCGGAATACGCGGCCTCGGTCTTTATGATCCTCGCGGCATTGCCGTTCGTGCGCTATGTGCAACTGGCCAATGGCAACACCTCGTCGCTGTGGCAAGACAGTCAGATCCGGGCCTTTCTGGCAACCATTCTGGTACTGGTCGTCGTGATGTCTGTGTTCCTGACCTCGGTCTTTCCGCACCATTGGGAAAGGGCCCTGCGCGAGTCGCTGTTCAACATCACCTCGATCATCTCGGGCACTGGCTATGCGAGTGTCGACTACATGCTGTGGGGTAGCTTCCCGATCATGCTGTTCTTCCTGATCGGCCTGATCGGAGGCTGCGCCGGATCGACCGCCTGTTCGATCAAAGTGTTCCGCTATCAGCTTCTTTTTGCGTCGATCAAAACGCAGATCCGGCGCATTCGATCGCCGCATGGGGTTTTTGTTCCGCTTTACGACGGCAGACCTGTCAGCCGGGGCGTTCTGACCTCGGTCATGAGCTTTTTCATGTTTTTCGTCCTGTCGATGGGGATTTTGTCCTGGGCGCTGGCGTTGACCGGGCTGGACTTCATCACATCCGTTTCGGGAGCTGCGACGGCGCTTGCCAATGTCGGCCCGGGGCTGGGGAATCAGATCGGCCCTGCGGGCAATTTCGCCGGCCTGAACGACACCGCGAAATGGCTGCTGACAGCAGGCATGTTGGTTGGTCGGCTCGAGTTGCTGGCCGTCTACGCAATCTTTACCGTCCAATTCTGGAGAGACTGATGAAAAGACCCCTTGGCGCGCAGCTGTCTCACATGCTGAGGGATCGCGGCGTGGATGTGATTTTTGGTATCCCCGGCGTCCACAATCAGGAAATGTACCGCGGCATAGAAGAGGCCGGGATCACCCATGTGCTGACCCGGCATGAGCAGGGCGCCGGTTTCATGGCCGATGGTTATGCGCGGGCGACGGGTAAGCCGGGCGTTGCCTATGTCATCACCGGTCCGGGGCTGTGCAACATCATGACACCGATGGGGCAAGCCTATAGCGACTCGGTCCCGATGCTGGTGCTGTCATCCTGTCTGGATGAGACGCAGGCGCAGCGCGGCCAGTTGCACCAGATGAAGGACCAGCAAGGCGCGGCGGGCACGGTCGCGGATTGGTCGGCGCAAGCGAACACCGCGCAGGCCGCTTATGGTCTGGTCGAGCGTGCGTTTGAGGAGTTCGAACTTTCTCGCCCGCGGCCCAAGCACATTCAGGTGCCGATTGCACAGCTTGAGGGCGATGCCGATCCCGCGCAGTTCCCGAACCAAACAGCCCTGCGCCCCAAGGTGTTTGCCCCGGATGTCGCGCCGGTTGTGTCCTTGCTGAACATCTCCAAACGACCTTTGTTCATTCTGGGCGGCGGCTGCAAATCGAACGAATGGCGGCAAATTCTGACTCAGCTGGGGGCAGCCTGTTTCACGACTTACGCGGGGCGTGGCATGGTCGGGGCGAACTATCCTTTGGATTTCGGGGCGATGCTGCCTCGGCCCGGCAGCGCCGAGGTGATCGCCTCAGCCGATCTGGTGATCGCTGTTGGGGCCGAGCTGAGCGAGGTTGACCTCTGGCGGGAAGAGCTTGGCCATTCGGCGCATCTGGTCCGCGTCGACTTGGACGCCGAGGTCCTGTCAGACCGCCACCGCGCTGCCGTCAAGATTCAGGCCGACAGTGCCAGCTTTGCCCGCGCCCTGTGGGCCGTTACTGAGAGCGCCAAACCTGCGACGGGTTGGACGGCTGAGGAAGTCGCTGAGGTGCGCGCCCGTTGGCGGGCCGAGGTTGATGCAGAGCGCCCAGGCATCGTGCCGGTCGTTGATGCGCTGCGCGCCGCGATGCCTGCCGACACCATGATCTATTCGGACATGACCCAATTCGCCTATGCCGCGAAAGAGGTCTGGGACATGGCCTATCCGCACCACTGGCACCATCCGACCGGCTTTGGCACTTTGGGCTATGCTTTGCCCGCTGGCATCGGTGGGGCAGTGGCGCGGCGGGGACGGCCGACGGCGGTGATCGCCGGGGACTATGGGTTCCACTACACGATGCAAGAACTGGGCGTGGCGGTGGAACTGGGCCTTTCGTTGCCGATTATCCTTTGGGACAACGGTAAGCTGAAAGAGATTGAGGACAGCATGGTCCGCAGCCAGATCGCGCCTAACGCCGTTGTGGCGCGTAATCCTGATTTCTGCAAACTGGCTGAGGCGTTCGGGGCGCTGTCCAGTGCTCCGAAAACTGTGGATGAGATGCAGGAGGCAGTCAAAGCTGCGTTTCAGGCCTCGGGACCGACATTGATCTACGTGACGCCGAACATTCTTTAGTCGGGAAACAAGAAAGCCGCAGCGCAGATGCGCAGCGGCTTTTTCAGTTTTGGGACGTTACTAGTCCCAGCAATGCACCAGAACAGTCATTCCATTGGCGCGGCGGCTCAGCTCGTTGGGTGAGATCTCAGCCGTCTCTTGCGCCGCTTGGCCCGAGATACCCGCTTTCGTCAGGACGTCGTTCAGCCCTTGGGTCGAAACCGCCAGACTGACCGAGCCGGGCAGGGTGCGGCCCTCGGACGGGGTGGGCAGCAGCATGCCAACAACGCTGCCACTGTCGTCAAAGACCGGACCACCGGCATCTCCCGGCTGTGCGGCCAGAGCGAGACGTTTCACACCGGCTTCTCCGTTCAGGCCGCGCACGTCTGCGATCTGACCGAAGGTGAGCGTCGGTGCCCCCAAAGCCCCTTCGTAAGAGAAACCGGAGACCGCGACCTCGGACTGAATACGCGGCTGGTCTGAGCGGAACTCGGCCACGTTGATCGGGGCCAAAGACTTGCGCGGGCGCAGGACAGAGACGCCCAGATCGGCATCCGTCCAGGCCACCTGAAGCTCCTGATCGCCATCCAGCGTGACACGGCTGCAGCTGTTGGCGGCCTCGGATACGGTCAGGACAGTGCCGGACGCATCCGCGAAGAAGCCCGAACGGGACAGGCGCGGTTTGCGAACCTGAAGCCCCGAGACCAGATCGACGCGCTGCTCAGCATCTGCGCCTGCGCTGGAATCCAGAACCGCATCGGTGGTGGCAAAGCTGGCCTTCATCGCGGCCAGAACACGGGCGCGGCGGGCTTCATCACCCTCGGGCCAGACCAGCGTGAAGCCTTTGATCTTGCCATCCTTCAGCGCCGCTTCGGTGTAAGAGACGATGCCCTTGCCGCGCCCTTCAAGCGTAAAGCGATCACCGCGCAGTTCTCGTGGGCCGTTCAGCGGTACGATTTCCAGCGATTGCATCACCTCATAAAGCGCGCGCAGGGTGGATTTGCCACCCTCCTGACTGATCAGCAGCGCCTGTGCGTTCAGGTCGGATGTGCTTTGGAAATGCGCAAAAGGGGCCTCATAGCGGTCAAAGACGATGGCCTCCAAAGGCAGATCAACCGAAATCCCGGCCTGATCGTCGGTGTATCGCGCCATTCCAACGCTGATGAGCGGTGCATTATAGTCCTCGATCAATGCGGCGCGTTGGACGGTGGTGAGAACGCCGGTTGACTCATATCCGTTGAAGCTCTGCCAGTCGGCCATCGAACGACGTGTGCCTTGGCCGAAGGCTCCGTCGATGGTCGAGTTGTAGAACCCGGCAGCCTGAAGTGCAGTCTGCAGGTCCTTGCGTTCCTGAGAAGTCAACAAACGCTCGGATTGCAACGCCTGCGAGCGGGTTTCATCCGAAGGCTGCGGGGTTGCGTCAGACAGCGTGTCGATGGTGGGCTGTTCGGGTTCTACCGGCGGGGCAATGGTGCCCCGGTTCAACACATTCGCCCCGATCGGCCAGTACTGCTGGCCTAGGGAACTTGAGAAGGTGATGAAACTGTCGCGAGGAATTTGTCCTTCGGCGCGGTAAACCCGCAGCACCTGTTCTGCGTCGCTGCGCAGGTAGGGGCCGATCACAATGGCGTACCAACCGCTGTTAAGGCGAAAGCCGTTCACGTCAGGGAGTGCGCGGGCGTAGTCCTGCGCACGATCTTGTGCCTCACGCAGGGATGGCTGCGCCTCGACCTGAACCCAGACACCTTGATCTTGCTGGGCGGTTGCGGCGCGCAGGCCGACCAAAAGAAACAATAAAATTGCCGTAAATACTCGTGTCATTTTCTGCCCGTTTATGCAGTTTTGATGCTTTTGCTCAGAATACCCGATTTCGGGTGGCGAAAGCCATGGCGAGAATGCGGGGAATTTGCGGTGTGGCAGCGCAGATACAGCAGGGACCTATTGGCCCGTTGACGCCCCTCGGCCCCTTGCATAGGAAGGGCCAAACCCATCGGAACCGGGCGCAGGCGCGCCCAAAGGGAATGTCATGACCGATCAGTCCAGCGCACCTCGTTCTTTTCAGGAGATCATCCTGCGGCTTCAGACCTATTGGGCCTCGAAAGGCTGTGCGATTTTGCAGCCTTATGACATGGAGGTCGGGGCAGGGACGTTCCACCCGGCGACAACCCTGCGCGCGCTGGGGTCCAAGGCATGGGCCGCGGCCTATGTTCAACCTTCGCGCCGTCCGACGGACGGGCGCTATGGTGAGAACCCGAACCGTCTGCAGCACTACTATCAGTATCAGGTTCTGATCAAACCCAGCCCGCCGGACCTGCAAGAGCTATATCTGGGCAGCCTCGAGGCCATCGGTATCGACATGGAGCTGCACGACATCCGTTTTGTCGAGGACGACTGGGAAAGCCCGACCCTCGGCGCGTGGGGCCTAGGATGGGAGGTTTGGTGTGACGGTATGGAAGTCAGCCAGTTCACCTATTTCCAGCAGGTCGGTGGTCATGATTGCACGCCGGTCTCCGGTGAACTGACCTATGGATTGGAGCGTCTGGCGATGTATGTGTTGGGCATCGACCATGTGATGGATATGCCGTTCAACGATCCTCAGTCCCCCAGCCCGCTGACATACGGTGACATCTTCAAGCAGACCGAAGAGGAATACGCCCGTTGGAACTTTGATGTGGCCAACACTGAGGTTCTGCTGCGTCATTTCGAAGAAGCTGAGGCCGAATGCGCCACCATTCTGGAGCAACAGCATGATGATCCTAAAACCGGCAAGCGCATCGTGATGGCGCACCCGGCCTATGATCAGTGCATTAAGGCCAGCCACATCTTCAACCTGCTGGACGCGCGCGGGGTGATCTCGGTGACCGAACGGCAGGCGTACATCGGCCGTGTCCGGGCGCTGGCCAAGCAATGCGCGGATGCGTTTGTCCTGACCGAGGCCGCCGGGTACGAGGCCTGATGCAGCGTTCAGGCCAATCCGGGCAGCAATGCCTTGAGGCCGTCAGAAATCATGCCGATGGCGATGGCCGACAGGATCATACCCATGAAGCGGCTCATGATGACGCGTGCGTTGCTCGAAAGACGTTTGGACAGCCATGGGGCATTCCAGAAGGTGACCAGAAGCAAGGCAACGACGGTCAGGAATACACCTGCAAAAACAACGGCTTCAAGTGGCTTGCTGACGTGATGCGCATACAGTATCAGGGTCGTGATCGTGCCTGGACCGACCAGAATGGGAAAGGCCAATGGATAGAACGCGACTGTGTCGGGCGCAGGATAAGCCTCTTTTTCTCCGTCCGTTCCGTGATGCGAGGTGCTTTCGTTGCCGTTCAGCATATTCAGGCCGATCATCAGTACAACCAACCCTCCGGCGACACGCAGATGGTCCACGCTGATTCCGAACAAGCTCAGCGTCTGACTCCCAATGGCTGCGAACGCGCCGCCCAGGACCAGGCAGTAGAGCGCGGTTTTAACTGCGACTTTACGTTGATCCGCAGGGGGCAAGTCCTGCGTAACACTCAGGAACACAGGCAGGTTGGTGATCGGGTTCATGATCGCAAACAGCGCACCAAAGAACCCAACGGCGAGGGTCGATTCCATGAAAACACCCTTTTGGTATCAATCTTCACTGCGAAACCTGTCCGATTTTTCAGGAACTTGAAAGAGGCAGCCTAAGACAATGACAGGAAAATTGCTTGCGATCATTCTAGGGCTTTCGGCCGTGCTGGCCGGGGCGGGCATGTATTACCTGCAAGTCTACGGCTTTTATTATGAGGTCGAACCCAAGCCCGGACAGGACGTTACTCTTTTGTCTGTGGGCGGTGAAACTCCTCAGCCGATTGCCTATTCGTTGTTTCAGGCGATTGATGCAGACAGCTCTCCGATCCGGTACCGGGCCTGCTTCAACACGGATCTCTCCAAGGAACAATTGTCGGGCTTCACAACGGTCGAGAATGCAGAGCCTTTGACCGCTCCGGGTTGGTTCGACTGCTATGACGCGGTTGCTATAGCCGATGCGTTGAAGACGGGGCAGGCGCAGGCCTACATGAGCGCGAAGAATATCCACTACGGGGTGGACCGCATTGTTGTGATTGCTGAGGATGGGCGTGGCTTTGTCTGGCATTCTCTGAACAATTGCGGTGAAAAAGCCTATGATGGCACCGTGGTCGGCGAGGAATGCCCACCCAGACCGCAGCAGTAAGGAGACCGCCATGCAGCACGTCGTCGAAATCCCTGAGTTTCTGACGGCGACCTTAGGTTTTGCCGTCTACCTGCTTGGCGCGCGGATCAATGATCAAGTCGCCGCACTTCGCAATTTCAACATCCCCGAACCCGTGACCGGAGGGTTGCTGGCTTCGTTTGCCGTTCTGGCGCTGTATTTGATATTCGATCTTGAACTCGCATTCGAGCTGGGTACGCGGGATTTTCTACTGGTCGTATTTTTTGCCGGGATCGGATTGAATGCACGTCTTTCGGACCTGATTTCGGGCGGCAAGCCGCTGTTTTTGCTTCTGATCCTGACCCTTGTGACGATCGTTTTGCAAAACGTGATCGGTGCGGCTGGCGCTTCCATGTTTGGTTATCCGGCGCAGGCGGGTGTTCTGTTCGGCTCGGCGGCGCTGATCGGCGGGCACGGGACCGCAATCGCATGGGCGCCCGAAGTTGCGCGGGCGACAGGGTTGGACAGCGCGACCGAGTTGGGTGTTGCCGTTGCAACGCTAGGTTTGGTTCTGGCCGCCCTGGTCGGTGGACCGATTGCGCGGTTGCTGGTTGAAGGGCGCAATCTCAGCCCCGACCGTCCAGACGAAGGGCCCAGTGTCGGATTGCCGGACGAAACAGAAGGCAGGTCGCTCGATATCGACCACGTGTCGATCATGCGCGTTTTGCTGCATCTCAACCTCGCGATCATTGCGGGTTATTCTCTGGGCGAAGCGATCTCGGCTGCTGGTCTCAAGCTGCCGCTGTTTGTGCCGTGTTTGATCATGGGAATCGTCATCGCCAATGTACGCGCCTTAGTGGCACCGTCGGCCCCACCGGTATCGCGCACGCCATCGCTGGCGTTGATCTCGGAATTTGCCTTGGGCGCGTTTCTGGCGATGTCACTAATGAGCCTTCAGCTCTGGACCATCGCCGAACTCGGCATGGCCATTGTCGTCATCATGTCCGCCCAGACCCTGTTCACGGTGGTTTTTGTGCTGTGGGTGCTGTTCCCGGTCATGGGCTCAAATTACCGCGCCGCGGTGTTGGCTGCAGGGTTTGGAGGCTTCGCGTTGGGTGCAACCCCCACCGCTATCGCGAATATGACCGCCGTTACCAAGCGATATGGCCCATCGCCTATTGCCTTTATCGTGCTGCCCCTTGTATCCGCATTCTTTGTGGATATCGCCAATGCCATCGTCATCCAAACGATCGTAAATTTCTAAGGACCGAAAATGCCCGACCTGCTGATCGAACTGTTTTCCGAGGAGATCCCCGCGCGTATGCAGACCCGCGCGGGTGAGGACCTGAAAAAGCGGATCACCGATGGTTTGGTCGAGGCCGGTTTGACCTATGCCTCTGCCGCCGCCCTGACCACGCCGCGCCGTCTGACCTTGGCGGTCGAAGGGCTGTTGGCGGAAAGCCCCACAATCCGCGAGGAGCGCAAAGGCCCCAAGGTCGGGGCACCTGACAAAGCGATCGAAGGCTTCCTGCGCGGCGCTGGTTTGACCCGTGACCAATTAGAGGAACGCGACACCCCCAAAGGTGCGGTCTATTTCGCCCAGATCGAAAAGCCCGGACGCCCGGCGGCAGAGATCGTGGCCGAAGTGCTTGAAGCCACGATCCGCAACTTCCCATGGCCAAAATCGATGCGCTGGGGCTCTGGCCCGATGCGGTGGGTTCGGCCTCTGCACTCGATCCTGTGCATTCTGATCGATGAGACGGGTGCGCAGGTTGTCCCGCTTGAGGTCGAAGGCATCACATCCGGTGACACGACCGAGGGCCACCGGTTCATGGCCCCGAACCGCTTTGCCGTTTCCTCGTTCGAGGATTACGCCGCCAAACTGAAACGCGCCTTCGTGGTCCTGTCGCCCGAGGAACGCGCCGAACATATCTGGAACGATGCCCAGAACATGGCCTTTGCCTCCGGTCTGGAAGTGGTTGACGACAAAGGCCTGCTGGCCGAGGTCGCTGGTCTGGTTGAATGGCCCGTGGTGCTGATGGGGCAGATTGACGACGAATTCCTCGACCTGCCGCCTGAGGTGCTGCAGACGTCGATGAAAGAGCACCAGAAGTTCTTTTCCGTGAAGAACCCCAAAACCGGCCGGATCGAGCGTTTCATCACCGTCGCCAACCGCGAAACTGCTGACAATGGCGCGACCATTCTGGCCGGGAACCAGAAGGTCCTTTCGGCCCGTCTGGCGGATGCGAAATTCTTCTGGGAGAACGACCTGCGTATCGCCAAGTCGGACATCGCCCAATGGACCCGTGCGCTGGAGAATGTGACCTTCCACAACAAGCTGGGCACACAAGCTGAACGCATCGACCGCGTCGCCGCACTGGCCTGCGAACTGGCGCCTGTGACTGGAGCGGACGCTATTCAAGCGGAGAAATCCGCGCGTCTGGCCAAGGCCGATCTGAGCTCTGAGATGGTGTATGAATTCCCCGAACTTCAGGGGCTTATGGGCCGCTACTACATCGAAGCGGCAGGCGAGGACGCCGCCGTGGCCGCTGTGGCACAGGACCACTACTCGCCGCTTGGCCCGTCAGATGACGTGCCGACTGCGCCGCTTTCGGTGACCGTGGCGCTGGCGGACAAGCTGGACACGCTGACAGGATTTTGGGCGATTGATGAGAAGCCCACCGGTTCGAAAGACCCGTTTGCTCTGCGTCGTGCTGCCTTGGGTGTAATTCGTTTGATACTCGAAAACGATCTGCGCCTGTCCTTGGATCGGTTCTTTGACAGCCAACTGATACGAGCAGAAATCGCGATCAATGAGGCGTTGCCGGAGGCTAACGTTCTTGATCTGTTGGCAGAAATCGCAGAGCGAGGTGTCTTTGGCGCTGCATTCCAGACCGTAAGAGACAAAATAGATGATTTGCCTGCGGCAGCTTTTCTTGAACTGGAGAAAAAGGTCCCAGATGCATCTGACGATCTCCTGTCGTTCTTCCACGACCGCCTCAAAGTCTTCCTCCGTGATGAGGGCATCCGTCACGACGTCATCGACGCCTGTATCGCGATGGACGGCAATGATGACCTCAACCTACTGGTCAAACGCGCCCGCGCACTGAACGCAGTGATCGCGACCGAGAACGGGGAAAACCTCGTGCAGGGGTTCAAGCGGGCCAACAACATCCTAACGCAAGCCGAAGAGAAGGACGGGGTCGAATACTCCTACGGTGCGGATGTGAAATTCGCCGAGACGGACAGCGAAAAGGCTCTGTTCTCGGCGCTTGACGCGGCGCAGGCCCAGATTGATCTGGCGCTCAGGGCCGAGGATTTCCCAACCGCTATGGCGGCCATGGCAGCGCTGCGTGGGCCAGTGGATGCGTTCTTTGAGGATGTGCAGGTCAACACCGACAATGACATCCTGCGCCGCAACCGCCTGAACCTGCTCAGCCAGATCCGCTCGGTCTGTTCCAGCGTTGCCGATCTGACCAAGATCGAAGGCTAAAGGTCCGGGCGCGCGGATTTTCGCGCCCAGATCACCCTTGCGCGACGGGCGCATGGGCCTATGCTGCGGTGAAACCAAAAGGTGCCGCAGTGCAGAATAATCCGCATACCACGCTTATCACGTCCACCGCGCCCGTTGCCCCGCACACCCATGGGGGGCGGGCAAAGTGCCTGCAACGTCTGGTCCGGTTGGAGATGCCGGTGCCGCGCACGGTCGCGTTGTCTTTTGACGCGGTGCAGCGTATCGCCGAAGGACAAATCCCCGATCTAGCCGCAATCCTTGAGCAATTCGAGCCGACGGCCTTGTTGTGTGTGCGTCCCAGTTCCGAGGACCCCGATTGGGGCGGCCCCGGTGCGGTCCTGAATATCGGCATGAACGAGGCGCGGTTTGCCGAGCTGTCGAACTCGATGGGTGATGAGCCTGCCGCAGCCATGTATCTGCGCTTTGTGCAAAGCTATGCGATACATGTGGCGCGTTTGGATGCGGATGTGTTCGACGAGATCGACGAGGATGGTGTCGCGGGGTTGAAGCGTACTCTGCACGCCTATGAGGACGAGACCGATGAGGTTTTCCCTGAGGATCGCGGTGAGCAGTTGATTGGCGTTTTGCGCTCGATGGCGCGGGCGTGGGATGGCACCTCAGCGCGCCTGTTACGTCAGGCCAAGGGCGCTCCGGCCGATGCGGGGTTGGGGCTCGTCATCCAAGAGATGATACCGGGCGTCGGACAAGGCGAATGCGGATCGGGTGTGTTCCAGTTGGTGGATCCGACAACCGGGATGCCTCAGATCACTGGCCGGTACCTGAGCCAGAGTCAGGGGCGGGATGCGTTGGGCGAAGACGTCTCGGCGCTGTATCTTGAGAAAGACCCGCGGGGACCGTCTCTGGAAGAAGTGGCGCCCAACGCATTTGCCGATCTGAAAGCTCAGGCCGCTTTGATGCGCGAGAAGCTGCGCGAGGAAATGCAGGTCGAATTCGTGATCCAGAACGGCAATGTGCATATTCTGGACGGCGTGCGCGTTCAGCGGACCTCGCGCGCGGCGATGCGGATTGCGGTGCGGCTGGCTGAAGACGGTATCATCCCGCCACAAGAGGCGGTGATGCGCGTGGACCCTCATGCACTGAACGAACTGTTGCACCGGCAGGTCCACCCCGAGGCAGAGCGGGATGTACTGACCACCGCGATTGGCGCAAGTCCGGGGGCGTCGACCGGCAAGATCGTGTTTACGGCCGCCGAGGCGCAAGCCAGCGCCGCGCGGGGCGAAGCCTGTGTTCTTGTACGCCGCGAAACCTCGCCCGAGGATGTTCGGGGCATGCATGCCGCCGTTGCCGTTCTGACCGAAAAGGGAGGGATGACCAGCCATGCCGCCGTGATCGGGCGGGGTTTGGGTCTGCCTTGCATCGTCGGTGCCTCTGAAATGCGGTTCCAGACCAAGAAGAAAATGCTGACGACCCCGGATGGGCGAGTGTTCAAGACCGGAGACGTTCTGACGATCGACGGAAGCTCGGGTCAGGTTCTGGCGGGGCAGCCCGAGATGCTTGAGGCCGCGCTGGACGACTGTTTCCAGACACTCATGGGCTGGGCGGATGCCGAGCGGGATATCGAAATCCGCGCCAATGCCGATACCCCTGCGGATGCGCAGACTGCGCGCAATTTTCAGGCGCAGGGCATCGGCCTGTGCCGGACCGAGCATATGTTCTTTGACCCCGGCCGCCTGATCGTGATGCGCGAGATGATCTTTGCGCAGACCTCCTCGGGTCGTGCCGCCGTGTTGGAGCGTTTGCTGCCTATGCAGCGCGACGATTTCGTGCAGCTTTTCCGCATAATGGAGGGGCAACCGGTCTGTATTCGTCTGTTTGACCCGCCGCTGCACGAATTCCTACCGACCACCCGCGGCGGCCAGCGCGAACTGGCCGAAGCGCTGGATCTGCCTGTCTCGGATGTTGAGCGTCGCGTCTCCGCAATGACCGAATACAACCCAATGCTGGGTCTGCGCGGGGTTCGCCTGGGCGTCACAGTCCCGGAAATCTACGACATGCAGGCCCGCGCGATTTTTGAAGCCACGCTGGAGGCCCGCAAGAACGGTGCGCCAGTTGTACCCGAGGTGATGATCCCGCTGGTCTCGGCCAAGCGAGAGGTCGAGTTGGTAAAGTCTCGCATCGACTCGGTGGCGGCCGCTGTCGCAGCTGAAAAGGGGCAGGAGTTCGAATACCGCCTCGGTGTGATGGTCGAAACGCCGCGCGCCTGCCTGCGCGCTGAAGAGATTGCACCCAACACCGCTTTCTTAAGCTTTGGAACCAACGACCTGACCCAGATGACTTATGGTCTGTCACGCGATGACGCGGGACGTTTCATGTCGGCCTATGTTCGGCAGGGGGTGTTCACCGAAGACCCGTTCCATGTTCTGGACGCGGACGGGGTGGGCGAATTGCTCAAGCTCGGGTCTGAAAGGGGGCGCGCGGCCCAACCCGATGTGACCCTTTCGGTCTGTGGAGAACACGGCGGAAACCCCGAATCAATCGCCATTTGCCGCGATCTGGGCTTCGACTATGTGTCCTGCTCTCCGTTCCGAGTACCGGTCGCTCGGCTGGCTGCCGCTCAACTGGCAATTTCGTCCAGACTTGGGGGTTGACAGCAGCCTGAAACCCCATGATTAGTGGTCAATAAGCGAACTTGTGGCGGAATTGTTTTTCCCCACGAGCGAATTTCCACTTGTATTTGCCTCTGATCTGGACCTTTGCGCAAGACTGCGCTAAATGCCTCGTCGCGCCCGCCGGGGGAGGGTTTGGCGCGTGAAGTGCCTGTGCGAGGTTATCTGATGCTACGTTACATAATGGCTGTTGCCACATTGGCGGCAACCGTGCTGCCGAGTGCGTCCTACGCTGAGAGGGAAGCTACGGATGCCAATAAGAAAGAACTAGTTGCCCGCAGTGAATTGCCGGGGCAGAGCTTTCGGGACTATCTGAAATTGTTCCAGCCGCGTAAAGTGGTGGAACCGATCAAAGTGTCCTATTCCAAGGATTGGCTGGACCAACAGCCCAAAGCGTCCGGAGATGAAGGCTGGAAATGCCTGTCAGAGGCGCTGTATTTTGAAGCCCGCGGCGAAAGCGTGCGCGGTCAGTTTGCAGTGGCCGAGGTTATCCTGAACCGGGTCAAGAGCAGCCGCTTTCCCGATAGCCTTTGCGGTGTGATCCGTCAGGGGACCGGAAAAAAGTACCAGTGCCAGTTCACCTATACATGTGATGGCCGCAAGGAAGTGATCCACGAGAAGAAAGCCTTTGAGCGTGTCTCGAAAGTCGCCCGCGCGGCGATGGATGGCGTTGCCAAAGAGCTGACTGAAGGGGCGACCCACTATCATACCACTGCGGTCCGCCCGTCCTGGGCGCGGGTTTATAAACAGACGGCGAAGATTGGTGTTCACATCTTCTACCGTCACAATTACCGCACTGCGAGCAACTGAGGCAGGTCTAGCGCTGCGTCTTGAATTCAAGGCGCAGCGTATACCATTGCACGCAGAAAAAGCGTCGAAATCAGCGGTTGGAATGGCGTTTGTATGAATGCTATAGGCCCTCGAAACGCCTAGACTTGGCGAATGTTTCAACGAGCCCAAGAAGGCCTGACCCATGAGTTCTGAAATCCGCCTCGCTTTTGCGCACCCCTCTGAACGGTCCGAGGCGACCTCGCCCAGAGGACCTTTGGATCGCATCTCGCTCCGTGATCATACTGTCGAGGTTGAGATCGGTGCCTTTCAGGCCGAACGCGGCACGACCCAGCGTATCTGCTTTAACATCGTGGTTGAGGTGCGTCCGCTGACCTCGGATATTGATGACGATGTGGATCGTATCCTGTCCTATGACCGCGTGACCGAGGCAATTGCCTATGAACTGGCGGCCGAGCGTCTGAATCTGTTGGAAACGCTGGCCGAACGTGTGGCCGAACGTATCCTGCTGGAGCCGCAAGCGGTTCGAGTATTTGTCCGGATCGAAAAGCTGGATCGTGGCCCCGGTGCGCTCGGGGTCGAGATAGTGCGGAGCAAGGATGCCGTGCATCACGACGTCGTCGAAGAGGAACGCCCTCATCCACGTCTTGTTTATCTATCGAATGAGGCGATGGCGTCGGACAATCTGACCGGCTGGATAGATCAGTTGGAAAACCGTCAGCGTCCCTTGATCCTGTGTGTCGGGGCCTCGGACCTTCCGGTGCCGCAGACAGGGCACGCTATGACCCAGCGCCGCATCGACCTGTTGTCGATCGAACAGAACGCGTGGGTTCTGGCCGCGCGTGATCATCGCTGCGTGGTCGTCTCGACCCGGACCGAGCTGGATTGGGCGATGAAGAACGGCCAGATTTGCGTCTGGGCCCCGTCAAAGATCGTTCTGGATGCCGTCGATGGCCCCTCGGCCGCACCATCCGACGCAGTTGCGCTGGCGGCATGGTTTGCCGCCACCTTTGAGGCCAGCGAGATGATGGTGATCGGAGGCGCATTGCCGAAAGAGCCGAAAACGCCGCTGCGTGCTGTGGCCGTTGATCAGGCACAATTGTGAGCCGCTACTACCGACCGCTGGTACAGCACGGTACGGCTCGTCCGGATGGAGCCGTGCCTTTGGCCGGGCAGTCGCTCTGGTTCACTCATGCCGAAGTGCTTTCGCGCGATGGAGTGTCTCAGGTCGTAGCCGCAGCGAATATCCCCGCGGATGTGCTACACCGAATCAGCCGACCGCGCGCGGCGCTGTCCGGTTTGGATATGGCGCGCCCTCATATTATGGGTATCCTGAACGCAACGCCTGACAGCTTCTCGGACGGTGGCATCCACAGCTCGGTTGAGGCCGCGCGTGCAGGGGCCATTGAGATGGTCTCGCACGGGGCTACGATTCTAGACATCGGCGGAGAATCCACGCGACCCGGAGCAGATTTCGTCCCCGCAGACGAAGAGATCACCCGGACCCGTCCGGTGATCGAAGCGATTCGGGCTGAGACCAACGCTCTGATCTCAATCGACACCCGAAAGGCTGCTGTCGCCAAGGCGGCCTGTGAGGCCGGGGCGGGGCTGGTCAATGATGTCTCGGGCTTCACCTTCGACCCCGATCTTGCGCCTTTCTGCGCGGGTTTGGGCGTGCCGGTCTGTGTCATGCATATGCAGGGCGATCCCGCGACCATGCAGGACAATCCGGTCTATGAAAACGTCGTGCTGGATGTCTACGATTTCCTGGCCGGTCAGATTGAACGGCTCGAGGCGTTAGGCCTGAACAGAGATCTGATCATCGTCGATCCGGGCATCGGTTTCGGCAAGACCGAGGACCACAATCTGGCCCTGCTGCGCAACTTAAGCCTGTTCCATGGTCTGGGCTGCCCGATTCTTCTGGGCGTGTCGCGTAAGGGCTTTATCGGGTCCATCGGGCAGGAACCGCGAAAAACCGCACGCGCGCCGGGGTCAATCGCGGTTGCTCTGGACGGATTGTCCCAAGGCGTGCAGATCATTCGGGTCCATGACGTGGCCGAGACCGCTCAGGCCTTGCGCCTATGGGCTGCCGTCCGTTAATCCGGTCACAAGCAAATTTTACGGAGAGTCGACTATGCGCAAGCTGTTCGGAACTGACGGTGTGCGAGGCACAGCCAATACGCATCCGATGACAGCAGAAATGGCCTTGCGCATAGGTGCGGCGGTCGGGCGCTATTTTCGCCGTGACACGACCGGAGTTCACCGCGTGGTCATCGGCAAGGACACGCGTCTGTCCGGCTATATGCTGGAAAACGCGCTGACGGCGGGTTTGACCTCAACCGGTATGAACGTGTTGTTGCTGGGGCCGGTTCCGACCCCTGCGGTGGGTCTGATGACCCAATCTATGCGCGCGGATCTGGGCGTCATGATTTCGGCCAGCCACAATCCAGCGGAAGATAACGGTATCAAGTTCTTCGGGCCTGACGGATATAAACTCTCAGATCAGGCCGAGCTTGAGATCGAGCGTTTGATCGAAGAAGGCGTCAACCCCGCTAAAGCGCAGAATATCGGGCGTGCCCGTCGGGTTGATGACGCGCGGTTCCGTTATGGGGAGCGGGTCAAATCCTCGCTTCCGCGCGATGTGCGTCTGGATGGTTTGAAAGTGGTGATCGACTGCGCCAATGGTGCAGCCCACCGCACTGCGCCCGAGGTCCTATGGGAGCTTGGTGCCGAAGTCATCCCGATGGGCGTGTCGCCGAACGGCAAGAACATCAATCTCGAATGCGGTTCAACCAAGCCGCGCGTGGCTGCGGAAACCGTTGTATCGCATGGTGCGGATGTTGGTATCTGTCTTGATGGCGACGCGGATCGGGTTGTCGTTATTGATGAAAATGGCAAGGTTGCCGATGGCGATCAACTGATGGCCCTGTTGGCCGGGGCTTGGGCGCGGGCCGAACAGCTGCGTGGCGGTGCTTTGGTGGCAACAGTCATGTCCAACCTCGGGTTGGAGCGACATCTGCAAGGGCAAGGCCTGCGGCTGGAGCGTACGGCAGTTGGCGATCGCTATGTCGTGGAACGGATGCGCCAGGGCGGCTTCAACCTTGGCGGCGAGCAATCCGGCCATATCGTCATGAGCGACTACGCGACGACCGGCGACGGCCTGATGGCTGGGCTACATTTCCTGTCCGAGATGGTTCTGAGCGGACGCAAAGCCTCTGAACTTGCTCAGCAATTTGAAACGGTGCCTCAGCTGTTGAAGAATGTGCGCTATCAACACGGCCAAATGCCGCTTGAGGTGGCCAGTGTGCAAGCCGCGATTGCCGATGCTGAAGCGCGCCTCAACGGGCAGGGTCGTCTGCTGATCCGCAAGTCAGGGACCGAGCCTCTGATCCGTGTCATGGCTGAATGCGAGGACGCCACCCTGTTGACGCAGGTGGTTGATGGCATTGTGGCCGAGGTCGAGGCAGCGGCGTCCTAGTGGCCGATCACAGCTTTGCGCAGGCTGAACCACTGGCTGATGGCCATGCCCGTCAGAATCAGGGTCAGCGCGATATAGAACCGCAGGGGCAGGGCCTCGGACAGAATCCACGCTCCGAAAACCATCGACCAGACGGGGACCTGATAATTCACAAGGGTCAGAAACACCGACCCCGCGCTGCGCGTGATCGAGACACGCAAGAGGTTCGCCAAGGCTGTCGGTACCAGGCCCAGTACGATCAGCGCCAGAGTGGGGCGGGTGCCTTGCCATTCGGGCAACCCCTCGGTCATCAGCATGATCGGCAGCAGCAGCGCCGCGCCCACCAGCAATGTCAGGGCCGCAAGTGCAACCGGATCAATCGGAGGGCACCGCCGCGTCAAGATGGATGAAACCGCGTAGCACAAGGCGGCTGTGATGCAGGCCATTTGCGCAATCGGCTCGGTTCCTCGGCCCAGTTGCAAAAGCCCCGGACCAATCAGGACCAATGCGCCTGAAAACCCAAGGCACACCCCCAGAAAACGACGCAAGTTGAGCGGTTCGTCCGAGAAGAAATGCGCCAGTGGCAGCACCATCAAGGGGATAGCCGCCATAGACAGGCCCGCAAAGGCCGACGGCACAAACTGCTGCCCCCAGCTGAGCAACATGAACGGTATCGCCGTAGACAGCACGCCGATCAAGATGATTGAGCCGCCAAGTGCCGGAGTGAGCGTTGGAAACCGGCGTCCGGTGATCCGCATCAGCAACAGTAGTGTCAAAGCGCCGAGCGTGGTGCGAGACGTCGCAACCGTGATCGGGCCATACCCCTCAAGTGCCATGGCTACGACCATGAATGTACCGCCCCAGATAAGGCCAAGCGAGAAGACGCCGATCCAATCCTGTTTTGTGGGCTGGGACACCATAGTAGTACCTGTGGGTTGGGGGAAAGTCTCTTTTGATCAGACGTTTATGGTTCGGGTTTTGCGCGGGTGCAAATGAAAAAGGGCGGCCATGCGGGCCGCCCTTTCGCCGACGGATGCCGGGCTTAGTTCTTTTCTTTGTCGACCATTTTACCGGCCGAGATCCAGGGCATCATGGCGCGCAGTTTGGCACCGGTTTCCTCGATCATGTGCTCGTCATTGGCACGGCGCGACGCTTTGATGGTCGGCTGGCCAACGGCGTTTTCCAGCATGAAGTCGCGAACGAATTTACCCTGCTGGATGTCGTTCAGAACCTCTTTCATACGCGCTTTGGTCTCGTCGTATTTCAGGATACGCGGGCCGGTGACGTACTGGCCGTACTCGGCCGTGTTCGAGATCGAGTAATCCATGTTAGCGATGCCGCCTTCATAGATCAGGTCAACGATCAGCTTCACTTCGTGCAGACACTCGAAGTAAGCCATCTCGGGCGCGTAGCCCGCTTCGACCAGAGTTTCAAAGCCGCAGCGGATCAGCTCTACCAGGCCACCGCACAGAACGGCTTGTTCGCCGAACAGGTCGGTTTCACACTCTTCACGGAAGTTGGTCTCGATGATGCCCGAGCGGCCGCCACCGATGGCCGAGCAGTAGGACAGGCCGATTTCCAGTGCTTTGCCGGTTGCGTCGTTGTTGACGGCAACAAGGCAAGGCACGCCGCCGCCTTTGGTGTATTCGCCACGCACGGTGTGGCCGGGGCCTTTGGGGGCCATCATGATGACGTCGACGCCTTCTTTCGGCTCGATCAGGCCGAAATGGACGTTCAGGCCGTGCGCGAATGCAATGGCCGAGCCCGGCTTGATGTTGTCATGAACGTATTTCTTGTAGGTCTCAGCCTGCAATTCGTCGGGCATGGTGAACATGATGACGTCGCACCATGCGGCCGCTTCGGCGATACCCATGACCTGCAGGCCTTCACCTTCGGCTTTCTTGGCCGAGGGCGAGCCTTCGCGCAGGGCGACGACCAGGTTCTTCGCACCCGAGTCGCGCAGGTTCAGCGCGTGCGCGTGGCCTTGCGAGCCATAGCCCAGGATGGCCACTTTTTTGTCTTTGATCAGGTTGATGTCGCAATCGCGATCGTAATAGACGCGCATTTCGCTGGTCCTTTCTGTTTCGATTGCTGTGCTTTTAGCCTGAGCCTTTGGTATTGGCGATAGGGTTGAGACTGAGTATTTGTAAAAAAGATGAAGAATAATTCTCTGAATTGTGGAAACGTGAAAAAATCATGCTTGATGATGTTGATCGGCGGATACTGCGCCATTTTCAGGCGGAGCCAAGCCTGACAACGGCCGAACTTGCCGAACGGTGCCGTATCAGTTCGGGTGTTTGCTGGCGACGGATCGAAAAAATGCAGGCGGCGGGGGTGATCGAAGGCCAAGAGGCCGTGATCGACTGGGCCGCTTTGGGCTACGCCGTCGAGGTCTCGTTGAGGATCACACTGGACAAGACACAAGCACGTGCGTTTGACGAATTTACTGCGGCCGCGCGCGAGGTTGCCGAGGTAATCGAGATTCAAACCTTCCTTGGCCGCGTGGATGTGCGCCTTTCGGTACTAGCGCGGGATATGGCCCACTATCAGCAGGTCTATCGGGACCGCATTCTGACCCTGCCGCATATTGCCGATATCGAAGCATTGATGCACATCGCGCGCCTCAAACGGGATGAGGTGCTGCCAGTATGATTGAGCTGGATGAAATCGACCGCAAGATCCTCCGCGCACTGGTGCAGGACGCAACCCAAAGCGCCGGCGCGCTTGGGCGTCGTCTGGACCTGTCGCAACCCGCAACGTGGCGGCGCATCCGCCGTTTGGAAGAGGCGGGCGTAATCAAAGGTCGTCGTCTACGCCTGAATGCCGAAGCCTTGGGGTTCGGTGTCACCGTCTTCCTAGGTGTTAAACTGGCGCGCAAAGGGCAGGTGAGCCTTGAGGATTTCGAGCGCGCCGTCAGTGCCATCCCCGAGGTGCAGACCGTCGAGCATGTTCTGGGGTTGTACGACTACCGCCTACGCGTGGTTGCCCGAGACCTGTCGGATTTCGAACGGGTCCTGCGGCGGCGGATTATGACCCTTCCCGGTGCCGGCGATGTCGAGGCAAATGTCTTGCTCAGCGAAGAACGGTTACCCGGACCAATTGGTTGAACCGGATCAGTACTTGGTGCGAATGCAGAAGCCCGGATGATGCGTCATCCGCGCAAAGGTCAGGGGCTTTTCATCTTTCCAGGTTGTGCGCTCCAATTGAATCATCGACGTGCCCGCGGTGGTGCCCATGAACTCGGCCAATCGGCTGTCGGCTGACACGGCGCAAAATGCGACTTCGGCATCGGTAAACGGTGCTGCATTCAACAGCCATTCGTGCGGGCCATTGTCACTCAGGTCGGCCTGCTCGACTTCGGGGACGGTTTCAAGGTTGATCCAGCGTTCTTCTAACTGAAACGGTCTGTTGTCGGAGTAGTGCATGCAAATGACATGCAGGATGCGCGCATCTGGCGCGACGCTGAGCTGCGATGCCAGCCAGCCGGGGCTGGTGACAACGTTGCGCTCGACCAAGGCATAGCGATACGCCGCGTTCTGGTTTTCAACCACCTGACGAGTCAAGGAAAACTCCAGCTTGGCATGTTTGCTGGGCTCTTTCTTGACGCGTGTTCCGCTTTTGCGTTTGCGTTCGACGACTCCCTGATCGGCCAGTTCGCGCAGGGCGCGGTTGACGGTCGCGCGGGCGCAATTGAATTCTTCCGCCAGCTGAGTTTCCGTCGGCAGCAACGAACCCTGAGGCCAAATTCGGCTTTCGATCCTGCGCTTTACCTCATCTCGAACACTCTGAAAGCTGATCCGCTTATTTGCAGTCACGGGTTTTAATTTCCCTTCGTTTTAAAAGTGTATGCATCTGGGCAGAAGCACGCAGAAGTGTAAAGGGTATGTGATACTAGTTGGCGTCAATACTAAAATAATGGCGTGTTTGAGGGTTAATTTTTACTGAAAAACAAAGATGACTTTGCGTCACCTTTTCGTCGGAAATGCGCTTTACCCGCAATGATAATGTGTTGAAGGTGCCGTCAACACTGATTGAAAGGACATCAAATGCCCGCCTTGCTGGATTCCATCGACCCAAATGGCCTCGAAGAATTTTCGGTTGTGTTTACGGACCGATCCCTGAATCACATGTCTGCGAGCTTTCAGCAGGTGATGCGCGATATCTCGGGCATGCTGAAACAGGTCTACAATGCCGACAGCGTTGCCATCATCCCTGGTGGTGGTACCTATGGGATGGAGGCCGTGGCCCGTCAATTTGCCCGTGATGCCAATGTCTTGGTGGTGCGCAACGGGTGGTTTTCCTACCGTTGGAGCCAGATTATCGAAAACGGCGCGCTGACCGGATCGGTCACGGTGATGAAGGCGCGTGAGACCGGCAATGACAGCCCTTCGCCGTTTGCGCCCGCACCGATCGACGATGTGGTTGCGGCGATCCGCGAGCAGCGCCCGGATGTTGTGTTTGCCCCGCATGTGGAAACTTCGGCCGGGGTGATTCTTCCGGATGACTATGTCTCGGCCATGGCTGCAGCTGCGCATGAGGTCGGCGCGCTGATGGTTCTGGATTGCATCGCGTCGGGCTGCGTGTGGGTCGACATGAAGGCCGCCGGTGTGGACGTTCTGATCTCGGCCCCCCAGAAAGGGTGGAGCGCGTCGCCTTGTGCCGGTTTGGTCATGCTCTCGGACCGGGCCGAGGCGCGGCTGCAGGACACCCAGTCCGACAGCTTTGCCATTGATCTCAAGAAGTGGCGGCAAATCATGGAGGCCTATGAGGATGGTGGTCATGCCTATCACGCGACCATGCCAACCGACGCGCTGCGCGCGTTCCGCGATACGATGGCCGAGACGCAGGACTACGGCTTTGAAAAGCTGCGCGAGGCGCAATGGGCCTTGGGCAATGGCGTGCGTGCAATGCTGAAGGACAAGGGCATCGTTTCAGTCGCGGCCGAGGGCTTTGGCGCTCCGGGCGTCGTGGTCAGCTATACCGCCGATCCCGAGATCCAGAACGGCAAGAAATTCGCCGCTTTGGGGATGCAGATCGCGGCTGGTGTGCCGCTGCAATGTGATGAGCCTGCCGGTTTCAGCACGTTCCGGTTGGGTCTGTTCGGTCTCGACAAGCTCTATGACGTCGACGGCACGATTGCGCGTTTGAAGCGCGTGTTGGATCAAGTTCTGTAAGCCGCTAGGGCCTCAGCGCATGCCAAGGCCCATCTGCATCAACGTTTTGCGCACCGGCGCCAAGGAATAAAGTGCGTTGAGGCCCATGGCGCGTGCATCCCTCAGGGGCCGCGCCTCAAGCATTGAGGTGCGGTTCAGAAGGTCGATCCCCTTCACCCGCAGCTCGATCTCGGTATGGCGGGCTTTGTGGTAGGCCTCAAGCATCTGTGCATCGCCCAGAGTGTCGGGCCGGGCCTGTGCAAGGTCCAGCAGGGTTCGCAGATCGCCCAGAGACATGTTTAGACCCTGCGCGCCGATGGGCGGCACGACATGGGCGGCTTCGGCCATCAGGGCAATACGTTCACCCGACAACCGCTCAGCCGATTGGCTGATGATCGGCCAGATCGTGCGGCGTGAGGCCAGCTTCAAAGGTCCAAACAACCCGCAGGAGCGTTCTGTCATCGCGGCCTCAAAAGCATCTGCGTAGAGGTTCAGCAACTCGACCGCGCGCGGACCGCGCTCCATCCAGACAATGGCCGACGATGGCTGACCCTGCCAATCGGGCAAGGGCACCAAGGTGAATGGCCCGCCAGAACGGTGGATCTCGGTCGAGACATTCTCATGCGCGATTGGGTGTGTCACCGCAAAGGCCAGGGCCTTTTGACCGTAACGCGTGGTGTGAACGGAAATCTCGGCGGCTTCGCGCATCGGTGAGTTGCGACCGTCTGCGGCGATCACCAGCTTGCAGCGGATACGGCTGCCGTCGCTCAGCCCTACTCGGGCCTCGGCGGTGCGGGTGAACAGGCTGACCGTTGCGGTGCCGGGGCGGAAATCGACATTGGGCAGTTCCGACAGGCGCGCGACCATCTCGCGCCGCAGCAGCCAGTTGGGCAGGTTCCAGCCAAAAGGTTGTTCGGAAATGTCCGAGGCGTTGAAGTCCCGCACGACGCGCGGTTCGGGAACGTCGCCGCCCGCGTCAACGATCCGCATCACTTGCAGTGGTGCGGCGTGGTTGTCCAGCCGGTCCCACACTCCGCATTGTTCCAGCAAAATGCGGGAGGGTTGCAGAAACGCTGTGGTCCGCAGGTCAGAGCCATCCACGTCGCGTTCGGTGATCGGCGGTGTCGGGTCCACGCACACCACGTTGAACCCAGCGGCGCCAAATGCGGCGGCAGCGGTCAGGCCGGCGATGCCACCGCCGGAAATCAGGATGTCACAGCTGTCAGTCATGGCGCATTCTCCGTTCCCGGCAAAACCTAGTTTGGTTCATGCCTCTGCGCCAAGCGACATCCTGTCCCGCGTGTTAGCCCCGCGAAATCAGGATGAGGACCAGAAACATGACCGGAACCATCATCAGTGCAGGGATGTATAGGCCCGGCAGGCCAAACAGCAATGCTGAACAGCCCCACATGCTGACAATCGCAACAGCGGTATAGCCCAGATCCTCGGGGCGGCCATCGGCCACGTCGCGGGCCATCCAGCCAAAGAGGGGAATTGCAAAAAGCAGGCGCTGCCAAATCGGCAGGCGGTGCGGCATCATTGTCGCGGTCATCAGGGTCTCCGTTCTGTTCGTCGCAGACCGGCATATAGGGATGATTTTGCAGCTGCAGAATATACAGATCGTCGCAGTGTGACAGCCTATCGCAGGCGGGCAAGGAAGGCGGTCAGATCGTCGGTGTGGTGGTGGATATGATCGGCATCATGCGGGTCGGGTGCGACGTGAACCGTGCGCATTCCCATCTCATGCGGGGCAGCCAGATTGCGCGGATCGTCTTCGAACATCGCAGCCGTTTCCGCTGTGATCCCGTCTTGTGTAAAGATTGCCTCGAACGCGGCCTTTTCAGGTTTAGGCCGATATCCGGCATGCTCGACCCCGTAGATGGCATCAAACAGACCGGTCAGCCCACGCGCTTCAAGGACACGCTCGGCATAAGGCGCGCTGCCATTGGTGTAGACGATGCGGCGACCGGGCAGGGCGCGGATATGGTCAGCCAGTTCGGCGTCCGGGTCCATATGGCTCAGGTCGACTTGGTGAACTGCGTGCAAGTAGGGGGCGGGGTCCAGATCATACTCGGCCATCAAACCCGCCAGCGTGGTTCCGTATTCGCGCCAGTAGTGCCCCCGCAGCCGATCAGCCTCAGCCCGGTCGACGCCGATGGCTTGCACGACGTAATCCGTCATCAACACCTCGATCTGATCGAACAGGCGCATCTGTGGCGGGTAGAGGGTGTTGTCCAGATCGAACACCCATTGCGTGACGTGGCTGAAGGACGGTTTGACCATGCCTACGGTGTAGGGCGCTGGGGGCAGGTTTTCAATGCCGCACTTGATTGCAGACGGTTAGGACGGATAGACAGGTCCGAACGAGGAGACCAATCGCCCCATGCCCCAGTCCAGACACCCCAGCAAAGACGCGTATACGCTTATACTCGACGCCATTGATGTCGGTATCTACAAGCCCGGAGATCGTCTTGTCGAAAGCGAATTGGCCGAACGGTTCGGCGTATCCCGCACCCCCATTCGCGAGGCGCTGCAACGTCTGGAAACGCAGTCTCTGTTGGAGCGGGACGGGCGGTCGCTGATCGTGGCCTCCCTGAACCACAACCAAATGGCCGAACTTTACATCGTGCGGCGCGAGTTGGAGGGGTTGGCCGCAAGCCTCGCGGCCAAACATGCGACCGAGGAAGAAATTCGCGTGTTGCAGGAGATGGTCGCCGAGGATGACGCGTTGGTCGATGATCCGGCGGCGCTGTCGCGGGCGAATCGACGTTTTCACGAGCAGATCCATTTGGCCTCACACAACCGCTATCTGGTGCAGCAACTGGACCTTGTGCATCGGACCATGGCGTTGATGGCGACCACATCTCTGGCGGCGCAAGGGCGTAGTGAAATCGCGCAGAGCGAACACAAGGGCATCGTCGAAGCCATCGCTGCGCGGGATGAAGAGGGCGCAGCGAAGGCCCTGAAAGAGCATATCTCGGTCGCGTTCATGACCCGTTTGAAGCAGGATGCGATCCGGCGTGACGGCTAAAGCGTTTTGCGTTTTATCTGAGGTAAAGCTATCGAAATGCGCGTTCGATGATAGGGAGAGGCAGCGTATTTCGATTCAAATCAAACGCAAAGCGATCTAGGCGTCCTGCGGCGGCAGGTCCTCGGAGGCCTGCCCGTGTTGGGTTTTGTCCCAGAAGAACGGTTTGGCGGCCAGTTCCCACAATGCTTTGTAGGCCGCCACGACCCCGAGCGGGAAATAGAGGATCATCGTAGGGACCCAGGGTAGCAGGAACCGTCGCTCTTTCGCCCAGACGGCGATGACGCCGATGATGAAATTCAACGCTTCTGCGGCCAGAAACAGCCAGATCAGGGTTTTGAATGTCTGCATCGGGATCACTAGCAGGAACGGGTTGCTCAGCCCCAGCGTGGTCAGCCAGAACATCCACAGGACGGGGGCCAGTAAAAACTGCCCGACCGTACCCATGAAAAACGCCTGAATGCCGATGAATTTCAGCGGCCCCAGATCCCACAGCAGTCGAAACGGCGCGCGCATATGGACAAGGTAGGTGACCATGAAGCCTTTGAGCCAGCGCGAGCGTTGCTTGACCCACGGCCAGGCGCGAAAGTTGGCCTCCTCAAATGTGGTAGTGTTCACGATCTCGGTCCGGTAGCCGGCGCGGCAGAGGCGAACGCCCAGATCGGCATCCTCGGTTACGTTGTGGGCGTCCCATCCGCCAAGCTCCAGCAGCTTGTCGCGGCGAAAGAAGAAGGTTGTGCCGCCCAGAGGGATCACGAAACCCAGCCTAGCGATCCCCGGAAGAATAACCCGAAACCAGCTGTTATACTCGATGGTAAAGCAGCGAGAGCGCCAGTTGGTGCGCGGGTTGTAGTAATCAAGCGCGCCTTGCAAGCAGACGACTTCGGGCGCGGCCTGCGTGAAGTGTTCAACGACCCGCTCAATTTGGTCGGGTTGGGGGGCATCTTCGGCATCCCAGACGCCCAGAATATCGCCCCGACAGAAATCCAAAGCATAGTTCATGGCGCGGGGCTTAGTGGTCAGGCCGTTCAGCTCGGGCACTTCGATGGTTCGGATCCAACTGGGCAACTCAACCTTTGACAGCGTGTCCCTCGTGACATCGTCCTTTTCCTCAAGCACCAAAATCACGTCCAACAGCGCTTTGGGGTAGGTCAGGCGCTGAAGTCGCCGGATCAACGCGCCTGCGATCTCACGCTCTTTGTACAAAGGCACCATGATCGACACGCAGGGTTGTCGCAGAGCGGTCACCGGCGAGGAGGGGGCGGGCTGCGGGCGCAGGTTTTGGTGGGCAAAAGCCAAGAGGCCTAAGAACCGCATGATCATGAACAACAGCAGCGACACCACAGCCGCCGTCGCCAGAACAGCCATTCCCGTCAGCGGAAACGAAACGAAAGCCAGCAGCGCCAGCACCACAATGCTCGCGCTGCGGGTCCGGCTCCAGGCGGTCCAGGTGCGGCAGCTTTGATCCTCGGTCACGCGGGCCTCGGCATTTTGGGCCAACTGGTCCGAGAAGATCTGCGCAATCGAGCGGTCGATCTGATCGGCAGCGGCGACAACCGGAACGATGGTCAAATCGCCGCCCGCCATTTCGGCCGATACCGTGGCAAAGCGATCCGGGCGCGCGGTGGCGACAAATAGAAACGGACCGATCCGTAGCCAAGGGATCACATTGTGGCGAAGCCAGAACTCCATGGGTTTGAGAGCGCTTAGCTCAGCAGAAGGCGGGGTCTGCACCAGATCGGCGATCTGCAGGTTGGTTTGCGCGGACAAAGCGGCCAGAACGTCTTTGCGGCTGGCCCAGCGCTCACTCACCAGAATTTCTCCGAGAGGAGCGTTCTGGCGGGCCTGAAGGTCCAACGCGTGATCCAGTTGGTCCTGCTTGATCACCCCGGCATCAACCAGACACGCCCCTAAGGGTTTGCGAAGCTCAGGCGACGGGATCGGATGTGTTGCAGAGATTTGTTGTGCGTTCAAATCAACCATAGAAGAAAAAACCCCGACGCCTTTTGTTGGCGTCAGGGTTGAACGACTAAGGTTAACGCACGGTTAACTCTGATAAACACGCGGAAATCTGGTGTTCATGCCTGTGCTTTTGTATCCGCCATCGCTCTGGCAAAACGTTCGAACAGGTAGAAACTATCCTGCGGTCCGGGGGAGGCCTCGGGGTGGTATTGCACCGAGTACACCGGGCGGTCTGTCATGCGGATGCCGCAGTTGGAGCCGTCAAACAACGAACGGTGCGTTTCAACCACCCCGTCGGGCAGCGACTGCGCATCGACCGCAAAGCCGTGGTTCATCGAGGTGATTTCGACCTTGCCGGTTTCCAGATCCTTGACCGGGTGGTTCGCGCCATGGTGGCCGTGGTTCATCTTGACGGTCTGTCCGCCAAGCGCCAAGGCCAGCATCTGGTGACCGAGGCAAATGCCGAACACCGGCAGCTTGGTGGTGTCGAGGATCTCCTTGATCATCGGTACGGCATATTCGCCTGTGGCCGCCGGGTCGCCAGGGCCGTTGGACAGGAAGACGCCATCAGGCTCATGGGCCAGAACTTCGGCGGCTGTGGCAGTTGCGGGCAGAACGGTCACGTCACATCCGGCCGACGCCAGGCAGCGCAGGATGTTGCGCTTTGCGCCGAAATCAAGGGCGACAACCTTGTGTGCAGGGGCCTCTTGGCGCTGGTAGCCGTCAGGCCAGGCCCAACGCATCTCATCCCAGCGGTAGCTTTGGGCGCAGGTGACGTCCTTCGCGAGGTCCATCCCTTCAAGCCCCGCAAAGCCGCGCGCGGCAGAAACCAGAGCTTCGATATCGAAGTTGCCCTCTGGGTCGTGGGCCAATGCGACGTGCGGCGCACCCTGCTGGCGGATCGCGCGGGTCAGGCGGCGGGTGTCTACGCCACCGATCGCGATACGGCCACGACGCTCCAACCATCCCTTCAACTCTTCGGCCGAGCGCCAGTTTGACGGCTCGGTCGGGTCCCATTTGACGACCATGCCCGCAGCCACCGGATCGCCGGTTTCGTCGTCTTCAGGGTTCACGCCGACATTGCCGATATGCGGGAAAGTGAAAGTGACAATCTGCCCGGCATAGGAGGGGTCGGTCATGATCTCTTGATAACCGGTCATGGCAGTGTTGAAGCACAGCTCGGCCACGGTCTGTCCGGTGGCGCCGAAGCCCATTCCGTAGAACAAAGTTCCGTCGGCCAAAGCCAGACATGCGGTGGGCTTGGACGGGGCGTTCTGGGCCATGGCACAACTCTCCTGCAGGTAAATCGGCGCATACCTAAGGGGGTTATACGTTCGGGTCAAGTCTGATCATTTTTTAGGCTATCTTTGTGTTTCAATAGGTTAGCGGTATTCACCCCCTGTTGTGTCACGCTTTTTGTTTGGATATGTTCGGGGTTCCTTTGTCATGGGGATGGACAAACCATATGGACATGCGATCACGGGTGAATGCCGCTCTGAAGCAAGCGATGAAAGACAAGGCGGCTGAGAGGCTGTCGACTCTGCGGTTGATTAATGCTGCGATCAAGGATCGCGATATCGCCGCGCGCGGCTCGCAAAACGAAGAGGCCAAGGGCTGCGGTGACGCCGAGGTTCTTGAAATTCTTGGTAAAATGACCAAGCAGCGCAAGGAAAGCGCCCGCGCCTATGAAGAGGGCGGACGTCTGGATCTGGCGGAACGGGAATTGCTGGAAGTCTCGGTGATCGAGGAATTCCTGCCCAAGCAGCTGGATGAAGATGAGGTCTCGAAAGCAATTCAGACCGCTATCACTGCGACCGGGGCGGGCTCGATCCGCGATATGGGCAAAGTGATGGGCGAGTTGAAGACGCGATACACCGGGCAGATGGATTTCGGCAAGGTCGGTCCGATGGTCAAAGACCATCTGTGTACCGCCTCGAACGGCGACTGCTGAGGCTGAACCTCTACTGCGCGGCCGGTCCGCGCAGTTTTGCTATCAGGTCGTCATAGAGGGTGATCCGCTCATCCTCGGACAGAAACGCGCCAATCTCGACCTCGCGACCAGCTCCGATCAGGGTCACGTAGTGCGGCACTGGCCCACCGGTTTCGTGCATCTCGGGGCGGGCCCAATACCTGTTGCAAGACCATTCCTGCTGCTGTTTTCCCGGTGACTGATGGATCAGACGCGCCTGTGAGCCGCTGAGGGTCAGAACCTCGACCGCGCTGCGCGCTCGGTAGTTCGTCTGGATCGCGAGCCACAGGCCCAGAACTGTCAGCAACAGGAAGGGCAGCAACCCCCACAAGACTACCGATCCCAGCATGGCCAGAACGGGAATAAGACCGAAGGTGAAAACCGACAGAATCACAATCATCGCGCCGCGCGGAGGCAATGAGTTATGCGGCCAGAGGCGCAATTCCTGTTCTGTGTCCGAGGTATGATTCCATTGATAGGGCATAGTGGAAAACTAGCGCAAAGTTATGTGCTGTCTAAGGTTAAAGATCACACGACGTGGCCAACTCGGACCCAAGATAAAGCATCGTCCAATCTGTCATCGCCCCAGAAAACCTCGCCCCTTACGACAAGGCTAGGTGCGCCAAAAACCCCGAGGCGTTTTGCTTGTTCGGTTTCAGCCTCTAGCGCCGCGACGGCATCGGGGCTGCGCGCGCGAGAAAGGACAAGGCGGGGATCTTGTTGGCACCGCAAAAGGGCCTCGGACAGAGCAGTCTCACTGCCTGCTTCGACGCCGTCTTCAAACCAGATCCGATAGAGGTTCTGGGTGAAATCCTTGCCCCAACCCTCACTCATCCCGAGTAGGGCGATCTGATTGGCCACAGGCAGGTCCGAAATGGGGTAGGGCGCGGGCAGCTTGGCATGGATGTGATACTTGGCCGCCCGGCGTTCGATATCACGCCACATATATGCAGATTTCACCGGCTTACCTGCAAAGGGCACGTTCTGCTGTTCGGACATCACGCTGCGCACGTTGAACGGGCGCCAACGCACTGAGGCGTCGTTATCAGTGCACCAATCATCAAGGCGCATGATCGTCAGAAAGCTGTATGTGCTTCCGATCGAATACCAAAAGTCAATTTCGGGCATCTGGACCCTCCCCGGATCGCCGGATGAGTTTCCCTTACCAGAATAGCCTATTTTGCCCGTTCTGGCGATGTGTTGTTCCAAAAGGTAAATGCGCAAAGAAAAACCCCGCCGGGATGGCGGGGTTTTCTTGGTTTCTCAGCCGGGGCTTAGTGCGCGTGGCCTTTGTCCCAGTCTTCCTGCTTTGGCAGCTGCTCGAACGTGTGCTCGGGCGGCGGCGTCGGCAGGGTCCATTCCAGCGTATCCGCGTACTCGTTCCACGGGTTCGGACGTGTTTCCTTTGCGCCGCGGAAGAGGGCGTAGAACACTATGCCGAAGAACAGCAGGAACGAAGCGAAGGACACGAATGCACCGATCGACGACACGAAGTTCCACTGAGCGAATGCCTCAGGGTAGTCGATATAGCGGCGCGGCATGCCCTGACGGCCCAGAAAGTGCTGCGGGAAGAAGGTCAGGTTCGCGCCGATGAAGAACATCCAGAAGTGGATCTTGCCCCAGAACTCGGAATACTGGCGGCCTGTCATCTTCGAGAAGTAGAAGTAGACGCCAGCGAAGATCGCAAAGACGGCACCCAAGCTCATCACATAGTGGAAGTGTGCCACTACGTAGTAGGTGTCGTGATAGGCACGGTCGATACCAGCCTGCGACAGAACCACACCGGTCACACCGCCAACGGTGAACAGGAACAGGAAGCCGAAGGCGAACAGCATCGGTGTCTTGAACTCGATCGAGCCGCCCCACATGGTCGCGATCCACGAGAAGACCTTAACACCAGTCGGAACCGCAATGACCATAGTGGCCAGCATGAAATAGGCCTGCTGACGCAGCGACATGCCAACGGTGTACATGTGGTGCGCCCATACGACGAAGCCCAGAACACCGATCGCGATGATTGCCCAGACCATCGGCAGGTAACCGAAGATCGGCTTGCGCGCGAAGGTCGCGATCACGTGGCTGATGATGCCGAAACCGGGCAGGATCACGATGTACACTTCCGGGTGGCCGAAGAACCACAGGATGTGCTGATACAGGATCGGGTCACCGCCACCGGCTGGATCAAAGAAGGTGAAGCCGAAGTTGCGGTCCATCAGCAGCATGGTGATTGCGCCTGCCAGAACCGGCAGCGACAGCAGAATCAGCCACGAAGTGACAAAGATCGACCAGCTGAACAGCGGCACCTTGAACAGGGTCATGCCCGGGGCACGCATGTTCAGGAAGGTTGTGATCATGTTGATCGCGCCCAGAATCGATGACGCCCCCGAGACGTGAACGGCGAAGATCGCAAGGTCCATGGACATGCCGCCCTCGGTCGTGGACAACGGCGGGTAAAGAACCCAGCCCACGCCTGAACCCAACTGGTCGTTACCGCCGGGGCTGAGCAGCGAGGCCACACCCAGAGAGGTACCAGCGACGTACAGCCAGAAGGACAAGTTGTTCATCCGCGGGAACGCCATATCCGGCGCACCGATCTGCAACGGCATGAAATAGTTGCCAAATCCGCCGAACAGGGCAGGGATGACAACGAAGAACATCATCAGAACACCGTGATAGGTGATCATCACGTTCCACAGATGGCCGTTAGGTGTACATGGATCGGCCATGAAGCCTTCCAGGCACATGTACTGAACACCGGGGTGCATCAGCTCAAGCCGCATGTAAACGGTCATCGCCACCGAGATGAACCCGGCGATAGCCGAGAAGATCAGGTAGAGAATCCCGATGTCCTTGTGGTTGGTCGACATGAACCAGCGCTGAAAGAACGAGCGCTCGTCTTCATGATCGTGGCCATGAATGGCTGCGTCTGCCATTTTAGGTGCCTCCTGTTGCAACTACGCCGCGCAACCAGACCTCTCCGGTGCGCGGGATTACTGCTGGTTTTAGATTGCGTTGAGGTTGCCTTCAATGGCCGAGTTTGATCTGGATCAAGAATAATTGTCGCGGGCAGAGCGCTGCGCCGCGAATTCAGATCATCGATGGGTCGAATCTGGCTATTTCATCCCAGCTTTCAAGAGGTCACGCAGGTTCGTCAGCCTGAATCGGCCGAGTTCCGCCTTGACCGACGCACGTTCGAACCGCAGAACTTCTTTGAACACATTGCAAATTCAGAGGCCCGACATGTCAGCATATGATCCGGACAATATTTTCGCCAAAATCCTGCGCGGCGAAATCCCCTCGACCCGCGTATACGAAGATGATGAGACGCTGGCATTCATGGACATCATGCCTCGTGCCGATGGTCATCTGCTGGTCATCCCGAAAACCCCGTGCCGCAATGTGCTGGACGCCACGCCCGAGCAGTTGAATGCCGTTATGGCGACCGTTCAGAAACTGGCCCGCGCTGCCAAGCAGGCGTTCGACGCCGGTGGGGTGACCATTCAGCAATTCAACGAAGCCGCAGGCGGCCAGGAGGTCTTCCACCTGCATTTCCACATTCTGCCCCGACATGAAGGTGAACCCCTGCGCGCACCCGGCAAGATGGGAGATTTCGAAGCGATCGCTAGACACGCCGAGCAAATCAAGGCTGTGCTCCAGGCTTAGAGCATTCGGGTATTGGGCTGCCCTAGGCGCCTGAAACATAGCTCGGAACGAAATTGCCGTTCCGATTTGGGGTCGGAACGGCAGACTCGTACCCATACACTTCACGGGTCACCGGAGCAGATCCGGGTTACCGGTTAACATACCACTCACTCAAGACTGGTAGGACAATGCTACTCTGTAACCGGGCGAATGTATGCCGGTTTAGTGAAATTTGGTTAAGCTTTTACTTAAATGGCCACAATTGCTGTCGAATATTGCAGGGTTGAAATGGCCTATGGCTGCAGCTTGGAAACAGAGGGGCGCGTGCGTAGGGATTGTACGTGGATTTAGGCGCCTCACCGATTCGATCGAGGCATTTGATGCGCTAGGCTCAGGACGCATAGCCAATAGGAAAAGCGTGGGACGAACGCGGTTGCGGACAGGAATGCCTTCGGGCGCTAGTCCTACATTAACGCCACGCGCCGCCGGTCCTTCAGTCCGCCAAACAAGATCGCGTATCTAGGTGCCTTGAACAACCTGCTTGGCGCTCAAGTCGTTTTGCTATGCAACAGTAGGAAAGCTAAGGCGCGGCAATGGTGATCCGTCAAAGACGGACGCAAAGCTACTTTTCAGTTGCAAAGAATAGTCGCGGCATTGAGGGGAAACAGCCAAGCTATTGTTTTTGTTGGTGCGGTCGAGAAGACTCGAACTTCCACGGGAGTTACCCCACAGCGACCTCAACGCTGCGCGTCTACCAATTCCGCCACGACCGCACTGCCAATGACTTGGTAGCGCGGCGTATAGACCCTTGGAACCCGGATGTGAAGAGGCAAAAGCGCGTTGGTTTAAATTCAGCACCAGCATTCATATCTGTATCAGCCAACCACCCTGAAGGAGCCCCCGATGACCACCCCGGATACCCGCCCCGTTGTTCAGATTGATGTTGTCTCTGATGTCGTATGCCCTTGGTGTATCGTCGGCTTCAAACAGCTTGATCAGGCGTTGCAACAGCAAAACGTACTCGCGCGGCTCAGGTGGCATCCGTTCGAGCTGAACCCGCAGATGCCAGCCGAAGGGCAGAACCTGCGCGAACACATCATGGAGAAATACGGCAGCACCGCCGAACAAAGCGCACAGGCGCGCGAGAGGTTGACCTCGATTGGGGCAGAGCTTGGTTTTGCTTTCAATTTCACCGACGACAGCCGCATGGTGAATACGTTCCAGGCGCATCAGTTGTTGGACTGGGCCGAGGGGCAGGGGCGGCAGCATCCCTTGAAGCTTGCGCTTTTCGAAGCATATTTCACGGATCAAAAGGATGTTTCTGACATCGATGTACTGACAGACGCGGCTGAGGCGGCCGGGTTGGACCCGCAAGCCGCGCGGGCGGCTTTGGCATCCGGGGATCATCAGGCCTCGGTGCGGGAGAAACAGCAATTCTGGACCAGTCGCGGCATTTCCGGCGTACCCTCGATGGTATTTGCCGGGAAATACCTGACCACAGGGGCGCAAGGGGTCGAGACGTACGCCAATGTCCTCAAGCAATGTCTGGAAGAGGCCGCGTGACCTCTTTCCCCCAACCGACCGGCACGGTATGAGGCAAGCATGGAATGGAAGATCTCAGACGGGCTGACCGACTACCAAGAGGCCGTCGCCTTTATGGAGGCACGCGTAGCGGCTATTGCTGCAGGCGAGGCCGAGGAATGCGTTTGGCTGCTCGAACACCCACCTCTTTACACGGCGGGTACATCTGCGCGACCAGAGGATTTGACCGACCCAGACCGGTTCCCTGTCTATGAAAGCAAGCGTGGCGGGGAATACACCTATCACGGCCCCGGTCAGCGCGTCGCCTATGTCATGATTGATCTGAATAAACGGGGCCGTGATGTGCGCCTGTTTGTAAAGCAGCTCGAGTCCTGGGTGATCGCCGCATTGGATGAGTTCAACGTCAAAGGCGAGATTCGCGACGGGCGCGTTGGCGTGTGGGTGCAGCGAGACGACAAACCGCTGACAATTACCGGACAACCCGCGGAAGACAAGATCGCCGCTATCGGCCTGCGCCTGCGCAAATGGGTCAGCTTTCACGGCATCTCGATCAATGTTGAGCCTGACTTGGACCATTTCTCGGGCATTGTGCCCTGCGGCATTCGGGAGCACGGCGTGACATCGCTGGTTGACTTGGGGTTGCCGGTGACCATGGCAGATGTGGATACTGCCCTGCAAAAGACCTTTGCGGAAGTCTTCGAACAAGCCGACGCCTAGGGCTCCAGCACTATCTCTTGCCGTAGTTTCGCAGTGGTTTTGTCGAAGATCAGGATGCGGTTGTCGTCAGTGACGACGCCATACCAGTTGTTCCCGATCGTTACCGCTTGTGCTTTGGCTCCATCCGGCAGTTCGATCTGATCGGGCAGGGTTGGGGGCCGGTCCGATAGCCGGATGACAATCAGTGCGAATGTCACTAGAACCCCGCCAATCATCACCGCGGTCAGCAACATGACCATGCGTCGAAGCAGCCTCAGCTGCGGCGTTTCCTGCGGTTCTTCTTGTGGTTCGGAAGGGACAGTCATGGGCACCCGACAGGTTGAGTTTCAGATCGCGGCCGCTCCGCCGCCTCGCCTTGATAAGGCGCTTTCGCGGGATGTGCCAGCCGAGGAAAACCTGTCACGCACTCGTTTAGCCCGTTTGATCGAAGAGGGCTCGGTTCTGGTCGAGGGCGCTGAGGTGCGCGATCCAAAGGCCAAGGTGGCGGAAGGAGCCATGGTGATCATCACGGTTGCCGAGGCCGAAGACAGCCATATCGGCCCCGAGGATATCCCGCTGGACGTGGTCTTCGAGGATGACGACCTGATTGTGGTGAACAAACCCGCCGGGATGGTCGTGCATCCTGCGCCGGGCTCGCCGAGTGGAACGCTCGTGAATGCGCTGCTTCATCATTGCGGGGCAGACTTGTCCGGGGTCGGCGGGGTCAAACGACCCGGCATTGTCCACCGGATCGACAAGGAAACCAGTGGGCTTCTAGTGGTCGCCAAGTCGGATGCAGCTCACCAAGGGCTTGCGGCGCAATTCGAGGCGCATAGTGTTGAACGCTATTACCGGGCGGTTTGCTACGGGGTGCCCGATGCCAATGACCCGCGCTTGCGGGGTGTCAAAGGCGTCAGTTTCGAGCCGGGCAATATCATGCGCCTGACCACTCAGCTTGCCCGACACAAGACCGACCGTCAGAAACAGGCGGTTTTGTTTCACGGAGGGCGGCACGCGGTGACGCGGGCGCGTGTGGTTGAAACATTTGGTGCCCCGGCAGGGCTCGCGCTAATCGAATGCTGGCTGGAAACAGGGCGCACCCATCAGATTCGCGTGCACATGGCCCATGCAGGCCATGGTCTGGTCGGTGATCCGGTTTATGGCGGCAAACGTAAATTGGCGGCCAAAGTGTTCAGTGCGGCAACTTCTGAGGCCGTACGCGCCTTTCCGCGTCAGGCGTTACATGCCGCCGTATTGGGCTTTGAACACCCGGTAACAGGCGAAAACCTTCGATTTGAAGCTGATCTGCCGCGGGACATGCAGGACCTGATTGAAACGCTGCGCACCCCCTTGTCATAATACGCAAACTCTTGTGAGTAAGAGTTTCTTAGCTTTCCTTTACCCAAGCTTAATTTCAAACTGTTAACGGTACCTCTTGAAAGGGATGGGTTCCTTACCCATATCGTATGTTAAAGAGCTAAACATTTGTCGGAGGGACATCAAAATGGCAAATTACGCAAATCTCCCCGCGCCGACGCCTGAGGGCGGACTGAACCGCTATATGCAGGAAATTCGCAAGTTTCCTCTGCTGGAGCCGGAAGAAGAATACATGCTGGCCAAGCGCTGGGTCGAAGAGCAGGACACCGAGTCCGCTCATAAAATGGTCACGTCGCATCTGCGCCTGGCGGCCAAGATTGCCATGGGCTATCGCGGCTACGGTCTGCCGCAGGCCGAGGTTATTTCCGAGGCCAATGTGGGCCTGATGCAGGCGGTCAAACGGTTCGACCCGGAAAAGGGCTTCCGTCTGGCGACCTATGCAATGTGGTGGATTCGCGCCTCGATCCAGGAATACATCCTGCGGTCTTGGTCGCTGGTGAAGCTGGGCACAACCTCGGCGCAGAAAAAGCTGTTCTTCAACCTGCGCAAGGCCAAGGCCCGTATCGGTGCGTTGGAAGAGGGCGACCTGCGCCCCGAAAACGTCACTCAGATCGCCAATGATCTTGGCGTGACCGAGGAAGAGGTCATCAGCATGAACCGCCGCATGTCGGGCGGCGATGCCTCGCTGAACGCGACCGTCGGGTCCGAGGGCGAAGGCACCATGCAATGGCAGGACTGGCTTGAGGATGAAGACGCCGATCAGGCGGGCGACTACGAAGCCCGTGATGAACTGGACGCCCGGCGTGAGCTGCTGGCAGCCTCCCTTGAGGTGCTGAATGACCGCGAGAAGGACATCCTGACCCAGCGCCGTTTGATGGATCAGCCGGTGACTTTGGAAGAGCTCAGCACGCAATATAATGTGAGCCGCGAGCGTATTCGTCAGATTGAGGTCCGCGCTTTTGAGAAACTTCAAAAGAAAATGCGCGATTTAGCCCGCGAGAAGGGTATGTTAACTACCCGCTAGATCCAAGGATCGCACAGCCCGCAGATACCTGCGGGCTGTTTTTTTATAGTGATGAAAATCAAAGTGCTGCGCCGGATACCTCATCCTCTTTGCATCGTTTGTTGACACTTGCCCCGCCTCGGTCTTGAGTCAGCGGCACATCTAAATGGCCTGATCAGGGAGAGAGCGATGCAGAAACCGGTTCGATTTGGTGTTCTGGGGGCTGCCAAATTTGCGCGGCAATATATGGCGCCTGCAATTCACGCCGCAGACGGGGCGCGGTTGGCCGGGCTTGCGACCTCAAACGCGGCCAAGGCCGAGCCTTTTCAGGCTTTTTGCACCGATCTGACCGTCTATGACAGCTACGACGCGCTTCTGGATGATCCCGAGATCGAGGCCGTCTATATCCCACTGCCAAATCACATGCATGTCGAATGGAGCCTGAGGGCGCTCGACGCGGGCAAACATGTGCTGTGCGAAAAGCCGATGACGATGCAGGCGGCTGAGTTCGATGCGTTGATCGAAAAGCGCGATCAGACAGGTTTGCTCGCGGCTGAGGCCTATATGATCGTGCATCACCCTCAATGGCAGTTCGTGCAGAAACTCATCGCGGATGGCGCAATTGGCAAGCTGGTCCATGTGACAGGCGCGTTCAGTTTCGACAATCGTGAGGAAGTGACGAACATTCGCAATCGTGCAGAGACCGGCGGGGGCGGGCTGCGAGATATCGGGGTGTATGTCATCGGTGGCGCGCGGTTCGCTACAGGGCAGGAGCCTTCTGCAGTTCAATCCGCGATCCGTTGGCAGGACGGCATCGATACGTTCACCGAAATTCGCGCGCAATTCCCGGGCTTTACCTATTCGGCCTATGTCTCGATCCGGATGCACCCGCATCAAGAGATGGTGTTTCACGGTGAAGGCGGTGTCATCCGCCTGACCGCCCCGTTCAACGCGCGGGTGTTTGGCGAGGCGCGGGTCGAGTTGCATCGACCGGGGCTTGAGGTTCAGGTGACCCGGTTCCCAGGCGACGATCACTACAAACTGCAGGTTGAAGCCTTCTGTCGCTCGGTCCGCGACGGGGTGGCCTATCCTTGCCCGCTGGAGTTTTCGCGCGGGACGCAAGAGATGATTGATCGCGTGTTCGCGGATGCCGTTCCCCTCTGACTTGCCAGCAGTCGCCTGGCGCGCGTATCCTGTGCTGCATCCAAAAAACGGAGAGGTGTCATGGCCGGAGGTTGGGCCCGCGATGGTGCGGTCAGCGAACAGATCGAGGCGTCAATTTCCGACGAACTGGCACGTATGCAGGCGCAAAAGCGACCGGTCGGCGAAAGCCTGACCCATTGCGCGGAATGTGAGGAACCCATTCCCGAGAAACGCCGACAAGCACTGCCCGGCGTCAAGCTTTGTCTGGACTGTCAGCAGGAGAGGGACGGGACATATCAACAGCGGTCAGGCATTAACCGGCGCGGATCAAAAGACAGCCAGTTAAAGTAGGCCAGGCGCAGGATGCCTAACTCTACTGCGAAACAACCATTGATGCAGAACGGGTTGCTTCTTGGGTTTCTAGCCGCGTTTCTCTGGGGGACGCATAGTGTAATCGTGCGCTATCTGACGAGCGATCTGGGTGGACTGCAGATCGCAGTGACCCGCTTGTTCATCGCGGCACTAGCAGTTTATTGCATTTTGCGGGTCATGCGTGTGCCCGTTTCGATTGAACACAAAGACTGGAACTTTCGGCTGGCCGTACTGTCGACAGTCGTGAACTATATCCTGTTTCACGTAGGGCTGGAATACACAGGTGCCGCCAATGCCATGGTACTGGAAAACACCGCCCCGTTTTTTGTGCTGCTTTTCCTTTATTTCTTGGCGGATACACCAGTTATGCGTGTGGATGTACTCGCCACGATACTGGCGATTTTTGGGGTGTTCCTGACCGTGTTCCGCGATTTTCAGGGCGGTGGAGAGCCTTTGTTCGGTGATCTTTTGGAAATTGGCGCAGGGCTTAGTTGGGCCGTGTTTCTGGTTTCAAGTAGCCAGGCCATGCGCAATTCGACCTCAACGGCCGAGCGATTGAACTTTCTTTTCGGAATTTTTGTCTGCGCGGGCGTACTGTTGCTGCCATTGGCTGCGTTTTCCCTGCAAACCCCGACGGCGAAAGATGTGATCTTTCTGATCCTACTGGGCGTCCTTCCTACGGCGATGGCCTACTACCTCTGGTACGAGGCCGCCGCGCGCGTATCGACTTTGACGGCAACGTTGATGTTTGCCGCTTCCGTCGTATTCACGTTTATCAATTCGGCGCTGTTCCTTGGGGCCGCGATCACACCGATTGCGGCCCTCGGAGCTATTTTGATCGTGGCTGCAGTCTTCCTGACGACAAAGAAACAGGAGTGATCAGCCCTCCATCGCTTCTAACTCATCAATGAAGCCCGAAATCATTGACAGGCCTTTGTCCCAGAACTTGGGGTCGCTGGCATCTAGTCCAAACGGGGCAAGCAGGTCTTTGTGGTGTTTTGATCCACCGGCGCGCAGCATCTCGAAATACTTTTCCTCGAACCCCTCTGCACCGCTTTCGTAGACTGAATAGAGCGCGTTTACGAGGCCGTCTCCGAACGCATAGGCGTAGACGTAGAAGGGGGAATGCACGAAATGGGGGATATAGGCCCAGAACGTTTCATACCCTTCCATGAATTCGAATGACGGCCCGAGGCTTTCCGCCTGAACGCTCATCCACAGGGCATTGATGTCGTCCGGGGTCAGTTCGCCCTCGCGGCGGGCGGCGTGCAGCTTGCATTCGAAATCGTAGAAGGCGATCTGGCGGACGACCGTGTTGATCATGTCTTCGACCTTGCCAGCCAGAAGCACTTTGCGCTGTTCCTTGGTTTCGGCCTTGTCCAGCATTTTGCGGAAAGTCAGCATTTCACCAAACACGCTAGCGGTCTCGGCCAGTGTCAGCGGGGTCGAGGACAGCATCTCGCCCTGATCTGCCGCCAGGACCTGATGGACACCGTGGCCCAATTCGTGTGCGAGGGTCATCACATCGCGCGGTTTGCCCAGATAGTTGAGCATCACGTAAGGGTGGACATCGGTCACGGTCGGATGGGCGAAGGCGCCGGGCGCTTTACCCGGCTTCACCGCCGCGTCGATCCAGCCTTTAGAAAAGAACGGCGAGGCAATCTCACCCATGCGCGGATCAAAGGCGTTATAGGCATCCATCACCGTCTTCTCGGCCTCGTCCCAGCCGACGATGCGGGTGTCTTCCATTGGCAGTGGCGCGTTGCGGTCCCAGACCTGCATCACGTCAAGCCCCAGCCATTTGCGTTTGAGTTCGTAGTACCGGTGGCTCAGCTTGGGGTAGGCGGCGACCACGGCTTCGCGCAGGGCTTCGACCACTTCGGGCTCGACGTCGTTCGACAAGTGGCGACCGGTCTGAGCGGTTGGCATGTTGCGCCAGCGGTCGACGATTTCCTTTTCCTTGGCCTGCGTGTTGTGAACGCGGGCGAAGGTTTTGATGTTCTCCTGAAACACCGAGGCCAGTTCGCGCGAGGCCGCCTCGCGTTTGCTGCGGTCCTGTTCGGTCAGCAGGTTCAGGGTGCCTTCGATGTTCAGCTCTTCGCCGTCGACGGTGAAGGTCAGGCCCGCGATGGTTTCGTCGAACAAACGCTCCCACGCGTCACCGACAACGCCGAGGTCGTGGAGGAATTTCTCCAATTCGTCAGACAGTTGGTAGGGTTTCATCGCGCGAATGCGGCGGAAGACAGGCTCATAGCGCGCAAGATCAGCATTGGCCGCGAAATGGGCCTGCAGAACGTCGTCTTCGATGCGGTTGATCTCGAGCGTGAAGAACACCAGAGGGGTGGTGAAGACGGTGATCTTTTCCTGCATGTCCGACAGGAACTTTGCGCGGTCGGCATCGGTGGTCAGTTGGTAGTAACGCAGACCGGCGAAGGACATGATCCGACCGGCGATGGCGTTGATCTTCTCGTTGCGATGCACGCAGGTCAGCAGGCCTTCGGCGTCCAGATCGGCCAGTTTGCCTTCGTAGTCCGCCGCGAATGACGCGCATTCGCCCTCAAGCCAGTCCAGATCGCGCGTCAGCTCGGCCGCCTCTTCCGAGGCATAAAGGTCGGTCAGGTCCCATTCGGGCAGGTTGCCAAGGTTATCGGAACCGCCGACTGCATTTGCATCACGGACGGGAAAGGGCAGGTCGCGCATGGAATACCTCTGATTAGCTTTGTTGCCAAACATCTAGGGCTGGCGCGCCCGGATCACAAGCCACCAGTCAAGATCAGTGCCGTGCGGACGTCCTAGGGGCGATTTGCCAGGAAATGCGCGGTCAACTCGTCCAGAACCGGGTTGCGAACCTCGGGGGCCTCCATCAGCACCTCATGCTCACCATCGGGGATCTCGACCAGGCGACCATTGGGCCAGTTGGCCATCCGTGCGCGGATCGCCTTGCGGTCAACGATCTGCTCGTGGCTGCCCAGATAGGTCAGGCACGCGGTGTCCGGCGCAGGTTGCTCCATCAGCCATTCACATTCGCTGAGCGCCTCACGCAACCATTGGTTGGACGGGGCACCAAGCGCCAGTTCGGGGTGCGCCTTCAATTGATCCTGCATCATCTTGAACATGTCCGGGTCACGCGTCAGCGAGTTGCCCTCGAACGGCTCCGCCAGAACATAGCTGGTCAACGACGTGGTCGGCGGGGTGCGTTCACCCAATCCCAGCGCCGTGCCCCAATAGGCGGTCAGACGGCTGAGTGGCTTCATGAGCGGGACAAAGAAAATGCCCCACATCGGCCCGGTAAATGAACAGGCTGCAAAGCAATCGTTCTGGATGACCGCGCGCAAGCCGATGGCACCGCCCATCGAATGCCCGATCACATACCACGGGTGCGGCAGATCCAGTTTCTCAGCCAGCTCCAGCACCACGGCGACGTCATGTTGATAATCGGTGAATTTATCGACATGCCCGATGCGGGGTTCGTCCAACATGCGGTCGGCCAAACCCTGTCCGCGCCAGTCGACGGCGAGGGCGGCAAAGCCCCGGTTCAGGAACTCCCCTGCGGTGCTCGCGTATTTCTCGATATATTCGGTGCGGCCCGGAAACAGGAATACCGTGCCGTTTTTTGCATCCTCGGGCAGCCAATGCCCGAAACGGATGCGTTTGCCGTCGGCGGTGTGGAGCCAATGGGCTGTACCACCGGCAGGGTCGCCGGCCACATCATCGTAAAAGGGGGCCGGCGAGTACTCCATCAGGCCAGAACCGATGCAAGCTGCATGGCGATTCCCATGTCACCATCAACGCTGAGCTTGCCGGACATGAACGCGCCGGTCGGGTTTAGATCGCCGCTGAGGATCTGTTCGAACGTGTCCGCATCCGCGCTGAGTGTCACATCGGCGTCGTCATCACTGACGCGGGCGCCGTCGCCATCCAGAACAATTGCGCCCAGATCGGCGATTGCAAACTTGGCGGACGCATCAAAGCCACCGCCGGCCAGCTTTTCGTTCAGCGCGGCCGCAGCCTTTTCAAGAATCTCGCTCATGCTTTTCCTCATATTGTTTATGCGCCGTGAATGGACATCCTCGGTCGCAACGCTACACTGACCATTGTTATGGGTATTGCAATCACCAATCTCAAAGTTACCGTTGCGGCACTTGCCGTTCTAGTCATGTTTTCCACCAGTGGTGGAGCGCAACAAGCGGATTCCCGCGACGAAGAGGCGCTGTTACGGCAACTTTCGCAGGCAACGCCTGAGCAAGCCATCGGTCTGGATCGTCAGTTGCAGGCGCTCTGGTCTCAATCAGGCTCGGCCTCGGCTGATCTGTTGCTTGAGCGTGGGCGCGAAGCGCTGGATGACGGCGATATCGAGGCCGCAATCGAACATCTCACCGCGTTGACCGACCACGCGCCCGAGTTTGCCGAAGGCTGGCACGCGCGGGCCTCGGCCTTTTTCGGCATCGACCGGTTTGGAATGGCCGCCGCCGATCTGGAACACGCGTTGACCCTCAACCCGAACAACTATCAGGCCATTTACGGTCTGGGCCTGATCTTTGAGGTGGTCGGCAAACCCGATCAGGCGCTTGAGGCTTATTCCCGCGCGTTGGCTATACATCCCCATCATGAAGAAGTAACCAATGCCATGAATCGGCTGAAGCCTCAGGTTGAAGGCAAGGCGCTGTAAGTCGGAAGGCGCAGGGGGCAAAGGTGAGCGGGTCATCCCGAGTAGTGGCCGTACTTGGCCCAACGAACACAGGTAAAACTCATTACGCGATCGAACGCATGCTGGGGTATCGGACTGGTGTTATCGGCCTGCCTCTGCGTCTGCTCGCGCGTGAGGTCTATGACAAGATAGTCGCCATTCGCGGCCCCTCGGTCGTGGCGCTGGTGACCGGCGAGGAGCGGATCGTACCGCCGCGTACGCAGTATTGGGTCTGCACGGTCGAGGCGATGCCCGAAGGCATGGGCGCAGATTTCGTCGCGATTGATGAAATTCAGCTCTGCGTGGATCCCGAACGCGGACACGTCTTCACCGACCGGTTGCTGCGGTCGCGGGGAACGAGCGAGACGCTGTTCATGGGGTCCGACACCATGCGCGGACCGATTGCGGCACTTGTGCCCGAGGCGCAGTTTGTAAGGCGCGAGAGGATGTCTCAGCTGGTGTATTCGGGATCGAAAAAGATCAGCCGAATGCCCCCGCGAAGCGCCATTGTCGGGTTCTCGGTCGAAAACGTCTATGCCATCGCAGAACTGCTGCGCCGCCAAAAGGGTGGGGCGGCCGTGGTCATGGGTGCACTCAGCCCGCGCACACGGAACGCGCAGGTCGACCTCTATCAGAATGGTGAGGTCGACTATCTGGTTGCCACCGATGCCATCGGGATGGGCCTGAACCTAGATGTGAACCACGTGGCGTTTTCGTCCCTGACCAAATTCGACGGTCGCCGGATGCGCCCCTTGGCCCCGAATGAGTTGGCCCAGATCGCGGGCCGGGCAGGCCGGGGTATGTCGGATGGCACGTTCGGCGTGACTGGCGAGGCCCCGCCATTGGACGAAGGTGTCGCGCAGGCGATCATGGACAGCCGCTTTACCCCGATGAAAAAGCTGAACTGGCGGAATGCCGCCCTTCGCTTCGGCTCAGTGGACGCGCTGATCGACTCGCTAGAGGTCAGCCCGAATGACGAACATCTGACCAAGGCCCGCCCTGCAGACGACCTGAACGTGTTAAAATCGCTGTCGCAAGTGACCGAAGTCGCAGCCCGCGCCAGCGATGGCCCATCGATCAGATTGCTATGGGATGTGTGCCGAATTCCCGATTTTCGGGGCATTAGCCATTCGGAACATGCCAATCTGCTTGAGGTGATCTACGGCCATCTACACGAACGCGGCGCGATCCCGGGCGACTTCATGGCGCGGCAAATCCGCCGGATCGACCGCACGGACGGAGATATTGATGCGCTGTCCAAAAGGTTGGCTTATATTCGCACTTGGACATATGTTGCGCAACGAAACGGCTGGGTCCGTGACGAATCGCATTGGCGTGAGGAAACGCGCACTGTAGAAGACAGGTTGTCGGACGCTCTGCATGATCGTCTGACGCAAAGATTTGTGGACCGGCGCACCTCGGTGTTGCTGCGCCGGCTCAAACAGAAGGAGGCCCTTTTGGCCGAAGTAAATGACAAGGGTGAAGTGACCGTCGAAGGCGAATTCGTCGGTCGTCTGGAAGGGTTCCGGTTTACACCGGACAAAAGCGCGCAAGGGGCTGAGGCGAAAGCACTCAAATCGGCCTCGCTGCAAGCTCTCGCGCCGCAATTCCATCTGCGTGCCGATCGCTTCTACAATGCACCTGATACCGAAATTGATTTCACTGATCAGGGCGGCCTGATGTGGGGCGAATACGCTGTCGGCAAACTGGTTGCCGGGACTGAGCCCCTCAAGCCGATGGTCGAGGTTTTTGTGGATGAGGCCGCAGGGCCAGACGTCGAACAGAAGGTGCAGCGCCGCCTGCAGCACTTCATCGACCGCAAAGTGGCCGCGCTGTTCGAACCGCTGTTGAACCTGTCGCGGGACGAGGAACTGTCCGGTCTGGCCAAAGGCTTTGCTTTCCGCATGGTCGAGGCGTTGGGCGTGCTGCCCCGCGCACAGGTCGCGCAAGAGGTCAAGGATCTGGATCAGGATGCCCGTGGCGCGCTGCGCAAGCACGGCATCCGTTTTGGTCAGTTCACTATCTTCATGCCATTGCTGTTGAAACCTGCGCCCACGCGCCTGCGTCTGGTTCTCTGGGCGCTGTCCAGTGGTCTGCAGGAATTCCCCGAGGCACCGCCTCCGGGTCTGGTTACTGTACCGGTCGCCAAGGATGCGCCGCAGGGCTACGATACCATGTGCGGCTACCGCGATGCGGGCGAACGCTCGATACGGATCGACATGCTGGAACGTCTGGCCGATATGGTGCGCTCTGAGGACAGCCGGGGCGGCTTTGAAGCCAAGCCTGACATGCTCTCGATCACAGGCATGACGCTGGAGCAATTCGCGGACCTGATGCAGGGTTTGGGCTACAAGGCCGAACGTGGCGAGCGCGAAAAAGTCAAAGCTGCACCAGCCGAGGCACCTGCGACTGAAGCGGCAGAAAAACCCGCCGCCGAAGAAACCCCGGCCGTAGAGGTTTCGCCCGAAGAGGTCGCCGCACCCACAGAGGCCCCAGCCGAGGCCACCGAAAGCACCGAGGCAGCAGCTGAGACTCCGGCCGCTGACGCCGCAAGTAACGAACCCGAGGTCGAGGTGTTCTACATCTTCACATGGGGCCGTCAGCGCCAGCAAAATCGCGGCCCGCGCCGCGAGCAGGGGCAGGGCAAAGGCAAGCCGCGAGGGAAATCTCAGGACGGTCGCAAGCCGCAAGGCAAGAAGGGCGGCAAGCCGCAGGGCGCAAAATCCTTCTCTTCCCGACCTCCGAAAAAGGAAAAGGCGATCGACCCCGACAACCCGTTTGCAGCAGCGCTGATGGGTTTGAAGGGCGGCAACTGATCCGTCATGGATCAGGCCAAGCTGCGGATCGACAAATGGCTCTGGCAGGCGCGGTTCTTCAAGACACGTAGCCTGTCGGCCAAACAGGTCAGCGGCGGCCATGTCAGGCTGAACGGCAACCGCGTTCTGAAACCCGCCCAAGCGGTGGTTCCCGGCGACGTTCTGACCTTTCCACAGGGCAAAATCATCCGGGTCGTTCGCGTCGAAAAACTCGGCGACCGCCGCGGTCCGGCCCCCGAAGCGCAAACATTGTACTTCGATATGACGGAAAAGAAGGACATACCGCCCAAAAACCCGTCGTATGAGGGAAAAGGTCGTCCAACCAAGAAAGATCGGCGCGCGCTTGATCTTTCTCGCACTCCAAACGGCCCCACATCTTGAAGCCAAACCCGGACTGAACTAGCTAGACGCCAAACCTGAATGGGATTCTGAACATGACCTACGTCGTTACCGAAAATTGCATCGGCTGCAAATACACCGACTGTGTGGAAGTGTGCCCTGTGGACTGTTTCTACGAAGGTGAGAACACGCTGGTCATCCACCCGGACGAATGCATCGACTGTGGTGTTTGTGAACCCGAATGCCCGGCCGATGCAATCCGTCCCGACACCGAGCCAGGCATGGAAACTTGGGTCGAGTTCAACCGAAAATACTCGGAAATGTGGCCGGTCATTGTCACCAAGAAAGACCCGTTGCCCGAGGCGGAAGAGCGCGATGGCGAGGAAGGCAAGATGGAGAAATACTTCTCCGAAGCTCCTGGTGAAGGCGGGTAAGTGATTCGCACCTCATTTGGATGGCAAAGAAAAGCGGTCTTCCAAGCCTAATCCCTTGATTGCAGGCCGTTTATAAAAAAATTCCCCTAGGGAAACTTTTGAGTGTCTCATTTTTGTGATATACTCTGTCCCTACATGATGACTGAGATTGGGATGTACTCCGTAAGTATGCTCGCTTTGGAGTTCTGAATTTGCGACAAACAGACCGCCTGCCGGGGCCACAATAGGCACCGAGCGTGGTTTTTTTGTTGTTCGCGTCCCGGTCCAAAACCAAGGAATGAATTGAATGTCGAAGTCGAAAAAGCTTGAGTTCCGCCCGAACGATTATGTTGTCTACCCCGCCCATGGTGTGGGTCAGATCATCTCGATCGAAGAGCAGGACGTCGCTGGATTTTCGCTCGAATTGTTCGTCATCTCTTTTGAGAAAGACAAGATGACCCTTCGCGTGCCGACAAACAAAGTGACCGAATCCGGTCTGCGTTCGCTCAGCTCGCCGGATGTTATAAGCCAGGCGATGAAGACGCTAAAGGGCAAGGCCAAGGTCAAGCGGGCCATGTGGTCGCGTCGCGCGCAGGAATACGAACAGAAGATCAACTCGGGCGATCTGATCTCGATCGCCGAAGTGGTTCGCGACCTGCACCGCACTGATGATCAGCGCGAGCAAAGCTATTCCGAGCGTCAGCTTTATGAAGCCGCGCTCGAGCGTCTGACCCGCGAGGTCGCCGCCGTGTCCGGAGACGGAGAAATTTCTGCCGCCAAGCAGGTCGATGATGTTCTGACCTCACGCGCCGCTGCCGCTTAAGGTCGCGACGATTGAAACTGCAAGGCCGCTCCGGCATCGGGGCGGCCTTTTTCGTTGCTTGGTGGATTGGCGAAAACCGGTTAGTTTTTCTGTAGATGCAAGCAGATACCGGTTCGGCATGAAGAAGACGGTCAAGTTCCTATATATCGGAAAGGCCCCGATTTCGGTTTGGTTCCGCTATGGTTTGATCCTGTTCGATGTGGTCACCATCATCTTCTTTGTCGCCACCGCGCATTTTCCGCATGGCCCATGGGTTACTGGTATCAGTTGGGTGGTTGGCTTTATTATCCTTCTGGATTTTTCCGCCAGAATGTGGATCGCCAAGGATCGCTGGAAGCTGTTGCGTAAAATTTATACGCTGGCAGATATCGTGGTGATTGTGTCGTTGATCCTCGACCCGTTTCTGACCGGCAATCTCGCATTCCTGCGTATCCTGCGCGCCCTTCGGTTGATCCACTCGTACCATCTGCTGTGGGATTTACGGCGCGACAGTACCTTTTTCCGCACGCATGAAGATGCGGTCATCGCGGCCATCAATCTGCTGGTTTTCGTGTTTGCAACTTCGACAGCGGTTCTTGTCTTTTTCATCCCTGAAGATGCTAAGAACCCCTATATTGACGCGCTGTATTTCACCATGGCGACCCTGACGACGACGGGATTTGGCGACATCACCCTGTCAACGCCTTGGGGAAAGCTGTTTTCGGTGTTTATCATGGTGGTGGGTGTTGCCCTGTTCGTGCGTCTGGCACAGGCGATATTCATGCCTCAGAAAGTACGCCACAAATGCCCCAGCTGCGGGCTGTTCCGGCATGATCCGGACGCGGTGCATTGCAAGCATTGCGGCTGCACCCTGCGGATTGAGACGGGCGGGGTGTCTTAAAGCTGAGCCGCTATTGCTATCAGGATGGTGATTTCGGCCAATTGCTGAGAAGCGCCGAGGATATCTCCGGTCTGGCCGCCTATCTTGGCCTTTGCCACGAGGGCCAGAACACCCACAACGACCGCGGCGCATAGGGCGGGCAAAATGACCAGCCCACCGATCAGCAACACTCCCGTCGAACCCGCCAGAGCAAGCGAAACCGCGACAGGACCCACGGACGGGGCACCGACAGAATGGCTGAGACCGGATTTACGCGCATTGGGCAATGCAGCCATCAGCAAGGGCATGAACGCGCGTGACACCATACAGGCGGCAATGATCGCCAGAAACGCACCTGCTGACAGAAGGGCGGCGACCGCTGCAATCCGTATCAGCTGCGAACCAATCAGGGACAGCACGCCATATGTGCCGATATGGCTGTCCTTCATGATCTCCAACCGGCGTTCCGGCGTGAACCCGCCCCATAGGCCGTCAAACGTATCGGCCAGCCCGTCCTCATGCATTGCGCCCGTTGTCATGGTCAGGGTCGCGACGAGCAAAACGGCGCACACGAAAGGCGGAACCGATAATGTCAGTGCAAGCCACCCGATGACGCAAGCCAATGTACCAATCACCAAGCCGACCACCGGAAAGGCCCAAACCGCCTGCGCCTGCCGGGCAAAGACCCTCTCAGGCAAACGGGGCAGGGGCAGGCGCGTCAACAGGACCAGCGCCAGCGGGATATCCCATGCGGAAACCGGATTGGTGTCGTTTTTTTGCACTTCTGCGCCTTTCGAGGCCTTGTTGGTTTCAGTGCTTCGGTTAAACACACAGGACCACTCTGATGCAATGAGGCTTTGATGCTGCCTGAACTGAATGATTTGAACACGTTCCGCGACGCGTTGACCAGCGCTCCGGGGCCGGACATGGCGGCGGCCGATGGCGCGGCTGAACGCAATGGTCAGTTGACCAAACCGCCGGGCGCGCTGGGGCGGCTTGAGGATCTGGCGATCTGGTATGCGGCGTGGCGTGGGGATGCGCGACCGCAGGTTGCGGCCCCTCAGGTCATTGTCTTTGCGGGCAACCATGGAGTCACGGCGCAGGGCGTTTCGGCCTTTCCGCCCGAAGTGACCGTGCAGATGGTTATGAATTTTGAACATGGCGGCGCGGCGATCAACCAGTTGGCCAAGGCGGCGGGCGCAAAGATGGACGTCCACGCGCTGGATCTGGATCATCCAACGGCAGATTTCACCCAAGCCCCGGCCATGAGCGAAGCCGAGTTGCTGAGCGCTTTGCAAACCGGCTGGCAGGCGGTGGACCCGAAGTCCGACCTGCTGGTGGTAGGCGAGATGGGGATTGGCAACACCACCCCCGCCGCTGCTATTGCCTGCGCCCTTTACGGAGGCGAGGCCGCCGATTGGACTGGTCGCGGTACAGGGATCGACGATGCAGGCCTTGCAAACAAGACCCGCGTAGTGGCCGAAGGCGTTGCGCTGCATGGCAGTGAAGACGGGGTGGAGGTTCTGCGCTGCCTCGGCGGGCGCGAGATCGCGGCCATGGCCGGAGCGATTGCGGCGGCCCGTATGTTGCGCATTCCCGTCATCCTGGATGGCTTCATCTGCACATCGGCAGCGGCCTGTCTGGCGCGCATCTCGCCCTCGGCTCTGGATCACACCATCGCGGGGCACCAAAGCGCAGAAGGCGCGCATGCAGCGATGCTGTCAAAACTGGGCAAAGAGCCTCTGCTGAGCCTCGGCCTGCGTCTTGGTGAGGGATCAGGCGGTGCGCTTGCGATCAACATTCTCAAAAGCGCGGTTGCCTGCCACTCGGGCATGGCAACCTTTGCTGAGGCGGGCGTCTCGGACGGGTAACCCAAGCGCTTGACCGGGCAATTGCTTGGGTCAGGCAGAATCCTTGGCGTGCTGTTCCGCCAATTCCAGCAAAGCGGTTTCCAGATCCTTCTCAAGCTTTTGCGCGCGTTCGATGTATTTCGTATTCTCGGACGTGGGCATGCCGGGAATCCAAAGCTCGGCCAAATCGCGTACGGACGTCCGGTCATGGTGATAGAAGGTCTGTTCAGCCTGCGCGGCCTCGTACTCGCTCAGCCCGATATTCTCGAGCACATAACGGCCCGCGCGCAAAGAGCTGTCGAACATTTCGCGCACGATGTCATTGGCCCCGGCCTGATACAGTTCATACACATGTGTCCGATCATGCGCCCGTGCGATGATATGCAAATCGGGGCGTTGCCGGCGAGCGTAGCCAACCAACCGCGTTACCGTCTTTCGATCATCCATCGCAGCGACAAGCACCGAGGCTTTCTCAAGCCCCGCAGCGCGCAATAGTTCCGGCCGGGTCGGGTCACCCAGAAAGCCTTTTACGCCAAAACGACGCATCAGCTGAATCGTCTCGATATCGTGGTCCAGAACAACGGTCTTGAAGCCGCTGGCCCGGACCAACCGATTGACGATCTGGCCAAACCGACCGATCCCGGCGATGATAACGGGGCCTTTTTCGTCGATCTCATCGGGTTCCGGCGCGGCGTTGGTGTCGGCCATCTTGCGGGACAAAAGGTCGTATATGATGAAAAGAAGCGGGGTGATCAGCATAGTCAGCGCGATGATCATCAGCAACTTTTGCGACAGGTCCGGCGGGATGACATTCTGCTGCGTCGAAAACGCCAAAAGGACAAAGCCGAACTCACCCGCCTGGGCCAGTCCAAGGGTGAACAGCCAGTGATCCCGGCCCTTCAGTTTGAAGGCTTTGCCGACGAGATAGAGGATGATGCCTTTGACAAGGATAACCAGCAGGGCCAAACCGATCAGGTCAAACGGATCGTTGAAGAAATAGCCGACGTTGATCCCGGCTCCGACCGTAATGAAGAACAGCCCTAGGAAGAGGCCCTTGAATGGCTCAAGGTCGCTTTCCATTTCATGGCGGAATTCCGAGCTGGCCAAAACCACACCCGCCAGAAACGCACCCAGAGCGGGTGACAGGCCCACCAGTGTCATCAGGAACGAAATTCCGACCACGATCATCAGCGCCAGCGCGGTATACATCTCGCGCAGGCGGGTTGCGTGAATGAACCGGAACAGTGGGCGGGTCAGGTAGACGCCCGCCAGAATGACAAAAGCAATTGCGCCGATGGTGACCAGAGTGACAGCCCAGCCCGGCAGCCCTTCTACCAGAGACAGGCTGTGATGCCCGGCATCATGCAGATGCTCAGCGCCGCGGTCGATGGAGCCGTCTGCCTCAATATGCGGCATGGCAGGAAGCGCGAGCAGCGGCAGCAGGGCCAGAATCGGGATGACGGCAATGTCCTGTGTCAGCAGAACGGAAAAGGTTGCGCGGCCTCCGTTCGTTTGCATCAAACCCTTCTCAGACAGAGTTTGCAGTACGATCGCAGTTGAGGACAAACAAAGGGTCAAACCCACCGCCAGAGCGACGGACCACGGGTGGTTCGCGTACATCGCGACACCGGCAATAACGGCGGTGGACAACAGAACCTGAAGCCCGCCAAGACCCAACAGCTTGTCGCGCATATCCCACAGGGCGCGAGGCTCCAACTCGAGTCCAATGAGGAACAGCATCATGACCACGCCGAACTCGGCGACATGTTGCAGGTCTTCAGTCTCGGCGCCGACAAGCCCGAGGACGGGGCCGATGATCAGGCCAGCCGCCAAGTATCCGAGAACCGACCCAAGGCCCAACCGCGCCGACAGGGGCACGGCAATCACGGCCGCAGCCAGATAAATAGAAGCCTGGTATAGGAAATCGTCCATCTATGTCCTCATTGCCCGCTCAGGTTGGCAGGGGTGCGTCGCGTTTGAGTTGGTCCATCACGATCTGGCTTTGTACCCGTGCCACTGCAGGATGCGGCAGGATCACCTCGTGAAGCAAGCTGTTGAGCGCAGAAAGATCGTCACAATAGACGTGAAGCAGGTAGTCTGCCTCGCCCGTCATCGTCCAGGCACTTGTGATCTCGGGTTGGGTGTTAACCATCCGGGCAAAGCTGGCGGATTGATCGGGGCCGTGTGTGCCAAGATGGACCTGAACGAAGCCCTGAACCTGCAAGCCGAGTTTCAGGGGATCCAGCCGAGCCGCGTAGCCGGTGATATAGCCCTCGGCCTCAAGGCGCTGACGGCGGCGGCCTGCCTGGCTGGGGGAGAGGTTCAGCAGCTCACCCAATTGATGCGCGGTCAGATGCGCGTCCTTTTGAAGCGCTGAGAGTAGGCGTGTATCGGTTGCATCAAGCATATGCGGCAAGATCTCATATTTCAGGTCATTCATGCGCAGTTTGCGCACACTTAGAGAGTTTACATGAAAACAATGCGCGGAAACAGCACTGCTTAAGGCGTATTTTAGAATCAGCAAAGAAATTCCTGTTTTCGAAGGAGACGCGCCATGGGTCCTTTCCCGCATAACGCCCCGAAATCTGTCATCAGTCCCGAAAACCCCGCAGGTACCGACGGGTTTGAGTTTGTCGAGTTCGCGCACCCTGAACCGCAGGAGCTGCGTGATCTGTTCGCCAAAATGGGCTTCGATCTGGTTGCGCGCCACAAATCCAAACCTCTGGTCGAACTGTGGCAGCAGGGCGATGTCACCTACATCCTGAACGCGGACCCCGAAAGCTATGCCGACAAGTTCGTCGCGGAACACGGCCCTTGTGCACCTTCGATGGGCTGGCGCGTTGTGGATGCGCAGAAAGCTTACGAGCATGCCGTCGCAAAAGGGGCGGAGCCGTATGACGGTGCGGACAAGACGATGAATGTCCCGGCCATCAAGGGGATTGGCGGATCGCTGATCTACTTCATTGACCAGTATTACGATACCTCGCCCTACAATGAGGAATTCGCGTGGATCAAAGAATCGAAACCGCGCGGCGAGGGGTTCTATTATCTCGATCACCTCACCCACAATGTCTACCGGGGCAATATGGACAAGTGGTTCAAGTTTTATGGCGACCTGTTCAACTTCCGTGAAATCCGGTTCTTTGACATCCAGGGCAAGTTCACCGGTCTCTATAGCCGCGCGCTGACATCGCCCTGTGGCCGCATCCGTATCCCGATCAACGAGGATCGGGGCGAAACGGGTCAGATCGTCTCTTACCTGAAAAAGTACAAGGGCGAGGGCATTCAGCATATCGCGGTGGGCAGCGAGGACATCTATGCCTCGACCGACGCCATTGCCGAGAACGGGTTGAAGTTCATGCCTGGTCCAAACCAGTCCTATTATGACATGTCCAAAGACCGTGTAACGGACCACGATGAGCCGCTGGATCGGATGATGAAGCACGGCATTCTGATCGACGGTGAAGGCGTTGTGGACGGGGGAGAGACACGGATTCTGCTGCAAATCTTCTCAAAAACCGTGATCGGCCCGATTTTCTTCGAGTTCATCCAGCGCAAAGGTGATGATGGCTTCGGTGAGGGTAACTTCCAGGCCCTCTTCGAATCCATCGAACGCGAACAAATCGAAAGCGGAGAGATTTCGGCGGCCTAAAGCGTTTCGGTTTTACCTGAAGCGCCAAGTGGCACGAATGTCCCGAGAACGCTGAAAGCGTGGCAGGGTATTCGTGTCGCAGGTTTAAACCGAAACGCTAAAAGCTGCGCCAAATACCAGCCAGGTCCAGGTTACACCTGCGCGCTGGTTGGCCGGTTGTATCGAGTCGATTCGGGACCTGTGGTGCACCTGCAGGCCCGAACCTGCCGCTTGATCAACTATGGCGTCGTCCGAAATCACATAACCGGGTCGGTCAGACGGGCAGGGGCCATGTCTGAGTGACAAAATCATCCGCCCTTGCGGCCGCAGCCGTTTAGACAGTACGCGGATAGCCAAGTGTTGGTCACGCGGAGGCAGGTGATGCAGAACTCCAATGACCAGAATGGAGTCGAACGCGGCGTTGTCTGGCAGAGCGCTTAGTCTTGGCAGACAAGCATCAAGCCATCGAACGGATTGCGCGCCGTCACCGCGCATTGCGTGGTTTCGAAAGGCATCGACTGGCTCTACCGTCGTCACATCACAGCCGCGTTTGGCTAGCCAACGCGCGAGTGTCCCCGTGCCCGCGCCTACGTCGAGAACGCTCGCCCCGGTATCGGGCACGTGATCCAAAACGGGGCGCAGGACTTCGGTAGGAGAAAGGCCGTCATAGGCCGGGATCAACCGGTGGGCGGCGTGTTCGTACCCAGCTTTGACTGTCTGAAAATACAGGTCCTCAGCCACGCGGCATTTTCAAAGTCAGGTTGCGGCCCTTCTTCTCATACCGCAATTCGCTGTCGCTGATGGCGATGACCTTGCCGCCGTCAATCCGGTCTCCGATCTTGAGCTTTTTGTACCGACCACTCGGAAGCCGGACGAGGGCACGGCGATTTGCGGGTGTGCCGTAGACGCCGATCAGGTTCAGCTTACGCAGGTTGAGGGCATTGTCGATTGTGGCCTGGCGCGCGACCGAGGCCGTTGTCGGGATTCTCGGGGTCACGGATTTCGGCTGGAAGGACCCGGCCTCGTCATTGCTCGACGCGACTGCGGCGGTTGATCCCAGATTTGATCCGCTAGGGCTGGCCGAGGCCACAGCCCGCGCGGGCCGCAATTTGGGGCGCGGGACGCGAACAACAGCCAAGGCGGTGGGTGTGTAGTCGATCTCGGGCTGTACCTGTAGGCTTTCAGGCCGCAATTTGGGCCTTACGACAGCAAGCTCTTCAAGACTGCGCCCGCCCAATTGCGTGCGTTCGAAATTCTCGACCAGATTGCCGGGGCGGGGCCGGGGTCGGAGTTCGGCCAGCCTCTGGTTCACCTCATCGACCACTGGTTCTTCCTCGAACCGCACCGGTACTTCGGGCGGGACTTTGGATGGGCGACCCAGGTAGACCACGATCCCCTCGGGCGACAATGCGCCTTCTGCGGTCGGCACGACCAAGCCGCGCTCGTCCAGTTCATATTGTGCGCCTGCAATTGCGGGGCCGGGGATGCGCTCAAAGGCGGCATCCGTGTCGAAACTGCGTTGGTCGGGCAGGGCAATTGCGTCGCTGGACAAGTCCGGGTTGTGAATGGATGCGAGGTAGAGGTCATCCTCGGAAATCAATGCCGGGGTAATGGGCGCTTCGGGGGCCTCCACTAGGGCGCCTGCGATCTCTTCGATGTCGCTTTGTGTTTCGGGGTCCTGTGCAATCTGTTCCACAGGCGTCGGCGCGACTTTCAACGCTTCGAGAATGGCCGCATCTGTTGGGGACAATTCTGGCTGGGCTTCAGGTTCTGGCTGGGCTTCAGGTTCTGGTTCTTCTTCCGCTGCTGGTGTCGCCGCGATTTCGGTTTCAGGCTCTGGATCCGTCTCAGGCGGTGAAGCGTCCTGAGACTGCGGTGCAGACAGTTCGGCCGTATCGTTTTCGGTAGACGTGTCGTTGTCTGGGTGTGCCCCGATCAGAGACCACGCCCAAACACCTACCCCAACGCAGATCAGCGCGGCAATCGCAGGAATCGCCCAACGTTGCGCTTTGTTCGATGTGGGAGGTAGCGCGATTGCAGCCGGAGCAGGGTCAGGAGAGCGGAACTCTGTGGGCGCCGCGTCATCCGCTATGGCATGAACCGGGGGGCTTTCTAGCTCGGGTTCGGGTGAAGGCGCAGCGACCTGCGGCTCGCTGGTCAGGTCAAATACAGGCTCGCGCGGGAATTCGGCCTCAGTCGTGGCCGCACTAAAGGTGACGGGTAAGAACCCGTGCTGCGCGGCAAAACCCTGCGCTTCATCCAGCGTCTCACGCGCGACGGCGGCAACAAAGGTGGTCGGCCCCTCGGTTGCGCTGTCATAGGACAGATCGGCCAACTCATACGGAGTTGCCTTGGCGACTGCGGCTTGAACCTCGGACGCGATCTGATCATCGCTTTGGCCTTCCGTGGGCAGGGCAAGATACCGCACCTGATCTGCCGGCAGCACCAGTTTGCAGCTCAGGTCGTTTTCCAGCGCAAAGGCTTTGTCGTGCAGGGCTTTGATCTGGTCACTCAGATCCGGGGCCGACAAAGGCACTTCGCCAATGTCGTACCATTCACCATCCGAATGGTGTTGAAGGGAAATTCCGGTCGCAGAAAAGGTCAGCGCAAAAGCGGGTTTCATAATCCGGAGGAACCACAGTTAACCATATCAACGCAAATACCTTTGTATTCGCAGGGTGATACTAAAGCAGGAACCCGCCGAGGGAAAGAAAAAGCCGGGACTTCCCCTTGTGCGTGTAGGCCCCCCGGACCCATGTTGAGACAGAGTAAGTTGGAGGGATCACCTTGAAGACATTCGCTTTTCTGGCCGCGATGATGGCCGCAACCACCGCCGGGCTGGCACATGCGGAAGAACGTCGCATCAACGTGGATGCCACCGGAACCGTTCAGGTTGCCCCTGATATGGCGACAATCACCCTGGGTGTGACACATCAAAACCCCGAGGCATCAGAGGCCATGAAAGCCACCTCGGACGCTGTGGCGCAGGTTCTTGCGCGCTTGGGTGAAATGGGCATCGACGAGCGGGATTTGCAGACACGCGATCTTTCTTTGTCGCCCATCTGGTCGAATCGGAACCAGCAAAACGGGGAACCGCCTGAGATCACCGGATTTGTCGCCTCGAACCGGGTATTCGTGCGGGTGCGTGATCTGACCCAACTGGGTGAGGTCATGGATGCGGTCATTCAGGACGGGGCCAACGATTTCAGCGGGTTGAGCTTTGGTTTGCAAGACTCAGAACCGATCGAGGTTCAGGCCCGTGCAAAAGCTGTGAGCGAAGCAACCGCAAAGGCCGAGCAACTTGCCCAGGCTGCCAATGTCACGTTGGGGCCAGTTCAGACAATCTCGGAGCGTGGCGGCGGTGTGCGCCCGATGGCTGAGATGCGAACGATGGCTATGGCCGACACGGGCGGAGTGCCGGTTGCTGGCGGCGAGATCTCGGTTTCTGTCAGTGTTTCGATGGAGTTCGAGATTTCAGAATAGGTTCAGGCGCTCGCGCGGGCCATCAGCGGTTTTCGTTGCTGGCCCGTTTCGTCAAAATTATCCGGGGACAACCAATCCTCAAACGCATCTCGAATACGCGGCCATTCGCTGTCGAGGATCGAATACCATGCCGTATCGCGATTGCGCCCCTTGTAGTGAGTCGCTTGGCGGAACGTGCCCTCATAGGTGAAGCCCAACCTCTGGGCTGCACTGCAAGAGGGGGCATTCAGCGCGTCGCATTTCCATTCGTAGCGACGATAGCCCAGCTCATCGAATACACGTCGCATCATCAGATACATGACCTCGGTCGATTGCGGCTTGCGCTGCAGCAGGGGCGAGAAGTGGATATGCCCGACCTCGATCACGCCAGCGGCAGGTTCGATTCTGAGGTATGACGCCATGCCAACGGGGACATCGTTTGCATCCAGAACCGTGTGAAACATCGGGTCGGCGTCCATGCAGTTTGCGCGTGCCCAAGTTTCAAACTCCTGCTCAGAGCCAAACGGCCCGTAGGGCAGGTAGGTCCAATTGTGGTGATCGGCATCATTGGCAAACGCCCGGAACAATCCGGGCGCATGCCTGTTCACATCAAGCGGCACAACCGAGCAATACTGGCCCTCCATCGGGGTATATGGTGGCGCCGGGCGCGGGAACTCGCCCGTGACCGGCCGTCCGATGGGTTGACCCAGTGCGTTGGTGTCGTGTCCGCTCATGGCTTCATGCGCTGGCTTTGGCCAAAGCCTGATCCAGATCGGCGATCAGGTCGTTGGCATCCTCGATACCGATCGACACACGCACTACGTTGGGGCCCGCACCTGCGGCCTCTTGCTGTTCGGGGGTCAACTGACGGTGCGTGGTCGAGGCCGAGTGGATGATCAGCGAACGCGCGTCGCCGAGGTTGGCAACGTGGCTGAAGATCTCCAAAGCGTTCACGAGTTTGATGCAGGCGTCATAGCCACCCTTGACCGCAAAGGTGAATAGCGCACCGGCGCCACGCGGATACTGCGCCTTGACCCTGTCGTGATAAGGCGACGAAGGCAGGCCCGCATAGGTCACGTAGTCGACCCGGTCATCCGCTTCCAGCCAGGCGGCGATCTTCTGGGCGTTCTCGACGTGGCGCTCCATCCGCAGCGACAGGGTTTCGATCCCCATCAGCGTGTAATGTGCCGCCTGCGGGTTCATCGTCATGCCCAGATCGCGCAGGCCGATGGCGATGCCGTGGAAGGTGAAGGCCAGCGGGCCAAAGGTCTCATGGAACTTCAACCCGTGATAGGCCTGCTCGGGCTGGCTGAGTGAAGGGAATTTGTCATTCGCCGACCAGTCGAACTTGCCCGAATCCACGATGCAGCCACCGGTGACGGTGCCATTGCCGGTCAGGTATTTGGTGGTCGAATGCACAACCAGAGTCGCGCCGTGTTCAATCGGGCGGCACAGGTAAGGCGTGGCTGAGGTGTTATCGACGATCAGCGGAATGCCTGCGCCGTCCGCGACATCCGCCAGCGACCGAATATCGGTGACATAGCCGCCGGGGTTGGCGATGGATTCGCAGAATACCGCGCGGGTGTTTTCGTCGATGGCGGCCTTTACGGCCTCCAGATCATCAGTGTCGACAAACTTGGCCGACCAGCCGAAGCGCTTGATGGTCTGGCTGAACTGCGTGACCGTGCCGCCATACAGACGGGTCGATGCGACCACGTTGCAACCAGGTCCCATCAGCGGGAACAGCGCCATGATCTGCGCCGCGTGTCCCGAGGAACAGCACACCGCGCCAACGCCACCTTCCAGCGTCGCGACGCGTTCCTGCAGAACGGCGACGGTCGGATTGGTCAGGCGCGAATAGATAAAGCCCACTTCCTGCAGGTTAAACAAAGCCGCCGCGTGGTCCGCATCGCGAAAGACATAAGCCGTCGTTTGATAGATGGGAGTCTGGCGCGCGCCGGTTGCGGGATCGGGGCGTGCGCCCGCGTGTATCTGCAGAGTGTCGAAACCGTAGGTAGGGCCGTCAGACATCGTGAAAATCTCCTGTTGGAATGTGCGTTGGCGAATCTGTAGGCTATTGCAGGCCCTTGCACAACGATCCTATGGGCGATCCTGTCAGCGCAGCCAGAGACCTTTGGCCTTGATCGCCTTGCGGATGGCCTGTTCGCGCCCGGGCAGGGCGTTTTGGTCGAACATCTCGCGGATTTTGTGGCCTTTGCCTTGAAAAATCAGCCTCTTCATCGGGTCATAGGCCTTGAGGACTTTCTTGACTTTGTTGGGGGCTGAGACGGTCTCGAGCACCTCAATCACGCGGTCACTCTCACGGGCGTAAAGCAGCGGAAACAGGCGATAGTGACAACTGACCGACCCATCAAGAAGCCCGTCCGGCAAGGCATCGCGCCCGCCACCGAATGAGTGGATCACCAGCGGCAGGGCAGCCTGATCCAGCCAGGGATCAAGGTTCTGCCCGGTGAGTTCGGGGATCTCTTCGTCGCGAATGGTTTGCGCGTAGTCCAAGAACCGCTCGCCGAATTGGCGCGGGCATTTGTAGAAGAAATAGCCTGCGTTGAAATACAGAAACCGTTTCCAGTGCTCCTTGGGCTGGCTGTCATCAATCGAGCTGTCGAAATCCAGACCAAAGCGGCGATAGAGCGCGCTCCATATTCCCTCGAACCCGGGCCCATAGAGGGTGGGTTTCGGCCAAGTCCCGTCAACCTTGAGCGAGGCGCCCGGACGGTCGAAATCAAACGGGACCGAATTCAAATCGCCCGTGATCAGCGTATCGCTGTCGAAGAAGACAAACGGTTCCCCCTCGGGCAGGGCAAGCAGGGCCTCGATCTTGTTGCCATGCGGATAGCTCTCGCCGAAGACATGGTTGTCAAAGGGCAGGATCTCGGCGTCCAGCTGAAACAGCGCCTTGCGCACATCTTCGTTCTGGATGCTGGGGTTCTGGCTCCAACGGGGGCCGGGGTTTGGCGTGGCGACATACAGCTTGCCGTCAAAACCGGGGGAACAGTGGCGCAGCGAGGCGGCGAACAGAAGGGCCTCATATTGCAGACGGTTATTTTGCCCGATGACGACAATGTTGAATTTCTGCGAAGCCATTCGTGCCTGTTCCTGTCGCCCGTTTTCTTTGGGATTACAGCAAGCCGCAGAGGGCGTCAAAACTGTTGGATTGATTTTCGCGTTCTCCATCCCATCTCATGCAGGAAACTCAAAGCAGGAGGCCGCCATGAGGATCAACGCGGATTTCACCAAACGCGCTGCGGTGCACTTTGCTCAGACCGAGTGGGTGCAATCGCCAGCGGCAGGGGTCGAGCGCAAGATGCTGGACCGGATCGGTGAGGAAGTCGCCCGCGCCACTACGATCGTGCGTTTCGCCCCCGGCAGTGCCTTCGCGGCCCATACCCACGATGGCGGTGAGGAGTATCTGGTTCTGGATGGCGTCTTTCAGGACGAAACCGGAGATTTTCCGGTGGGCAGCTATGTTCGCAACCCTCCGACCTCGTCCCATACCCCTATGGCGGCTGATGGGGCGACCATTCTGGTCAAGCTGCATCAATTCGATCCGTCTGACCGGACCGAGGTTAAACGCTCGATCAACGGGCAGGGCGATCTGCGCTTGTTCAAGGATGAGCATGAGGATGTGCGCATCGCGCAATGGGCCGCGAGTGAGACCATTGATCTGAGCGCAGAAGGTGGGCTTGAGGTGTTTGTCATCACCGGCAGCTTTGATGAAGGCGGTGAATCATTCGCCGCGTGGGACTGGCTACGCCTGCCGCCCGGATCGCAGTCAAAGGCCGTTGCGGGGCCGGATGGCGCGCGGGTTTGGATGAAATCCGGGCATTTGACGGGCATGATCTGACCCGGTCCCGCATCAATTTTGAGCAAAATTACGGAAATCCGGGTCAAAAGCCCGGATTTTTCATTTTTTGACCGAATGATAAAATTTACCAATTGATAAAAAATCAGATTGTGGCAAGCTGAGTCTCACAACAAACATATCTACAGGGAGTAGAGTGATGGCACAGGGCCAGATGGCACCCGGGATTGTCCCAGGGCGGCTTTCCAGCGATGAGCTGACCTCGAATTTCACCGATCTGCATCCGCCTTTGGCCCCGCATGAGGCCGCCGTGGCGGCAGATCGCTGTTATTTCTGCTATGACGCGCCGTGTGTGACGGCTTGTCCGACGGATATCGATATTCCGTTGTTCATTCGCCAGATCCAGGCTGGTCAGCCGCAAGCAGCGGGTCGCACGATTCTCGAGCAAAACATTCTAGGTGGTATGTGTGCCCGCGTTTGTCCGACCGAGACTTTGTGCGAGGAAGCTTGCGTTCGCGAAGCCGCCGAAGGCAAACCGGTCGAGATCGGTCGCTTGCAGCGCTATTCGACTGATATCGTTATGGAAGCGGGTGATCACCCCTTCGAACGCGCCGCGCCTACCGGCAAAACGGTTGCCGTGATTGGGGCAGGGCCAGCTGGTCTTGCCTGTGCGCACCGTCTGGCAATGCTGGGGCATGACGTGGTTATTCACGAGTCCAAGCCGAAACCCGGCGGTTTGAACGAATACGGGATTGCAGCCTACAAATCGACCAATGACTTCGCCCAGGCCGAAGTGGACTGGCTTCTGAAAATTGGCGGCATTGCGATCGAGACGGGCTCGGTTCTGGGAGATACGATTTCGCTGGACGGGTTGGTCGAGAACTATGATGCCGTGTTCCTGTCGATCGGTCTGGCGGGTGTGAATGCGCTGCGTGCGCAAGGCACCGAAAAGGACGGTGTGCGGGCTGCTGTGGATTTCATTTCGGATGTGCGTCAGGCGGAAGATCTCGCCCACTTGCCGGTCGGGCGGAATGTGGTCGTGATCGGCGGAGGCATGACAGCGGTGGACGCTGCCGTGAAGTCAAAACTGCTGGGCGCCGAGCATGTCACGATTGCCTATCGCCGTGGTCGCGATGCGATGGGTGCCAGCCGGTATGAACAGGACCTTGCCGCCTCACATGGGGTGCGAATTCTGACGAATGTGCAGCCGGTCGCCGTCTACGGCAATGGCTCTGCGGTCGATATCGAACTGGAATACACGACCACTCGGGACGGCAGGCTTGAAGGGACGGGTGAGATGATCCGGCTTCCGGCTGATCAGGTCCTCAAGGCCATCGGTCAAACGCTTGAAGGTGCGCCCGAAGGTCTGGCGCTGGATGGCAACAAGATCGCTGTCACCGGGGCAGGGCGAACCTCTCTGGACGGTGTCTGGGCGGGTGGTGATTGCGCCGCAGGTGGCGAGGATCTGACCGTGACAGCCGTGGCCGAGGGCCGTGATGCGGCGATGGACATCCACGCAACGCTCGTTTCGTGATAAGATGGGGTATTCACCCCATTTTTATTGCTGCTGAGGTATCGTCATGTCCCAGATCGAACAAGCTGTTGCCCAACACTACACAACCGGTGCCCTGACCGAACGCGTCCGCGCGGCGCTTGAGGCCAGTGGTATAGACCCGGATGCAGCCACCGTTGCCGACCTCAAGGCCGGGGACGAGTTTCATACGGGTGGTGTGAAAGCGACCGACAACCTGTTCGCTCAGCTGTCACCCAACCACGCAACGCGTGTGCTGGACGTTGGCTGCGGTATCGGCGGGACATCGCGCTATATCGTGGATCGATATGACTCGACGGTCACAGGGGTCGACCTGACGCCTGAGTTTGTCGAGACGGCGAAGACGCTTAGTGATCTTGTCGGCCATTCCGACAAGTCGGAGTTTGTGGTCGGCAGTGCGCTCGACATGCCGGTTCCCGATGCTGGGTTCGATCTGGCCGTGATGTTCCATGTTGGCATGAACATCGAAGACAAGGTGGGATTGTTCGCCGAAGTCTCTCGGGCCTTGGCGACAGGTGGTACTTTTGCCTTGTTCGACGTGATGGGCGGTGAGGCGGCTGAGCCGCTTGCGTTTCCTCTGCCATGGTCCACCGTGGCCGAGACGTCCTTTGTCCACGCGCCCGATGTCTACCGCGATGCCGCAAGTGCTGCGGGTCTGGAACTGGTGACTGAGACCGACCGTACTGAGTTCGCGCTAGCTTTCTTTGAGGAAGCCTTTGCGCGTATGGCCGAAAGCGGCCCGCCTGCGTTGGGCATCCACCTGATGATGGGCGAGACGGCACCTGAGAAGTTCCAAAACTACGTAACAAACCTAAAGGCCGGGCGCATTCGCCCGACTGAGATGATATTCAAAAAAACCGGCTGAGCCGGGAAGGGAGAAGCCATGGCCGATCTGACGACAAACTTTCTGGGCATTTCCAGCCCCAACCCCTATTGGCTGGCCTCTGCGCCGCCGACGGACAAGGAATACAACGTCCGCCGCGCGTTCGAGGCAGGATGGGGCGGCGTTGTCTGGAAAACACTGGGTGCCGAGGGCCCTCCGGTCGTGAATGTGAACGGGCCGCGCTACGGCGCGATCTATGGTGCGGATCGGCGGCTGCTGGGTCTCAATAACATCGAGCTGATCACCGACCGCCCGCTGGAGGTGAACCTTGAGGAAATGGCGCGGGTCAAGGCGGACTATCCGGATCGCGCGCTGATCGCCTCGATCATGGTGCCCTGCGAGGAGGAGGCGTGGAAAGCCATCCTGCCGCGCGTCGCCGAGACAGGCGCCGATGGGATCGAGCTAAACTTCGGCTGCCCGCATGGCATGAGCGAGCGGGGCATGGGGTCTGCCGTGGGGCAGGTGCCAGAATACATCGAGATGGTGACCCGATGGTGCAAGAAATACTATGACCGCCCGGTCATCGTGAAGCTGACGCCCAACATCACCGACATCCGCAAACCTGCAGCGGCCGCGCGGAATGGCGGCGCGGACGCGGTGTCGCTGATCAACACGATCAACTCAATCACCAGCGTCAATCTGGATACGTTCAGCCCCGAGCCTTCGATTGATGGCAAAGGCAGCCACGGCGGCTATTGCGGGCCGGCGGTCAAGCCGATTGCCCTGTCGATGGTGTCCGAAATCGCGCGGGCTGAGGCCACTCATGGTATGCCCATTTCCGGCATTGGTGGCGTGACCACCTGGCGGGACGCGGCCGAGTTTATTTCGCTGGGTTGTGGCAATGTGCAAGTGTGTACCGCTGCGATGACCTACGGGTTCAAGATCATTGATGAGCTGACGGCGGGTCTGTCTGAATGGATGGACGAGAAGGGTTATACCAGTGTCGATCAGGTCATTGGTCGTGCGGTACCGAATGTCACTGACTGGCAGTATCTGAACCTGAATTATGTGGCCAAGGCCAAGATTGATCAGGACCAGTGTATCAAATGCGGTCGGTGCTATGCCGCTTGTGAAGATACCAGCCATCAGGCGATCTCGATGTCTGATGATCGTGTGTTTGAAGTGATGGATGACGAATGCGTTGCCTGTAACCTCTGCGTCGATGTTTGCCCGATCGAAGGCTGCATCACGATGGAGCCGATGGCGGCTGGCGAGGTCGATCCGCGTACTGGCAAAACTGTGCAGCCAGACTATGCCAACTGGACCTCGCATCCGAACAATCCGATGGCGAAAGCGGCGGAGTAAGGGAAACACTCATCCCTAAAACACCGGTTCGGTGCTACACTGCCGCTGACAGACAGGATCAAAGGAGAATGTCATGCCAGCGGCACCACCGGGCCGGAACAAGGGCGGCAACAAGGTCACCAAGCTTGACCGTGACACGTCCAAAAAGAACGTTGCCCTGTCCAAGGCCAAGCAACGTGACGCGATGGCCGCCAAGAATTTTCTTCAGCATCAGAAGCAGATCAAACGTGACGTGGACAGCCTTGAAAAGCTGAAACGCTCTCTCGAAGAGATGATGGCGAAGTTGAAGGAAGAGCGTCAGCTGGACCAACGGTTCCTTGGACAGGTGGTCAAAAAGGTCAAGGCGCTGCAGAATTTTGACGCCTTCGTGAAGGCCTCGGCCAAGGATCACATGGCTGGGGTGCAGCAGCCGAAAATGTACACCGCGATCGTCAAGGATGCCGGAAAGGTGCCCAAGATCAACACCGTCAAAACCATGGGCGACCTGACCATCCTGATCGCCATGGTGATCGTGCTTTTGCGTCGAATTCTGGCGTTAAAGCCCGCGAAATAACGGTTACAGCGTCAGAAGGCGCGTGAACACCTGATCAAGGTAGATTTTCGCGTCGGGGTAAGGATCGGCTTCATCCGAGCCAAGAACGGCGCGGATCTGGACGTCGAAATCTGCGTAATGCTGGGTCAAAGACCAGATCGAGAAGATCAGGTGATAGGGGTTCACTTCGGCGATATGCCCCTCGGCCATCCAGCGGCGGATCAGGGTCGAGGTTTCATCGACCAGCGCTTTAAGATCTGTGGACAGCACGTCATAGATATGTGGAGCGCCGCGAATGATCTCATTGGCAAACAGGCGGCTTTCGCGAGGGTAGTCGCGACTCATTTCCAGCTTGCGGTGGATGTATCCTAACAGCTCGGTTAGAGGGTCGCCATCGGGATCAATGGCGCGCATCGGGTCTAGCCAAGTGTCCAGAAGACGCTCGAGCAGGGCGGCATAAATCGCGTCTTTGCTGCGGTAGTAATAGAGCAGGTTTGGTTTGCTCAGCCCGGCAGCGGACGCGATCTGATCCACGGTGGCCCCGCGAAACCCGTGGGTCGAAAAGACCTCGAGCGCGGCCTCCAGAATCGCAGCGCGATTTTTCTTTTGTATTCTGGTGGGTGCGCGGTCTTTCGGCATGTGTCCAACGTGTCTGTTTTTGCGCCATCTCATAGGGGATTTTGCTGAAAACTCCAGCGACGGCGCGCAATTTCTTGACTGATGTCGAACCCGTGATAGCGTGAGTTTGACCAGTTGGTCAAATCAAGACACCAAAAGCGAGCAAACTCGCAAGCAACAGGGAAGAAGACTATGGCAGCTCCGGCGCAGAATCTCAGGATCAATGGCGACAGGTTGTGGGACAGCCTGATGGAGATGGCCAAGATCGGCCCCGGCGTTGCGGGCGGCAACAACCGCCAGACGCTGACCGATGAAGACGCCGAAGGGCGCGCGCTGTTCCAAAGCTGGTGCGAGGACGCGGGCTGTTCCATGGGTTTGGATCAGATGGGCAACATGTTCGCGCGGCGAGAGGGCACGGACCCGGAGGCGCTGCCGGTCTATGTTGGTTCTCATCTGGATACACAGCCGACGGGCGGGAAGTATGACGGGGTTCTAGGGGTGCTTGGCGGTTTGGAGATCATCCGCACGCTGAACGATCTGGGAATCAAAACCAAACATCCGATCGTGGCGACCAACTGGACGAATGAAGAGGGCACGCGCTACGCCCCTGCGATGTTGTCTTCGGGCGTGTTTGCCGGGATGCACACGCAGGATTGGGCCTATGACCGCGAGGATGCCGAGGGTAAAAAATTCGGCGATGAATTGCAGCGTATCGGCTGGCGCGGCGAGGAAGAGGTCGGCGCGCGCAAAATGCATGCCTTCTTTGAGCTGCATATCGAACAAGGGCCGATACTGGAGGCCGAGAGTAAGGACATCGGCGTCGTCACCCACGGTCAGGGGCTAAGTTGGACCCAGATCACGGTGACCGGCAAGGATGCCCATACCGGCTCGACCCCGATGCCGATGCGCAAGAATGCGGGTCTGGCGATGGCGCGTATTCTTGAAAAAGTGGATGAGATTGCGTGGTCACATGCGCCGCATGCGGTTGGGGCAGCGGGGCATATTGATGTGTATCCGAACTCACGCAATGTGCTTCCGGGCAAGGTGGTGTTCACGGTCGATTTCCGCTCGCCCGAATTGGATGTGATCACTGATATGGAAAATCGCCTTCGTGTGGCGGCTGAGGATATCGTGAACGAAATGGGCCTGCAGATTGAATTCGAAAAGGTCGGTGGATTCGATCCGGTCAAATTCGATGAGGGTTGTGTCGCCGCCGTGCGCGACGCGGCAGAGCGTCTGGGGTATTCCCATACGGATATCATTTCGGGGGCCGGGCACGATGCCTGCTGGATCAACCGGGTCGCGCCGACCGCGATGGTGATGTGCCCTTGCGTAGATGGCCTGAGCCACAACGAGGCTGAAGAGATCAGCAAGGATTGGGCGGCTGCCGGGGCGGATGTTTTGCTGCATGCGGTCGTTGAGATGGCGGAGATCGTGGAATAGGGGGCGCTGCCCCCGTCGCCCAAAGGGCGACTGCCCCGGGATATTTTTAGCCAGATGAAGCAAGCGGCGCAGACCGCAACAGGGAGTTTGAAATGAGTACTGTCATCAAGAACGGGACCATCGTAACCGCTGATCTGACCTATAAGGCGGATGTGAAAGTTGAGGGCGGCGTGATCACCGAGATTGGGCCGGACCTGCGCGGCGACAAAGAGCTGGACGCCTCGGGGTGCTACGTGATGCCCGGTGGGATCGACCCGCACACGCATCTCGAGATGCCGTTTATGGGCACCTATTCCAGCGACGATTTCGAAAGCGGCACGCGCGCGGCCCTGGCAGGTGGCACCACGATGGTTGTGGATTTCGCGCTGCCCAATCCGGGCGAGAGCCTGCTGGACGCGCTCAAGCGTTGGGACAACAAATCGACGCGGGCGAACTGTGACTACTCATTCCACATGGCGGTGACCTGGTGGGGTGAGCAGGTGTTTGATGACATCAAGACTGTCATCGAGACGCGTGGCATCAACACGTTCAAGCATTTCATGGCCTATAAAGGCGCTTTGATGGTGAATGACGATGAGTTGTTTGCCTCGTTCAAACGCCTGGCCGAGTTGGGCGGCACCGCGATGGTTCATGCTGAGAACGGTGACGTTGTGGCCGAACTGAGCGCCAAGCTGCTGGCCGAGGGCAATACCGGCCCCGAGGCACACGCCTATTCCCGTCCGCCCCAGGTCGAAGGCGAAGCGACCAACCGCGCGATCATGATTGCGGACATGGCCGGTGTGCCTCTGTACGTGGTGCATACCTCCTGCGAAGAGGCGCATGAGGCCATTCGGCGCGCGAAGATGCAGGGCAAGCGAGTGTGGGGAGAACCTTTGATCCAGCACCTGACCTTGGATGAGAGCGAGTATTTCCACCACGATTGGGAACATGCGGCGCGGCGTGTCATGAGCCCTCCGTTCCGGAACAAGCAGCATCAGGATAGCCTGTGGAACGGTCTGCAATCTGGCACTTTGAGCGTTGTCGCGACCGACCATTGCGCCTTTACGACCGAACAGAAACGCTATGGCGTGGGCGATTTCACCAAGATCCCGAACGGGACCGGAGGGTTGGAGGATCGGATGCCGATGCTCTGGACCTATGGGGTGAATACAGGGCGTTTAACGCCGAATGAGTTCGTAGCTGTTACTTCAACAAACATCGCCAAGATATTGAATTGCTATCCGAAAAAGGGCGCGGTTTTGGTTGGCGCAGATGCTGACCTGGTGGTGTGGGATCCGGACAAGGCCAAGGTGATTTCGGCCGAAACGCAGCAGTCTTCGATCGACTACAACGTGTTCGAGGGTAAAGAAGTGCGCGGGTTGCCGCGATTCACGCTGACCCGTGGTTCGGTTGCCGTGCATGATGGTGAGATCCAGACACAGGAAGGGCACGGGAAGTTCGTGGCGCGTGAGGCCAACACCCATGTAAACAAGGCGCTGAGCACCTGGAAAGAACTGACCGCCCCGCGCCCGGTGGAGCGGACGGGTATTCCAGCGACGGGCGTCTGACGCATTCGGGCCGCTAGTCGGGCGGCCCGCAATCCAATTTTTCAAGGCTATGGAATGAACACTGACTCTACGACCCAGCCTGTGATCGAGGCAAGGCAGCTGGATCTCACCTTCCAGACGAATGACGGCCCGGTTCACGCGCTGAAAGATGTGAACCTGACGATCGACAAAGGCGACTTTGTCAGCTTTATCGGCCCTTCGGGCTGTGGCAAGACCACCTTTCTGCGCTGCATCGCGGCTTTGGAGACGCCAACCGGCGGCACTCTGACCGTCAACGGCATGACCCCGGATGAGGCGCGGCGCAAGCGGGCCTATGGGTATGTGTTTCAAGCGGCGGGTCTGTATCCGTGGCGGACCATCTCCAAGAATATCAAACTTCCGCTGGAGATCATGGGTTATTCCGCGTCCGAGCAGGAAGAGCGCGTGAACAAAGTTCTTGAACTTGTTGATCTTGCTGGGTTTGGTGGGAAATTCCCTTGGCAGCTTTCGGGCGGTATGCAGCAGCGGGCCAGTATCGCGCGGGCTTTGGCTTTTGACGCGGACATCTTGCTGATGGATGAGCCGTTTGGCGCGTTGGACGAGATCGTGCGCGATCACCTCAACGAGCAGCTTCTGGCGCTCTGGGCGCGTACGGAGAAGACGATTGGCTTTGTGACGCACTCGATCCCCGAGGCGGTGTATCTCAGCACTAAGATCGTGGTGATGAGCCCTCGGCCCGGGCGGATTACGGATGTGATCGACAGCCCTCTGCCCAAGGAGCGGCCCTTGGATATCCGCGATACGCCGGAGTTTATTGAGGTTGCACACCGGGTGCGGGACGGCCTGCGGGCGGGGCATTCCTATGATGACTGACAAGGCCTCGGATATGATCAGGCGCGCAACGTTGCAGGACGTGCCGGCCTGTGCCCAAGTGATCCATGATTGGGCTTGCCAGACGGATTGGATGCCGGAAGAGCTGCCAGTTGAACAACTGACGGCCATGATCGAAGAGGCATTCGATCATCGTGAGATCTGGGTCACGGGCAACCCGGTCGATTGCTACATGTCTGTGGACCCGAGTGAGCGGAAGATCGGTGCGCTTTATTGCAGACGGACCGGTCAGGGCATCGGCAAGCGCTTTGTCGACAAGGCCAAAGAGGGCCACGCGTTTCTTTGGCTGACGACACACACGCCGAACATCGCGGCGCAACGGTTCTATCAACGCGAAGGGTTCGAGGTTACAAGCGAAGAACCGCCCGTGCCCCCGGACAACGTGCCGGTCTACCGGATGGAGTGGCACGCATGAAGCAGGTCTTATCGGTTCTGACTGTGCTGCTGGCCATTGCGGTCCTGTGGTATCTGGCGGTCGCGCCAATGAATGTTCGTGTCTCGCTCGATCAGGCGGAACGTGCAGGGGAAACCGTGACGCCCGAGGCGTCGAGGGATCGTCAGCAGATCTCGGTTTGGGTTCTGATGGTGCAGAACCCGGCGCATATCGCAGGTGGCTACGAACTGGACCGGCCGCGCCTGCCAACGCCCGTGCAAGTCGGGCAGGAGCTTTGGAAAACCACCGGCGAAATGGTGATGAGGGGCCGGGCGATGTCGAAACGCTCGTTGATCTATCACGGGTGGATCACGTTGCAATCCACGCTCTGGGGATTTGTGCTGGGCACGGCCGTTGGCATTCTGGGGGCCGTGGCCATTGTCTATTCCCGCGTTGTGGATATGAGCTTGATGCCATGGGCCATCATTAGCCAAACGGTGCCGATTGTGGCACTGGCTCCGATGATTATCGTCCTGAGTTCTCAGCTGGGGATCGAAGGGCGCGGGGTGCCCAAGGCGATTATCTCGGCTTACCTATGCTATTTCCCCGTGCTGGTCGGGATGGTTAAAGGACTGCGCTCTCCGGCTGTTTCGCAGCTGGATTTGCTTCAGACCTACAACGCGACTGGCTTGCAGGCGTTCCTGAAACTGCGCCTGCCATCTTCGGTGCCCTACCTGTTCACTTCGCTGAAGGTTGGAATCGCGGCGGCCTTGGTTGGGACAATTGTGGGCGAGCTGCCGACCGGTGCAATTTCGGGCCTCGGCGCGCGCATTCTGATCGGAGATCAATTCGGCACGCCTTTGGCCATTTGGGCGGCCTTGTTCGCAGCGGCCATTCTGGCGGGCATTCTGGTGACCTTACTGGACATACTGCAGCGAGTGACCCTGAAACGTATGGGGATGAGCGCATGAGCTGGTTGATCTTTTCCCTCCTCTTCTGGGCTGGTGCCTGGTGGCTGAACGCGTGGCTGGCACGGTCGATCTACCGGGACTCCAAAGGCGTGCGTGTCTTTGTGCCCGTACTTTTTGGTGTCACGCTGCTGATCCTGTGGGAGGGGCTGGTGCAAGGGCTGGGCGTCTCGCCCGTAATCTTGCCGCCGCCGTCGATGGTGGCGCAGACCTTTGTGAACTCGACAGATATTCTGTGGCAGGACTTCAAACAGACCGTGTTCAAAGGGGCATTCACCGGGTTTGCAATCGGTGCCTCTGCTGCCTTTCTGACGGCCGTTCTGATCGACCGGTCCGTCTTTCTGACCCGAGGGTTGCTGCCCATCGGTAACTTTGTGGCCGCGCTGCCTATCGTTGGAATCGCGCCTATTCTGGTCAGCTGGTTCGGGTTCGATTGGCACTCCAAAGCAGCTGTGGTTGTGGTGATGGTGTTCTTCCCGATCCTTGTGAATACGGTGCAAGGCCTGCGTGAGGCGGATGCGATGCAACGTGACCTGATGCGGACCTATGCGGCCAGCTACACGCAAACGCTGATCAAGTTACGCCTGCCTGCGGCCATGCCGTTCATATTCAATGGCCTCAAAATTGCCACCACACTTGCGCTGATCGGGGCGATTGTCGCCGAATATTTCGGCTCCCCCACGCGCGGCATGGGCTTTCGGATTTCAACCGGGGTGGGCAGCCTGTCGATCGACCTCGTCTGGGCAGAAATCGCAGTGGCGGCAGTCGCCGGAACAGTGTTCTATGCTTTGGTGGCAGGGATCGAAAAAATGGTAACCTTTTGGCACCCCTCACAACGCAGATAACAAGACTAACCAGACCCCGAAAACGGGGCGCAATTCGTAACAAGGAGAAGATGAAGATGAAAAAGCTACTCAGCGGGGCGGTTGCCGCCTTTAGCCTGGCCGCCAGTGCATCACTGGCCGCCGATGAGGTAACGTTGCAGCTCAAATGGGTCACGCAGGCGCAGTTTGCAGGCTACTACGTCGCGAAGGACAAGGGGTTCTACGAGGAAGAAGATCTGGACGTCACTATCCTGCCGGGCGGTCCCGATATCGCGCCCACTCAGGTGATCGCGGGTGGCGGTGCGGATGTGACCGTCGAATGGATGCCGGCCGCACTGGCCGCACGGGAAAAAGGCTTGCCGCTGGTCAATATCGCTCAGCCTTTCAAAAGCTCAGGCATGATGCTGACCTGCTGGAAGGATGCGGGGATTTCCTCGCCCGAAGATCTGAAGAACCGCACTCTCGGCGTTTGGTTCTTTGGAAACGAATTCCCGTTCATGAGCTGGATGAGCCAGCTGGGCATCGACACAGGCGGTAAGGCTGAAAACGGTGTAGAGGTGCTGAAGCAAGGCTTCAACGTGGATCCTCTGCTGCAGCGTCAGGCTGATTGCATCAGCACTATGACCTACAATGAATACTGGCAGGTCATTGATGCAGGCGTGAATCCGGATGAGCTGGTGACCTTCAAGTACGAAGATCAGGGCGTGGCAACGCTGGAAGATGGTCTTTACGTGCTGGAAGAGAACCTGAGCGACGAAGCCTTTGTTGAGAAAATGCAGCGCTTTGTGCGGGCCTCGATGAAAGGTTGGAAATATGCCGAAGAGAACCCGGATGAGGCCGCTCTGATCGTTCTCGACAATGACGCTACTGGTGCGCAGACCGAAGAGCATCAGAAACGCATGATGGGCGAGATTGCTAAACTGACTGCAGGATCGAACGGGGCGCTGGACCCGGCTGATTTTGAGCGTACGGTAAGTACACTGTTGGCAGGTGGATCCGATCCGGTCATCACCGCGAAGCCGGAAGGTGCATGGACACATCAGGTGACCGACGCAGCGCTGAACTAAACCAGCTAGGCATTTCTGACGCAAAGACGCGGTCCCAAAACGGGGCCGCGTTTTCTATTCTGACTGTCGGTTTCGTGTATGTACTTTTGGTGAATCTATAGTAGTATTTCCTTGTAAATTAACGCAAATCATCCATCTGGTTTCGCTTAAAAGGATAAAATGCAAGGATTTGCAGAGGAATTCAGTCACGCCCTCTCTCTCATCCTCAATGGAGATGCAGAGCTGTGGGCGATTGTCTTTCTGTCTCTGAAAGTATCCGTGTTCGCGGTGCTGATCTCGGCCCTGATCGGGATGCCCGTTGGTGCGGCGCTTGCCGTGGCGCGCTTTCCCGGTCGCCGCGCGTTGATCGTACTGATGAATGCTTTGATGGGCTTTCCACCGGTGGTGGTCGGCCTGTTGGTCTATCTTATGCTGTCCCGTTCGGGGCCTTTGGGGGTATTGGAGCTGCTCTATACGCCCACCGCCATGATCATCGCGCAGGTGGTTTTGGTCACGCCCATCATCGCCGCACTGACCCGGCAAGTGGTCGAGATGCTGGCCGAGGAGTATTCAGAACAACTCCGTTCACTTGGAGTGTCGCGTTTGGCCTCGGTTCCGGTGTTGTTGTGGGATGCGCGCTTGGCTTTGATCACCGCGCTTCTGGCCGGGTTCGGACGTGCCATTGCCGAAGTGGGCGCCGTGATCATCGTTGGCGGCAACATCAATCACGTCACGCGGGTGATGACGACGACAATCGCGCTCGAGACCTCGAAAGGCAATCTGGCTTTGGCGCTAGCGCTGGGGGCGATCCTGATCGGGATCGCGGTGGCTGTGAACGCCATGGTCAGTGCCGCCAGCCTCCGCGCCGAACAGGAGGGGTTGCGTCATGCGTGATCTGACCTTTGAGATGACGCGGTCCCTGCAGGTTCGTGATCTGGTCATCCGGCGCAATGGGCAGGCCTTGTTGGATGTGGCCGAGCTGACGCTGGACGGGCCGGGGCCAACACTGTTGCTGGGTCCAAACGGGGCGGGCAAAAGCCTGCTCTTGCGGTGTCTGCATGGGTTGATCTCACCAGATCAGGGACAGGTTGTGCAGGATGGTGCTCCGCTGAATGCCTCTCATACAGCGCGGCAAGCAATGGTGTTTCAACAGCCCGTTCTTCTGCGCCGATCAGTGTCTGCCAATCTGGATTTCGTGCTGAAACGGCAGGGGCTGGCGCGTCGCGCGCGCAAACTTCGGATCGCCGAGCTGTTGGCCGAAGGTGGCCTTGAGAGCAAAGCCCGCCAGCCTGCGCGGTCTTTGTCCGGGGGGGAGGCGCAACGGCTGGCGATCTTGCGGGCTTTGGCGATGACTCCTGAGACCCTGTTTCTGGATGAGCCGACCAGCGCACTGGACCCAAGCGCTGTGCAGATGATTGAGCGCTTGATCCTGCGAGCCTCAGCGCGTGGGGTGCGGATCGTCATGGTGACACATGATATCGGACAGGCGCGGCGATTGGCTGCGGATATTGTCATGATGCAGGGCGGGCGTGTGGTGGAACACGGACCGGCCAAACAGGTTCTGGATGCCCCTGAAAGCGACGCATCACGTCGCTATCTCTCGGGCGCATTGGTTACATAACAAAAACATTGGAGCATGTGATGAGACGGGCAATTTTGCGCGCAGCGGCGCTTGGGCTTGGGATGATGGCTGGCATAGCCACAGCGGAGGAGCCGTTTATCGTGGTGCAATCCACGACCTCGACGCAGAATTCGGGGTTGCTGGACTATCTGTTGCCGGGCTTTGAGGCGGAAAGCGGTATTGATGTCCGTGTCGTAGCCGTTGGCACCGGTCAGGCCATTCGCAATGCGGTGAACGGCGATGGGGACGTGCTGTTGGTCCATTCCAAGCCTGCGGAAGAGAAGTTTGTTGCGGATGGTTGGGGCGTTGAGCGCTTGGATCTGATGTACAATGACTTTGTTCTGGTCGGGCCAAAATCAGACCCGGCTGGCGTCAAAGGAGGGGCGGATATCCTCTCCGCGCTTTCTGCCATTGAGGCGGCAGAGGCCGTCTTCACCTCGCGCGGGGATGACAGCGGAACGCATAAGGCCGAGATGGGCCATTGGGCGGATGCTGGTTTGGATCCGACCGAAGCGTCGGGCGAATGGTATCGCGAGACTGGATCTGGCATGGGGGCCACGCTGAACATAGCCAGCGGCATGGGGGCCTATACGCTGACCGACCGCGCGACATGGCTTTCCTTTGGAAACAGAGGGGATCTTGAGATTCTGGTCGAAGGCGATCCGCGGTTATTCAACCAATATGGTGTGATCCTGGTGAATCCCGAGCGGCATCCGAAAACGCGCGCCAATGCGGGGCAGAGGTTCATTGATTGGCTGACTGGGCCGGACGGTCAGGCGGCGATTGCGGATTTCCGGCTGGAAGGGCAGCAGGTGTTTTTCCCTAATGCACAGTAAGTTTGCTTGCGGCGAACGAATTCTCGAAAAGAGGGCGTGTTAGCCGCTGGCGCCATTGTGGTGGACCTGGCCCAAACTGCTCAGGTCGTACCCCCCAAACTCCGAAGCGCGGATGCGGAACTGTTCCGACCATATGAAGCGCAGTAGTTTCTGCATCGGCTCGTCGAAATACGCCCGCCGCCAGATTGCCAGATCCAGCCGTTCCGAGTGGGTCGGCACGAAGCGTAGGCTGTAAAGGCTGGCCAATGCGCCCAGACCAAACCCGGCCTCGGCTTTGTTGTCGTGCAGAGTGATGGCCAGCTCTTCCTCGGTGCGGGCGCAGGTGGGTAGAGCAGTCAGGTCGTCTCGGGTCAGTCCATGGGTTGTGAGCTCGGCATCGAAGAGACGTTGGCTGGCGGCGCTATTTTGGCGCAAGACGACGCGGCGACCTCTGAGGTCGGCAAAACCTGCAATGTCCGAGGTCTCCGGAGACAGCAAAAGCCCGCGTTGTCGCTGCGCAATCTCGATCAGGACCACAGGGGCCTCACCCAAAGCATCGCGCAGGGATTGGGTGTTGAAGCCTTCGTCTTCATGGATATGCAGCGCCGCTGCCTGCGCGCTTCGACTACCTAGGCGGCTGAGCCCGTCGAATGAGCCATCGTAATACGTCGCGAGACCAGATCCGCTCTCCCGCAGTGCCCAGTCCAACAGTGGATCATGGCTGCCCGCGACGATCGGAGGCAGGGGCGGTTCCGCTACCTGTGGACCGGAGCGGGACGCGTTGAGCCATGCAATCACCTCGATCCGGGGAAACAGCAGCTTGCCCATGGCGCGGACGCAAGGCACCTCGCCCGAGGAAGCGAGATCATAGGCTTTCCGCTCGCCGATCCGCAACAGGTCGGCCAGCTCTTTCGTCGTCAGGTATTCGGACATTCAGTCGAGGCGCACAGCAGGGCCAGAGGTCGCCTGTTCCGCGCTGAAGCCGATTTGGTTCAGCGCAAAGGGGGCGGCAACAGTGATGACGACCATTGCAGTTGCGGCGGCAAGAAAGGCTTTCATCTTTTCCTCCGGTTCAGTTCGGATCAACCGTTGCGCGGCGCAGAAATGCGATCAGGTCGTTCCGGTCCTGTTCTTGCGTGATCCGCTGCATCGGCATCTTTGATCCTGGAATGTAGTGATCCGGCCCCTCATCGAAAAGGGCATTTATCGTCTCGTCATTCCAAATGATATCAGAGTCTTGCAACGTTTCCGAGTAGAAATAACCGGGCAGGGTTCCGGCTTGCCGTCCGAACACTTCGTAAAGTGTCGGACCTGCACGGCGTTGCCCGTCCGGAGTCAAGCTGTGACAGATCGAGCATTTTCGGGCGAATTGCCGTTCGCCGTTGCTCATCTGGTCGGGGTCTTTCAAGAAGCTGGGTTCAGACGCAGCCATCTGCTCCTGTTCCCGCAGTGCAGCGACGGGCCAACTATACATGGCCTCATCAATTCCCCCCGCGTGGATGTTCTGGCCGTCAGTCGAGAACGCCAGCGCCCAGACCGGCCCCCGCAACGTGGCGCGAAAATCTTGGGCAATACGCCAGTCCACCGTGTCGATCACCATTATGTAACCTTCGCCATCCCCGACTGCCAATAGGCTGCGATCGGGGCTGAGGGCCAGCGCCAGAATAGGGCGTCGGTCCAGCGTGAAATCTCTCTCTTCATCCGTGCTGAGGTCGCGGATACGGGTCCCGCCATCCACAGCGCCATAGGCGATCCAGCCGTCTTGTTCGTTCAGGGCAAGCTCATTGATGCCGAAACCATGTTCGACCACGCGCCGGTTTTCCTGGCCGCTGGCCACGTCCCATTCGCGCAAGCTGCCGTCCACGCCCGCTGAGAACAACCGGGTTCCATCCTCTGAAAACACCACCGCGTTCACACCGCCACCGGCCGGACCCAGCATCTGCGGGGCGGAGCCGTCCACCGGCCACAACCCAATTGTTCCGTCCCAACTGGCTGTTGCCACATGGGTTTTTGAGGCTGCAAGGCCCACGATTTTGCCCTTGTGCTGGCCCACGACCTCTCCACCCGGCCAGCGGCGCAGGGTGAAATCGTCTCCGGCGGAGTAGATGGCAGTGCCGTTGAACACAACAGAGTTGACGGCGGCTTCATGGCCCTCCAACCATTCGGGCATTTGATCGGACCACAGACCAACCGAATTGTCGAAACTGGCCGTGGCGATCCGCCCGTCAGGTGCGGTTGCGATGCCCATGATCGGCCCGCCATGGCCCTTGAGCGTAAAGAACTCGGACCATGCGGGCAGGGGGATCAGGGCCAGCGCAACGGCGAGCCAGCGCATCTATTCAGCCGGAGAGGCCGCTGCTTTACCTGCCTCTTTTTCCTGCACCTCTTCCAGCCAGAGCGAGTGATGCTCACGCGCCCACTGTTCTTCCACCTCGCCGGTGCCCATGGCGTCGAACGCGCCCTCCATCCCGACCGAGCCGAGGTAGATATGGGCAATGATGATGGCGATGAAGACATAGGCCACCATGACGTGCCAGACTTGGGCGTATTGCATTTCCTCCTGCGGGGACATCTGGACGGGCAGGCTCAGGCCCAAAGCCTGTGGAATGCCGGTTGAATTGGCGATCGAGAAGGTCTTGGCGAACATCGGCAGCTCGAACGGGAACAGCAGCGACAGGCCGGACAAGCTGATCGAGATACCCAGCAGGATACAGGCCCAGAAGATGATTTTCTGGCCTGCGTTGAACTTTTTGGCGGGCGGATGGCTGCCTTTGGTGAACAATCCCCCTCCGGCGGCCAGCCATTTCAGGTCGGTTTTGTTGGGAATGTTATGGGCGATCCAGTTCACGGTGACGATGATCAAGCCCAGCATAAAGGCCCAGGCGAGGTTGTTGTGCAGCCATTTGCAGCCTTGCGCGATGGTGGCGAAACCTTCCTTGCCGAAGATCGGGATCAGAAAGTCGCGGCCATAGAGTGTCAGCAGGCCAGTGAGACCAAGGATCAGGAACGATCCGGCAAACAGCCAGTGCCCGAACCTTTCAAAACTGTTGAAGCGCAGAACCGTGCGACCTGTCTTTTCGCCATCAATGCGGATTTTCCCGCGGATCAGGAAGAACAGCAGGATGACGGCGGCCATCCCGGCAATGATATAGCCGCCATATTCACGCAGCGGGCCGGTGCGGAAGTTCCACCACCACATGCCGCCATCCTGAATCAGGACACCGGCGGCAGGCCCTTGCGAAGATACCGTCGTATCGGCCGAACCGAAACGAATGGCCCGATACACATCGCTGTCCGAAGCAACGCCGTTTGTTCCGAACTGGCCTAGCAGCCCTTCGACATTGCCCTGACCGGTGTTTTCCGAGCGATAGGCGTTGTCTACTTTCTCACCCCGCTGTCGCGCCAGAATATCTTCGAGCGTCGTGGCACCGCCGGTCGAGGCGCGCGCGTCCGCGGCGGGGGCCTCGGTTTCGGTGCTTTGGGCAAGGGCGAATTGGGTCAGCCCAAGGGTGAACAGAAGGGCGAAGAGTAGACGGAACATCTGGACCTCGGTCAAAATTCCAATGCAGGTGACCCACTTTTGCGGGTCACCTGTTTCTTATGCAGACGGATCAGCCGTCTTTCTGGTCGTAGGCCGTGCCCCAACCCCATGCGCCCGAACCAAACCCGCGCGCGACAACGCGCTCGCGGTAGATGGCCGAGACCACATCGCCGTCACCAGCAAGCAGGGCCTTGGTGGAGCACATCTCGGCGCAGATGGGCAGTTTGCCCTCGGCGATCCGGTTGCGACCATATTTGGCGAACTCTGCGGTCGAGTGCGTTTCTTCGGGGCCGCCAGCACAGAAGGTACATTTGTCCATCTTGCCGCGCGATCCGAAGTTGCCCGCCTGCGGATATTGCGGCGCGCCGAAGGGGCACGCGTAGAAGCAATAGCCGCAGCCAATGCACAGGTCCTTGGAGTGCAGGACGACGCCTTCTTCGTTTTGATAGAAGCAGTCGACCGGGCACACCGCCATGCAAGGCGCATCCGAACAATGCATACAGGCCACCGAGATCGAGCGTTCGCCCGGGTTGCCGTCATTGATCGTTACCACCCTGCGGCGGTTGATGCCCCATGGCACCTCGTGTTCGTTCTTACACGCGGTGACACAGGCGTTGCACTCGATACAGCGTTCAGCGTCGCAGAGAAATTTTGCTCTTGCTGCCATTTTTCTCTTCTCCTCCTTACGCTGACCAGATCTTGCAGAGAGTCGCTTTGGTCTCCTGCATCTGGGTCACTGAATCATAGCCATAGGTCTGGGCGGTGTTGGTACTTTCACCCAGCACATAGGGATCGGCACCTTTGGGATATTTCTCCCTCAGGTCCTCGCCCTGGAAATGGCCGCCAAAGTGGAATGGCATGAAGGCCACGCCGGCACCGACCCTGTTGGTCAGCATCGCCATCACCTTGACCTTGCCGCCCTCAGGACCTTCGACCCAGACCTGCGATCCGTCACGGATACCAAGGTTGTTGGCATCGCGCGGATTGATCTCGACGAACATGTCCTGCTGAAGCTCGGCCAGCCACGGGTTAGACCGTGTCTCATCGCCACCGCCTTCATATTCGACCAAGCGACCTGACGTGAGGATTATCGGGTAATCCTTTGAAAAGTCGTTCTTTTGGATCGAAGCATAAAGGGTCGGTAGGCGATAGGCCTGACGGTCCTCGTAGGTTGGATAGTCCTCCACCAGATCGCGCCGGTTCGTGTAGAGCGGCTCGCGGTGCAGTGGGATCGGATCCGGGAAGGTCCAGACAACCGCGCGTGCCTTTGCGTTCCCGAAGGGCGCACAGCCATGAGCGATCGCGACGCGCTGGATACCGCCGCTGAGGTCGGTCTTCCAGTTGGTCTCTGGTCCCGCAACAGCGTCGATCGCTGCGCGTTCCTCCGCCGTGAGGTCTCCATCCCAGCCAAGGTCCATGAGCATTTGCATCGTGAATTCAGGGTATCCATCCTGAATTTCCGATCCGACGCTATAGACCCCTTCGGCCAACAGGTTTTCACCATCGCGTTCCACCCCGAAACGGGCGCGGAAGGTCAGGCCACCTTCGGCCACCGGTTTGGACATGTCATAGAGGTTCGGTGTCCCCGTATGACCCATCTCAGGCGTTCCCCAGCAAGGCCAGGGCAGACCATAATACTCGCCGTCGTTGGGTCCACCAATGGCTTGCAGCGTGGTTCTGTCGAACGTGTGCTGGTTGGCCATGTGGCTTTTCAGACGTTCTGGCGACTGACCGGTATAGCCGATGGTCCAGAGGCCCGAGTTGAACTCACGCGTGATGCTTTCAACATTCGGGGTTTCCGGGTCGTCCATCTCGATGTTGCGGAACAGACGATCCGCCCAGCCGAACTTATTGGCGAATTTGGCCATGATGACCTCGTCCGGCAAGCTTTCGAACAGGGGATCCACCACCTTGTCGCGCCATTGCAGCGAGCGGTTCGAGGCCGTGACCGAGCCACGTGTTTCGAACTGGGTACAGGCTGGCAACAGGTAGACGCCATCAGTGCGGTCCTGCAGAACGGCCGAGACGGTGGGATACGGGTCGATCACGACCAGCATGTCCAGCTTCTCCATCGCCGTCTTCATTTCCGTCATCCGGGTCTGCGAGTTGGGCGCGTGGCCCCACAGAACCATGGCGCGGACGTTGTTGTCCTGATCCATGTTGGCGGGATCTTCCAGAACACCGTCGATCCAGCGTGAGACCGGGATGCCGCGCTCGTTCTGGAGCGGTTTATCCTTGCCTTCCTTGTCCTTGATCGTGGCGAACTGACCGGCCAGCCATTCAGGATCTTCACCCCAGACGCGGGCCCAGTGACCCCATGCCCCTTTCGACAGACCATAGTAGCCGGGCAGTGTGTGGGACAGAACACCAAGGTCTGTCGCGCCCTGCACGTTGTCATGCCCGCGGAAGATGTTGGTGCCACCGCCCGTGGTGCCCATGTTGCCGAGCGCAAGCTGAAGCACACAGTAGGCGCGGGTGTTGTTGTTGCCGTTGGTGTGCTGAGTACCACCCATACACCAGACAACGGTGCCGGGACGGTTGTTCACCATGGTCCGAGCGACGCGGCGCAGCTGCGAGCCGGGTGTGCCGGTGACGCGCTCGACCTCATCCGGGGTCCACTTGGCAACCTCTTCCTTGATCTGGTCCATCCCCCAGACACGGGTGCGGATGAACTCTTTGTCTTCCCAACCGTTGTCGAAGATGTGCCACAGAATACCCCAGACCAATGCGACGTCGGTGCCGGGACGGAAGCGGACATATTCATCCGCATGCGCCGCAGTGCGCGTAAAGCGCGGGTCGCAGACGATCAGAGGCGCGTTGTTCTGCTCTTTCGCACGCAGGATATGCAGCAGCGAGACGGGGTGCGCCTCGGCCGGGTTACCACCAATGATAAAGATGGCCCGGCTGTTGTGCATGTCGTTATACGAGTTGGTCATGGCGCCGTAGCCCCATGTATTCGCAACGCCCGCAACAGTGGTCGAATGGCAGATACGGGCCTGATGGTCCACGTTGTTCGTGCCCCAGTAGGCGGCGAACTTGCGGAACAGATAGGCCTGTTCGTTATTGTGCTTCGCAGAACCCAGCCAGTACACACTGTCCGGCCCGGATTCCTGACGGATGTTCATCATGCCGTCGCCGATCTCCTTGATCGCCTCGTCCCAGCTGATGCGCTTCCACTCTCCGCCTTCCTTTTTCATCGGATACTTCAAGCGGCGTTCGCCATGGGCGTGTTCGCGGACCGCGGCCCCCTTGGCGCAGTGTGCACCGAGGTTGAACGGGCTGTCCCAACCGGGTTCCTGACCGACCCAGACACCATTTTGCACCTCGGCAACGACTGTGCAGCCGACCGAGCAGTGAGTGCAGACGGATTTGATATTCTCAACGGCTTGGTTTGCCGCTGTCTGGGCACTGGCTTGCGTCACGGTTCCACCCGTGGCGCTGATCGCGGCAAGGCCGCCGATCGTCAGGCCCGAGCCACGCAGGAATGCGCGGCGATCGACGGTTTTCTCGCCGACCTGGGACAGGATACTTGTCCGCTGGGGGCGTCTCGCAACCCCGTTGGTCTTTTTCCTAAGCATTGTTTTCCTCCCTTGCGCGCCGTGTCAGCCACGGCTGGCTTGGTACTTCGCGAACCGACATCAGGACCAATCGCAACCGTCTGTCGGGTAGATGACATCGTCCGGCGGCTAGGCCGGGCGCAGTCGAGGCGGCTTAGAAGCGCGCGCTTTCCAGATACGCGCGGGTATGCGCGGTGTCCTGCATGCGGGTCTCGTCCGTCGGCAGCTCGGCTGCTTCGGCTTGACCGCTCAGGCTGGCGGCGGCGACAGCAGCGGGCGCTGCGGTTCCGGCCAGTTTGAGGAAGTCGCGGCGGGTTGCACCTTCTTCCTTGGTCTTGCTCATGGGTGTCTCCTCTCCCATTTGCGATCTAGCGCCTTCTTGGGCGCCGGTGAGTGGCGGGTTATGCCGCCGTCATTCGGAAGGCCTCACGCTCGATCTCCATGAACACCCGACCGGCCGTCCCGACCGAGGCATAGAGAACCGAAGCTTCGGCAGCTTCCAAATCCGAATAGAAATGTGCGGCCCAAGGGCCGATATGTTTGTTCCAGAACGCTTTTTGATCGTCGAGCGGGGCAGCGGTTCCAAACCGGCCCACGATCATACCAGCCATAATCTCCATCAGTGATGCGATGTTATCCTCGGGCTCGAACACGTTCTTGGCGCGGGTTATGCCACGCACGGCCATATCGTTGCGCAACTGAGCCAGAGGTTTTTCGTTTAGGAACCCGGTCAGGTAAAAGCTGGCATAGGGCAGCAGCTCACCACGACCCAATCCGATAAACAGCGCGTTGAACTCACGTTCTGCGGCGGCGGGTTTGGTCACTTTGGCCACCCGCGCCATGGCTTGAATAGCCTGACCCAGATCGGTGTCATCGCCGCTTAGCCCCGCCATCTGATCCAATAGCAATTGATCCGGCGGGCCAGCCAGCAGCAGGCCCAGAAAGTTGTAGAAATCAGCGCGCAGCCGATCCTCGGCCGAGATATCCATGTGTTGCGCGTTGCTTGCGGTCATCCGTTATCCTTCGAAATCAAATCTCATACGGCGCGGGGCCGGGGTATTGGGCTCGTCCTCGGGCTCTTCCACTTCGGCCAGAACCATCGGTTCCGGAGCTGGTTCAGGTTCGGCGAGCGCGGCGGGTTCTTCTTCCTCGACAGGCTCGGGGGCGTCGATTTCAGGCTCATCCTCTTCGGCTGCCAAAGCCTCGATATGCGCCAACATCCCTTTGCCGACCTGATAGGCGGTTTGGAGGTTTTCGATTACACAGGCGGCATCGGTGTAGTCTTCACCATAGTCAACCAGCCCGTCCACATTGGCCAATACAGGATTCAGTCGCCATAGCCGACGCAGGGCGCGGCGGCGCAAGCGGTCGGGGACTGCCTTAGCCATGAAGCCCGACACATCATCGCCAGCTTGTAACTGATCGGGGTCGGGCAGATTGAACTCGGCCAGAATTTCGGCGTCGCTCTTTTCTTCCAACTCGGCCTGTTGCGTCACGATGGTTTGTTGTTCCGCCGCGATCGCTTCGGCCTCGGTTTCTGCCTGAACGGCTGCCTTGCGGCGGGACCAGAAATCGCGGGGTTGGGTCATTGCAGCACCTTCCTCGGTGCGCGGTAGACGTCCGAGGTTTGCCGAATTCGCGCATCCCCCTTGCCATCCTCTACAAGGTCCGTGCGTTTCTTGTCACGGCGGCGTTTGATGAAAACCTCATCCCGGTGGTGTTCCAAGGTGAAATCCCGAACCCAGGCGATCAGGCCTTCGGTCATTGGGATTTTCTCAACGATCTCCTCGCCAGTATCTGCATAATCCTGCCCCTCGAACGGAGAGGCGGTGATCAACGCCGCATCCATCGGGCGGTTGCCGTCCAGATCGTTGCGCAGAACCAGATAAACGGAAGGCTGCCCATCGGAGAGATTGACCATGTAAGCTTCGGTCTCATCGGCCCAGAGGGTCAGGGGCAGGGTGGCGGCGTGGTATTCCACGGCATCGCCTTCGCGCCGAAGCTCGACCCAATCAGCAGGGCCAGCACCGGGCAGCACGGCAACCGCACGCCAGTTCCATTTCGCCCAGCGAGTTACCCCGGGTGTCTTGCGCACGATGACGCCAACAGGCATTTCAATACGGCTTGCGGCCTTGGCCACTGGCTCCTCCCCGTAAGGCTCTCCCCTGCCTTACCCTAAGTCTACTATGGTACACATAGGGCGGCTCTGCCAAGTCTCAATCGCGTGAAAACCCTCTTGTACGACTAAAGTTTAACAAGTGAAATTCCGAGCGTTTGTGTCGGGAAAAACAGGCGCTCCCAAAGAATTTAGTTTGCGATCCTTGGTGTTTGACAAAGACTGGATTGCCAGCCGAGCGATACCATCTAAGGTAACAAGTCAGGAAGCTGTCCGGGGGAGGGACATGGCCACCAAACTTATTCTATGTAACTGCGAAGGCTCGCAGCAGGTGGATGCCGACAGTATCGGCGCGGCCACCGAGCTGGAGTGCAGTAAAACACACACCGCCCTTTGCACGCGAGAGCTGGGTGTCGTTGCGGAGTTTATGACAGGGGATGACCAACTGCTGATCGCCTGCGGGCAGGAGCAGGAAGTGTTTCGCGATCTGGCCGAGGATCTTGAGGTTGAACCACCCGCCTTTGTTGATCTGAGGGACCGCGCTGGCTGGTCGGACCAATCCGGTGACGCGGCCCCCAAGATGGCGGCCCTGGCGGCTGAGGCGTTGCTGCCGATGCCTATCTCGCCCAGTGTTGATGTCATCAGCGAGGGGACCTGTTGCATCGTTGGTCCGGCCGAGGTCGCCTTTGATCTGGCCGAGCGTTTGGCGACCACGCTGGCGGTGACTGTTGTGACGGGAGATGAGACCTCGCCCATCAGCCGCAGCTTTGACGTGGTACGGGGGCAGGTGCGTTCGGTTTCGGGCGCTTTAGGTGGGTTTGCCCTGCGGATCGACGGGTTGCAGCAAATTGCCCCGGGTGGTCGTGGGGCGTTTGGCTGGACCGATCCGCGCGACGGGGCGCAGTCGGCCTGTGACATCCTGATTGATGTGACCGGAGAGACGCCTCTGGTTCAAGCTCCGGCCAAGCGCGAAGGCTATTTGCGGGCTGACCCGCGGGACCCGCTGGCTGTCTCCAGACTGGCGTTTGATGCAGCGCAGCTTGTGGGGACGTTCGAAAAACCCCTCTATGTGCGTCTTGAGGAAACTCTGTGTGCCCATTCGCGGGCCGAGCAGGTGGCCTGCACCAATTGCCTCGATATCTGCCCGACCGGAGCAATCACGCCCGCCGGAGAGCATGTTGCCATAGATCCCATGATCTGCGCGGGCTGTGGGGCGTGTGCGGCGCTGTGCCCCTCGACCGCGATTACCTATGAGGACCCGCCTGTATCAGCAGTTCTGTCGCGCATGCATGTCCTGGCCCGGACCTATCGCCGGGCCGGAGGCTCCGCGCCGCGTCTTCTGGTGCATAACGCCCACGGGGCTGAGATGATCCGCCTTGCCGCGCGGTTCGGACGTGGACTTCCTGCCGATGTCATTCCGATGGAGTTGAGTGTCATTTCCGGTTTCGGCCATGCCGAAATGCTGGCCGCTTTGGCCCACGGCTTTGCGCGGGTCGACATCCTTCTGGCCCCCGCGACCGAGCGGGATGCGATGGACCGCGAGCTGGAGCTTGCACAGGCGATCGCGCCGGATGCAGGGCTTGGACTGATTGATGAGGCCGACCCGGATGCGATGAGCGATCTGCTCTATGCGCAAGATGTACCGGCGGCACTGACCGATCCGGTTCTGCCGTTGGGCAACCGCAGGCAAATCGCCCGGTTGGCGGCGCAGGCTCTGAACCCCAAGGCCGAAGAGCCTCTGGCCTTGCCCCAAGGCGCACCCTATGGGGCCGTCGCTGTGGATACGGATGCGTGTACGTTGTGCCTCAGCTGTGTGTCGCTTTGCCCATCTGGGGCCCTGATCGACAACCCGGATAAACCTCAGCTTAACTTCCAGCAGGACGCCTGTCTGCAATGTGGTCTGTGCCGAAACATCTGCCCCGAAGATGCCATTGCGCTGGTTCCCCAACTGGACCTGAGCGATGCCGCGTTGTCTCAGCAGGTGTTGAACGAGGAAGAGCCCTTTGAATGCGTAGAATGCGGTGCCCCGTTCGGTGTGAAGTCTACGGTTGAGCGGGTCATGGAGAAGCTGTCGGGGATACACCCGATGTTTGCCTCGTCCGAGCAGGCGCGGATGATCCAAATGTGCGACAATTGCCGGGTGGGCGCGCAGTTCAACATGCAGGACAATCCGTTCCAGTCCAAGCCGCGGCCCAAGGTTGTGACGACGGATGACTATTTCTCAAAACGGAAGGATCATTGATGCTGCAGCGGCGCGCCCAGATCCGCTGCGCTGATGACCGAGACAAAGGCCAGAATGGCGTCCAGATCGTCCAGCGTCATCTCAACAGGGTGTATCGGCGACGGACGCGAAGGATCGAAAGGGGGCGTCAGGCCTTCGATCTGCGTGAAGGCCGGGTGGGGGTTCAGCGCGAAGAAGGCCTGGAACCTCTCATCCCAATCCGGCAATGTGCGCAACACAGCGAAAGACGGGGTCGAGCCGAGCCCATTCAGGCGGTTCTGTGGGCCGATCACATGGCAGCGTCCGCAATGGGTCATCGAGAGCTCCTCACCCAACGCGGTATTGCCATCAATGACTTCGGATGCCTCGGCGCTGGCAACCTCGAAACTGGCGCTAAAGGGCGGGCCTTGATCCGGAGCAAAGCTTTCGATCGTGCGTTTGCCGATATCCGACAGCAGCCAGTCACGAAACCGCTCCTGTTTCGGATCGTCCTGAATGCGCAGGTGATAGACGATCTCGCCACGTGCAAAGACCGGATCGCCCTCGGCACCGGTATTCAACGCCATAACGCCCTCAGCATCGCTGATTACCCGTATCCCGGTCTTGAGTGAAAAGCGCGGAAGAATATGTTGCAAAAGGCCCGAGTTCGAAACTTCGGTCGGGCTGGCCAAGCCAATCGCGTCTTGCGCCCCGGAAGGGGTGGCGGAGAGCGTCAGGCTGAGGCACAAAAGGAAAAAGCGCATGCCCAAGCCTAATCGCCAAAAGGCAAATGCGTCAAATGAACGAAAAGAAACGGAGACACATGCAATGAAAAGCAACCATGCGATGGGGCAGGTTATGGGGATGATGGCATGAGTGTCCGTGACGCGGTTCTTGCAAACTTGAAAAAGATCACTGACCCGGTTTCCGGTCAGGATATCGTCAGCGCTGGCGTTGTGCGCGCCCTCAATGTCGAAGGCGATACCGTGCGCTTCGTACTTGAGATCGACCCCAAACAGGCCGAGCGGATGGAGCCGGTTCGCGCCGCCGCTGAGCAGGCCGCGCAGATGGTCGAAGGGGTTTCGAAAGTGTCGGCGATGATGACCGCGCATTCCGACAAGGCTCCACCGGATCTCAAGCCAAAACCAAAGCCCTCTCAGACCGGTCCGCAGGCTGTGCCTGGTGTGGATCGTATTATCGCCGTTGCCTCGGGCAAGGGCGGTGTTGGGAAATCGACCGTATCCGCAAACCTCGCCTGTGCCTTGGCGGCCGAGGGGCGACGTGTGGGTCTTCTGGACGCGGATGTCTACGGGCCGTCACAGCCTCGGATGCTGGGTGTCTCGGGACGCCCGGCCAGCCCGGATGGCAAGACCATTCTGCCTCTGCGCAATCACGGCGTCACAATGATGTCGATGGGCCTGATGACCAACGAAGGGCAGGCGGTTGTTTGGCGCGGCCCCATGTTGATGGGTGCGCTGCAGCAGATGATGAACCAAGTGCAGTGGGGTGCTCTGGACGTGCTGATCGTTGACTTGCCGCCGGGCACTGGCGACGTGCAACTGACGCTTAGCCAGAAGTTCCAGGTGGATGGGGCCATCGTAGTCTCAACCCCGCAGGACGTGGCGCTGATCGACGCCCGCAAGGGGATCGACATGTTCAACCAGCTCAAGACGCCGATCTTCGGTATGATCGAAAACATGTCGACCCATATCTGTTCCAACTGCGGGCACGAGGAACATATCTTTGGCCATGGCGGTGTCGCCTCCGAGGCCGAGGCTCTAGGTGTGCCGCTCTTGGGTGAAATCCCGCTGCATCTGGATATCCGGATGGCCGCGGACGGGGGTGCGCCCATCGTGGTCAGCAAGCCCGACAGCCCACAGGCCGACGCGTTCCGCAAGATCGCGCGCGACCTGATCGCCAAAGGCAACGCATGAGCGAGCCGGTCTTTCCCCCCTTGCTAACAGGTCACCCCGCCAAGGGTGGGGAAGACCCGTTCGAAAAGGCCCAGGCCATGGCGGCGCTGGGCTGCGATTCCGGTTCGGTCGTGTACAATATTCAGGCCGATCGCCTGCGTGCGGCCATCGTATTTGCACCCGAGGTCGCCTTGCAGGACGCCATGGCGATGCTGCCGCTCTGTGCTGTCGGGTTTCAGAACGCACTAGGCGCCTTGGCACCGCCAGAAGTGGCGGTGCATCTGGGTTGGGATGGCCTGATCTGCGTGAACGGTGCGAAATGCGGGCAGTTCCATGTTGCCGCGTCGACCAGCGATCCCGATCAGTTACCCGACTGGCTGGTCGTCGGGTGGGAGTTGGTACTCCTGCAAACCAGCGACGCGCCCGGCCATACGCCGGACGTCACCGCGCTTTATGATGAGGGCTGCGCCGAGGTTTCGGCAACCCAACTGGTGGAAAGCTGGTCGCGTCATATGCTGACATGGCTCAACCGCTGGTCCGAGGACGGCAACGCGCCGCTACACGGCGAATGGTTGGGTCTTCTGCGCGGCGTCGGAGAACCGATCGCGGGGCAGGGCGTGTTCCTTGGCACGGATGAGCGGTTCGGCATGCTGATCCGCGACAAGGATGAGACTCACCTGCGCCCGCTTACAAACCTATTGGAGGCGACCTGATGAAACTGGCCCGCGCGATACATTTCGATGAAAGCGACATGAACGTTTTCCACTCGCCCGCGCGCACGGGGGAATGGTGCATCTCGGGCGGGTTTGAGTTTTCCAACTGGGGGCAGGGCGATCTGGAAGGGAAAGCCCGTCAGGCCTTCGCCAATGGCTGGCTGGGGTTAGAGACCTTTGGCCGTGTGACCTTTGTGGCCGTCACTCAGATCGAACCGGCTGAGAAAGATCAGATCGTCGAATATCTGGCTGAGCATTTCGTGAAATTCTACGGTGCACCATCGGTCGAGGCCGCGATGGGCGTGGCGCAAGCGGAGATAGATCATATGTCCGATCTATGCGACGAACACCCTGCCAATACGCTGTTGACCGTAGCGCGTGAATTGACCGAAAGCGGCGTGCACGAAGCGTTCCGCGTGATCACCCCGCAAGAAACGCAGCTCGAGGCGCTGGCGGTTCATGGCTCGCTTGACGACTGAGGATCGTCAGATAAGGTCGACAAATCCACCGAACTGACCGCGTTTGAAGATCAGGCCCTGACCCGTGCGGTACATGACCTGATCCACATGGCCGACCATGATCAGGTGGTCGCCCGCTTCGTGGCAGGCATGCAGATGGCAGTCAAACCGCGCGAGGCAATCGGCAAGTTGCGGCCGGCCCATATCATCTGCGCTCCAGTCTGCATGAGAGAAATCTTCTCCGTCCCGCGCGAACCGCAGGCTTTGGTCCTGCTGCTCTTGTGCCATGACATGGATGGAATAGTGCTGGCAGTCCGAAAATGCGCCGAACCGGTTGGATTCCTTGGCCAGACACCACAGGACCAGCGGAGGGTCCAGTGAAACCGAGGTGAAGGAGTTCACGGTGATCGCGCGCGGCCCAAGTGCCGTCTGCGTTGTGACGACCGTTACTCCTGTCCCGAAACACCCCAGCGCTTCACGAAACGCGGTGCTTTGATCAGGGGTCGGGATAAAAGTCTTCTCGGTCATTGCGCATCTGTTCTCTGCCCGATCGTCAGGTGCCATGACCGTTCCGTATTGTCCATGGTAACTTTGGTTCATCACGTTGAAAAACTAGGTCAGTTCAGGTCCTCCAACAAGCGACCATGTTTGCGGGTTTCGGTGATGATTGCGCCGAAGGTGGTGATATCACGCGCTTTCAGCATGGGCAGCATCCGCACAAGCGCCTCAGCCGTGGCCACCGCATCCCCCAGCGCCGTGTGGCGGAGCGCTTCGGGAATTTCTACGTCCAAACGGTCACATAGCGCATCCAGCGTATGCGTCTCGCTGGCGCCAAACAGGACAGCAGACAGAAGCACGGTGTCCAGAATTGGGTGATCCCATTCAACACCCATCCGCTTGGCGTGACGGCGCAGGAATGCCATGTCGAATGGCGCATTATGGGCAACAATCACGGCGTCCCGTGCGAATTGGTGAAAGATGCGACCAGCCTCACTAATGTCAGGCGCGCCTTGAACCATCTGGTCGCTGACCTTGTGAACCTTGGTCGAGGCCGCTGGGATGGGGATACCAGGATTGACCAACATGTCGATCCGCTCGCCCTCGACGATGCGACCTTTCACGACCCGGACAGCGCCGATCTGGACGATCTCATCCTTGTGCGGCAACAGGCCGGTGGTTTCGGTGTCGAATACCACAAAGCATAGATCTTCAATCGTTTGGGCCTCGAAACTACCCGAAGCGGACACGTTCAACAGATCGAAATCATAGACCAGCGGGCGCGCCGCGTCCGGGGCGATCTGCGCCGCGCTGTCGTCGAAAATCAGCATGTATCCGGGCGCATCTCCCAACGGTTTCACGCGCGCGGCGTAAGTCTGCGCTCCGTCGATGCTGGTCAACGTGCAGGTAACGTCCTGACCGGTTTTGACCAGTTTCGAATAGGCGGCATACAGCGCGTCTGGCTGTAGATAGTCCTCAAGCGCGGCGTTCAGGCGCGGATGTGCGATCTGGGCCAGAACCTCGGCCGCTTGCGCATCATAGAGGACGATCTTGTGGTTCGGGCTTGCGAGTAGCATCGCAACCGGGATTTCGGTCAATAGGGCAGTGAGCCTGTTCTTTTCGGCCGCCAGTTGGGCGGTCTCGGATGCGACTGCCTCGGCCACGCTGAGCGTCTTGTGCGATAGCTGATCTGCCAGCCCAGCGGCGGCCGGGGCAAGGTCGCCCAAGTATTTCGCCGTTTGGACATCCATGTTGCTGCTGACTCCGGCATGCGCGCGCGCGCGCAATTCGGCTGACAGACGCTCAATCGGTTTTGCCACGTTGTCGTCAAACAGCAACCAGACACCGGCGATCAGAGCCAACAGCCCAAAGGCAATCACGATCCCGGCAAAAAGGAACGGGTCGAAAAGGGCGGGGTTGCCCTCGCGGGCATAGCTGAACCAAAGCGCCAGAGCGCTGACCGCCAGCCCACCCGCTGCCAACAAGCAGAAGAACAGAAAGATTCTCAGACGCAGGCTCAACTTGGTCAGCATGATCAAACTCCGCAAGTGGCCTCGATGATCGGATCGCCGGTCCCGGCCTTGATCCAGTCGGCATTCAGAACGCGGCCATCGTCGCCAAATTCGGCCCCGTCGGCCAGATTGGCCCGCAGGTTTTCGGCGCAGTTTACGACCACCGGCACCTTCGAGACCGGTGCCCAGCGACCAAAGAAATAGAGCTCAACCAGCCGTTCATCCGGCACTTGTTCATTCTTGCGTACCGAGTCTGTGTCGATGGCCGCGAACCTGTCCACGAAAGGCACGGCATAGGTCCAGGGGCGGTAAATCGCGCGGCTTTCGACCTCTTGGATAATGCTGACACTGTCCGGCAGCGTTTCGCGGGTGCGGTCGTACCACGAGTATTCGCTGGCAATCGTCATTCCGATCATGCCCAACCCTGCTGCAACCGGCGTGGCCCACCGGGGCAACCGTCCGCCGGTCAGCTTGTTTAGCACCAGCACGATCCCGGCAAAGGCAAAGCCCGCAAATATCGTACCGATCAATTCCAAAAACATTGGTATTCTCCACCCTTCGGGCGTTACTCGCCCAGTCGTTTTAGTTCAAATACGGTCGCCGAGGACGACCCTGATCTCTCATTTTTAACCCAGCATTCCTTTGCCGTGACCAACGGCGGATTGCATGGTTTTCACCACAACAAATGCGTCCCTCAGGTGGCTGCGCTCAAAGTCCGACAGGTTCGTAGGTGGCAGGTAATTGTCGGGTTTTTCCCCGGATTTGACCAGCGCGACCTGATGTTCCAGCCGGGTCTCCGCAATCAGATCATAGGCATCCAACAAATCGCGCGCACCTGACGGGCTTAGGACACCTGCGGCCTCGGCGGCTTTTAGGCGGGCGCGGGTGTTGGCCTCGGGCAGTTTGCCCTGCAGGCTGTAAATCCGCGCCAGATCGACCACGGGCACCACGCCGTTGTGTTTCAGATCCAGCGTATTGCGATGCTCGCCCGAGCGGATGGTGGCAAACCCCCGCAACAGACCCAAGGGCGGCGTGTGTTTCAGCGAATTCGAGATCATATGCGCGACAAAAATCGAATTCGCATTGGCGGCATTCAGAGTGTCGGCCTGAAGATCGGCAAACAGCTCGAATGAGCCGCCGATAGGACGCAGGTCAAACATGACCGAGGCCAACATCTGCGCTTCGGGATTCGGTTTGGCAATCCACCCCTTGAAATAGTCGCGCCAGACATGCAACGGCTGACACCAGCGCGGATTGGTCGCCATCATGTCACCGGGGCAGTAGAAATAGCCGCAGGTATCCAGCCCGTCCGAGACATATTTGGCCAGTTGCGTGAAATAGGCCATGTCGTCTTCGGTCACCGCATCGTCCAGTATCAGGCAGTTGTCTTGATCTGATACGCCTGTCTGTTCTTGTCTTCCTTGCGAGCCGCACGCCAACCACAAATAGGGCACCGGCGGCGGCCCCAGTTCGGCTTCAGCAAGGTTTAGCAGCCGACGCGTGGCAGTGTCGGCGATATCCGTGATCAGCCGTGTTACGATTTCATGCCGGTTGCCGCCAGCGACCAGCTGCACCAGCAGCTGAGGTATTTCTGCCGTGACCTTGGCCATTTCCTCGGCAGTGTCGGCATGGGCAATTCGGCGAACAAGCTCGGCCGAGTTCACGGCCTGATAGTGGGTCAGGTCTGTCTGCGTAACGACCCCGACCAGACGTCCGCCCTCGCAAATTGGGATGTGGCCGATACCGCGCTCCATCATCACGTGCAGCACATCCGAGCCGATATCCGATGGCGATAGGGTTGTTGGGTTCGGCGTCATGATCTGAGAGATCGGAGTATCCGCCGGCATTGCATCGGCCACAAACTTGCCCGAGATATCACGCAAGGTGGTGATGCCTACCAGATCGTCGGCCTCTGTCACGCATAGCGACGAAATCCCCTTGTCGCGCATCAGGCGCGCGGCGTCGCGAACCGGGGTCGCAGGCGGGCAGGTGGCCGGATTGTGCGCCATCAGGACATCAATGGCGCTGGTCGCAAGACTCTGCGGACCGCTTCGGCCTCCGCGAGAGCGATCGAAGAACTTCGAGACCACATCATGGTTGTCGATCAACTCTCGCACCAGTTCAGGTGGCAGTACGATCAGCACAGATGGGGTATGGGCGCGTGCCTTGGTCGCGGCTTTGCCGTCTTTAAGCAGCCCGCGTTCACCAAAGGAATTGCGCAAGCCCAGATGCGAAACGACCTCATCGTTCTCATCCGTGATTTCAACCTGTCCTTCATAGATCACGAATACGCCGGGCAGTTTGTGGCCCAGATCGTAAACTGGGTAGTCCTCGTCAACTTCCCAGACCTCGATCTGTTTTGCGACCTCATCCAGAACGTCGGCGGGTAGGGCGTCATAAGGATGTACGGATTCCAGAAACCGGGTGATCTGGTCATGGGACAGGGGCATCTAAATACTCCGTGGAACAAAAATCCCGCCCGGTGGTGTGCCGGACGGGAGTAGTGGATCGAAAGACGCGGCCATTGGCAAGAACCTCAGGCCGCATCAGGCTCATTTGTTCTGAGCTGCGCCCGCACCACGGGGAATGCGTACGCTTTCGACCAGATCTTTGATCTCCTGCGGAGTCTCTTTGGTCATGCCGGCAACAACATACGCAACTGCGAAGTTGATCATTGCACCGATGGCGCCGAACGAGGTCGACTTGATCGGACCCAGAAGCGGATCAGCATCGGTGAACGAGTTGGTGCCTGGAATGAACAACCAGCCCTTGTGCAGGAAGATATAGACCAGAGTGACAACCAGACCAGCCAGCATACCGGCAACCGCGCCGGTGTTGTTGATGCGGGTCGAGAAGATCCCCATCATCAGCGCCGGGAAGATCGAGGCAGCCGCCAGACCAAAGGCCAAGGCCACGGTCTGTGCCGCAAAGCCCGGTGGGTTCAGACCCAGATAGGTTGCAACCAGGATGGCTACGGCCATTGCGATACGCGCGGCCAGCAGTTCACCTTTTTCCGAGATCTGCGGATTGATCGCACCTTTGACAAGGTCGTGGGACACCGCCGACGAGATCGCCAGCAACAGGCCCGCAGCGGTCGACAGAGCAGCCGCAAGACCACCGGCAGCGACCAGACCGATCACCCAACCCGGCAGGTTGGCAATCTCGGGGTTGGCCAGAACCAGGATGTCACGGTTGAACTTTGTCAGCTCGTTTCCGACCCAGCCTTTTTCTTCCGCGATAGCAGTCATCGCTTCGGACTTGTCGTTATAGTACTGGATCTTGCCGTCGCCGTTCTTGTCTTCCCAATCCAGAAGACCGGTTTTCTGCCACGTCTGCATCCAGTCATAGCGCGGATCGTTGTCGATTTCCTCGACCGAGACAGCGCCACCTTCAATGCCACCATTGGGCCACATCATGTCGGTGATGTTCAGACGGGCCATTGCGCCAACCGCAGGAGCGGTCAGGTACAGCAGCGCGATGAAGACCAGCGTCCAACCCGCCGACCAACGTGCGTCAGACACTTTGGGAACGGTGAAGAAGCGCATGATGACATGCGGCAGACCCGCAGTACCGATCATCAGCGACAGCGTGAACAGAACCATGTTCAGCGTGTTCGAGTGGTGGGCTGTGTATTCGTTGAAGCCCAGCTCGGTCACGATGGCGTCCAGCTTGGTCAGCAGAGGCTCACCGCTTGCGGTGTCACCGAACAGACCCAGTGCGGGGATCGGCGTGCCGGTCAGCTGCAGCGAGATGAAGATCGCCGGGATGGTGTAGGCTGTGATCAGCACGCAGTACTGAGCAACCTGGGTGTAGGTCACACCCTTCATCCCGCCAAACACCGCGTATGCAAACACGACACAGGCACCGATCAGCAGACCGGAAGTGTTCGAAACCTCAAGGAATCGGCCAAAGGCCACGCCAACGCCGGTCATCTGACCGATCACGTAGGTCACCGACGCAACGATCAGACAGATCACGGCAACGACGCGTGCAGTCTGGCTGTAGAAACGGTCGCCGATGAATTCCGAGACGGTGTATTTGCCGAACTTACGCAGGTAGGGCGCAAGCAGCAAAGCCAGCAGCACGTAGCCACCGGTCCAACCCATCAGGAAGGTCGAGTTGTCATAGCCGGTAAAGGCGATGAGGCCCGCCATCGAGATGAACGAGGCCGCAGACATCCAGTCCGCCGCTGTCGCCATACCGTTGGTGACCGGGTGAACGCCGCGACCAGCAGCGTAGAATTCAGATGTGGAACCCGCACGGGCCCAGATCGCGATGCCGATGTATAGCGCAAAACTCGCGCCAACAAACAGCAGGTTGATGGTAAACTGATCCATTGTCCCCGCTCTCCCTTACTCTTCGTCTACGCCGTGTTCGGCGTCTAGCTTGTTCATGCGCCAGGCGTAGTTGAAGATCAGCACCAGAAAGACCAAGATTGATCCCTGCTGAGCGAACCAAAAGCCCAGATCGGTACCGCCAACAGAGATGCCGGACAGCAGCGGACGCAGCAGGATGCCGAATCCAAACGACACCAGCGCCCAGATCGCGAGGCTGATGTAGATGAGGCGCAGGTTGGCCTGCCAATAGCCCTTATCGGCTTCGGCAGTCTGCGCGGAGTTGGTAGATTGATCCGCCATTGCGGGTTCCTCCTTCGCTTCCTCGTTGGGCGGTCCTTTGCTTCGTTCCTCCAGCGCGCCGGACCGCTTCTCGAATGTGACAGATACCCCGTGGCATCTGACAAAACTCCTCTGTTCCGCCAAGGCGGTGCATCGAAGTATTCTGTTTAAGGATCAAGGCCTTACGACCTGTCTCCCTCCCTTAGTTCACCGCGCTGGCGACGATGTCCTCCAGGTCGCGCGCGATGTCTTCAATCTTGCCCATGGCGTTCGTCCGCTTCAGAACGCTCTGACCGTCGTAATAGGTGATCAGTGGGGCTGTCTGTGCGTGATAGGCACTCAGGCGTGAGGCAACGGTTTCCGCGTTGTCATCCGCCCGGCGCTTGAACTCGGTCCCACCGCAATTGTCGCAAGTGCCGTCGACCGACGGTTTCTTGAACGTGTCATGGTAGCCTTCACCGCAACCGGCGCAGGTGTAGCGGCCCGAGATCCGGATCACCATTTCCGCATCCTCAACCTCAAGGCTGATCGCGGCGCTGATCTTCTGGTCCTTTTCCGCCAGAAGACCATCCAGCGCCTCGGCCTGAACGGTGGTGCGGGGGAAGCCATCGAGAATGACTCCTTTGGCACAGTCGGGTTCCGCCATGCGATCGCGCAGGATGTCGATGACGATCTGGTCGCTGACCAGTTCACCGGCCTCCATCACGGCTTTCGCTGCCTCTCCGGCGTCGGTGCCTGCGGCAACGGCCGCACGCAGAAGGTCACCGGTGCTGAGTTGCACCAGCCCGAACTTGTCTTCCAGCATGCGCGCCTGAGTGCCCTTCCCGGCGCCCGGAGGGCCGAGAAGGATGAGAACAGCAGGAGTTGTCATGGTCGCAGCGTCCATCATGCCCTCACTTATTCGCTCGGTTTGCAATCAGGTCGTCGACAACCGACGGATCGGCCAGAGTGGACGTATCGCCCAGCGAGCCAAAGTCGTTTTCGGCGATCTTGCGCAGGATACGGCGCATGATCTTGCCGGAGCGTGTTTTGGGCAGACCGGGGGCCCACTGAATAACGTCAGGTGAGGCGATCGGGCCAATCTCGGTCCGAACCCAGGTGCGCAGCTCTTTGAGTAGCTCATCCGAAGGCTCACGATCATTCATCAGAGTGACATAGCAATAGATGCCTTGTCCTTTGATTTCATGGGGATAGCCCACGACGGCGGCCTCGGCCACTGCGGCATGCGCGACCAGCGCGCTTTCGACCTCGGCGGTGCCCATGCGGTGGCCCGAGACGTTGATCACGTCATCGACGCGGCCAGTGATCCAGTAGTCGCCATCTTCGTCACGACGGCAGCCGTCGCCGGTGAAGTAGTAGCCTTTGTAGTCCGAGAAGTAGGTCTTCTCGAACCGCTCGTGATCACCCCAGACGGTGCGCATCTGGCCGGGCCAGCTGTCTTTGATGCACAGAACACCTTCTACACCGTTTCCTTCAATCTCGACGCCCGATTGCGGGTCCAAAACCACCGGCTCGATGCCAAAGAACGGTTTCATCGCCGAGCCGGGCTTCATCGCATGCGCGCCGGGCAGGGGGGTCATCAGGTGACCACCGGTTTCAGTCTGCCACCATGTATCGACGATCGGGCATTTGCCCTTGCCGACAACTTCGTTGTACCAGTTCCAGGCTTCCGGATTGATTGGCTCACCCACGGTACCCAAAACTTTGAGGTCGCTGAGATCGTGCTTTTCGACCCACTCACTTCCTTGTCCCATCAGGGCGCGGATCGCGGTTGGAGCCGTGTAGAACTGGTTGACCTTGTGCTTGGCACAAACTTCCCAGAAACGACCTGCATCCGGGTAGGTCGGTACGCCTTCGAACATCAGTGTTGTGGCACCATTGGCCAGCGGACCATAAACGATATAGCTGTGTCCAGTGACCCAACCCACGTCTGCCGTACACCAGTACACGTCGCCTTCATGATAGTCGAAGGTGATCTCATGGGTCATTGCGGCATAGACCAGATAGCCGCCGGTAGTGTGAACCACACCCTTGGGCTGGCCGGTCGAACCCGACGTGTAAAGAATAAACAGTGGGTCTTCCGCGCTCATCTCGGCTGGGGCGCAATAGTCATCGGCCTCAAGCGCCATTTCGTTGTAGTCGTAGTCACGCCCATCGATCCAAGTGGTCTGACCACCCGTGCGTTTGACGACCAGGCATTTTACGCTGTCCTTGCAGTGCAGCAGCGCCGCATCTGCGTTTGATTTCAGCGGCGTCTTGCGGCCGCCTCGAGGGGCTTCATCTGCGGTGATGACGACTTTGGCGTCGCAACCGTTGACACGGGCCGCCAGAGCGTCAGGCGAGAAGCCTGCAAAAACGATCGAGTGAATCGCACCGATGCGCGCGCAGGCCAGCATGGCATAGGCGGCCTCGGGGATCATCGGAAGGTAGATGATGACGCGATCACCTTTACGAACGCCCATCGATTCCAGAATATTGGCCATGCGGCAGGTGCGGCGGTGCAACTCGGCATAGGTGATGTGCTGGGCCGCGTCATTTGGATCATCCGGTTCCCAGATGATTGCGGTCTGATTGCCGCGCGTTTCCAGATGGCGATCCAGGCAGTTGGCCGAGACGTTCAGAGTACCATCGGCATACCAGTTGATCTTAACCGAGCCGAAATCGTAGTTGACATCTTTGACCTGCGTAAAGGGCTTGATCCAGTCGATCCGCTTGCCGTGTTCGCCCCAGAACGCGTCCGGGTCGTTAACCGATGCGGCGTACATCTCTTCATATTTCGCGGCATCGACATGCGCCCGCTCAACGGTCTCTGCGGTTGGCGGATAGGTCTTGGCATCTGCCTGGGCAGCGGTGGTCATGTTGAGGCTCCTCCCTCTAGGCTGGATAACTATGGGACGTCTCTTGCTCGTTATTTGAGCATTGTCGATCCCGTTCCTCCCCAATCGAAGTATGGCCGGGTTCAGAAAATAATGAAATAAATTGCCGTATTCTTTGGATTTGTTTGTAAAGAAATTTCTCCGAACGAAGTAAATTAGTCAAAAATATTCGATACTCTGAAAATTAATGTGAAAAAACAACATTAAAGGTGTAATTTATTTGATCGGCCCATGAGGGGCGTTTCCGTGGTGATCCGCAGCTATGTCGTCGAACAACAAGAGTCAAAAGATGTGCTTGAAAATCACCTATCAGGAAGCAGGGGTTGGCACATATACATGTTGGCGCTAGCATCTTTTCAAGCGCCTCGGGAGGGGGCGCATCAAAGGGAGAAGATATTATGAAAAAGATGCTGAGCGGTGCCGCCGTCGCTGCCCTTGGCGTTGCCTTCGTGTCCGAGGCCGCAGCCACCGAATGGAACGCCTCGGTCTGGGGCAAGCGCCGCGCCTTTACCGAACATGTCGAAAAACTGGCCGAGTTGGTCTCGGAAAAAACCGGTGGAGAGTTCACGATCAATGTCAGCTATGGCGGCCTGTCGAAGCCGCGCGAGAACCTGGATGGCATCGAGATCGGCGCATTCGAGATTGCGCAGTTCTGTGCCGGTTATCACCGCGACAAGAACCGCGCGATTACCGTGCTCGAGCTGCCGTTTCTGGGCGTGAACAATCTGGAAGAAGAGGTTGCCGTCAGCCATGCGGTTTATGATCACCCAGCGGTGGCCGAAGAAATGGCGCAATGGAATGCGCGAATTCTGATGACCTCGCCCATGCCGCAGTACAATTTGGTCGGCACCGGCGATCCGCGCGATAACCTGGCGGCGTTCGAGGGCATGCGTGTTCGCGCAACAGGTGGTCTGGGCAAAGCGTTTGAGGCCGTGGGCGGTGTCCCAACCTCTGTCCCTGCGACTGAGGCGTTTAACGCCATGGAATCCGGTGTGGTCGATACGGTCGCCTTCGCGCAGCACGCGCACCTGTCCTTCGGTACGATCAATGAGGCGGACTGGTGGACTGCGAACCTCAACCCCGGCACCGTGAATTGCCCGGTGGTTGCGAATATCGACGCGTATGAAGCGCTGTCGCCTGAGCACCGCGAAGCGCTTGATAGCTCGATTGATGAGGCCATTGAGCATTATCTGGCTAACTATGCTGGGCTTCTGGAGCAATGGGATAGCGTCCTGGAAGAAAAGGGTGTGCAGAAGGTAATGATCGACGACGCGGTCATTGAAGAGTTCCGCGCCAAGGCCGCCGATCCGATCCGCGAACAGTGGATTGCAGATATGAGCGCGCAGGGCCTACCAGCGCAGGACCTCTACGATTTAGTTCAGACTACGCTGACGCAACAGCGCGGCGGCAACTGATCGCATACGCCGGGCGCGTCCTAGCGCCCGGCCTTTCTTGACAAAAGGGATCACCGGAATGGCGGGACAGGCCACGGTGCTGGAGGATGGCAGTCGCCTCAGCCAGATCGATCAGCACTTGCTGAAGTTAGAGCGGGCTCTCGCCTTGATCAGCGGAATAGCCGTCTTTGGACTGATGGTCCTGGCCGTCGTCTCGGTCAGCGGCCGCAACGCGATAAACGCGCCGTTGCCGGGCTATGTGGACTGGATCGAACAGGCGATGCCACTGATCGCCTTTCTCGGCATCTCTTACGTGCAGCGCGATGGCGGCCATATCCGGATGGACATTGTGATCTCGCGTCTGCACGGACGGGCGCTGTGGTTGTTCGAGCTGATCTCGGTAATCCTGATCCTTGTCCTGATGCTGGCATTGGTCTGGGGCAGCTGGTCCCATTTCGACCGATCCTTTGATTTCGGCGCGCCGATGTGGAGCCGCGACAGCTCAATTGACATAGGCATTCCGCTTTGGCCCGCGAAACTGCTGGCCCCGGTGGCGTTCTCGGTCTTGTCACTCCGGCTGGTTTTGCAGATCTGGGGCTATGGCCGCGCGTTCGTTCTGGGGCTTGAGGCACCCGTGGCGGTGCCCTTGATCCAAGACGCCGCCGCACAGGCTGCCGCAGAGGCAGAGCAGTTCGAAGGGCAGGACTAACAGATGGACACGATTGACATCGGCCTTTGGGTGACTGCGGGCCTGCTGGTCCTTGTGGTCACAGGCATGCGAGTGGCTTTTGCGGCAGGTCTGGCCGGTTTGTTCGGCTTGGTTTGGATTTTCTGGGCCAAGTTCGGTTACGATCCCGACAGGTTTGGCAAGGCTCTCACCGTCGCCGTCAAAACGGCGGGGCAGGTGCCGCATTCTAAGGTTGCCGCCCATACGCTCAGCCTGATCCCTACCTTCATCCTGATCGGCTACCTTGCCTACTATGCGGGCCTGACGCGCGCGCTGTTCGAAGCGGCCAAACGCTGGATCGCTTGGGTTCCCGGAGGCCTCGCGGTCTCTACCATATTCGCTACGGCAGGGTTTGCGGCCGTCTCTGGCGCTTCGGTCGCCACCTCGGCTGTGTTTGCCCGGATCGCGATTCCCGAGATGTTGAGCGTTGGCTACAACAAGCGCTTCGCCGCGGGCGTCGTTGCCGCTGGAGGTACGCTGGCCTCCCTGATCCCGCCGTCAGCCATCCTTGTGATCTATGCCATCATCGTCGAACAGGACGTCGGCAAACTACTGCTGGCCGGCTTCATTCCCGGAGCGTTTTCTGCCGTGATCTATGGCTTGCTCATTGTTGGAATCGCGGTTGTGTTCAAATCCGTTGGCCCTCCGGTCACCGGTTTCACTTGGAAACAACGGTTCCAAGCACTTCCCGGGGCGATCCCGATTGTTGCCGTCATCCTGATCATCATCTGTTTCGTTTACAACCCATTCGGCGAACAGGCATGGGGCACCCCAACCGAAGGCGGGGCCATAGGCGCGTTCATCGTCTTCTGTTTCGCCCTGGTTCATGGCATGCGCTGGCCCGAGTTCAAATCGGCTCTGTTAGAGACAGCCAAGCTGACGGCCATGATCTTCTCGATCATTTGGGGCGTACTGATCTATGTGCGGTTCCTGGGCTTTGCAGACCTTCCGGGCGCATTCTCGGATTGGATCACCTCGCTTGAGATGTCACCGATGCTGATCCTGATCTGCATCCTTCTGGCCTATGCGGTGTTGGGCATGTTCATGGATGCCATCGGGATGTTGCTGTTGACCTTACCTGTTGTCTACCCCGCCGTCATGGCCCTGAACGGAGGGGAAACCGTCAGCGCCGCGGACAGCGCTTTTGGCATGTCCGGCCCGATGTGCGCGATCTGGTTTGGGATTCTGGTGGTGAAGATGGCCGAATTCTGTCTGATCACGCCACCCATTGGTCTGAACTGCTTTGTGGTGGCAGGGGTCCGGCCAGACCTTAGCGTTCAGGATGTCTTTAAAGGCGTCACTCCGTTCTTCCTGGCAGACGCGGCCACCATTGCACTTCTTGTGGCATTTCCGGGCATCGTTCTCTACTTGCCATCATTGGCTGGCTAGGATTTTGCGAGGCTCTGCCTCGCGCTCCGGGATATTTTTAGCCAGATGAAGCAGGGATCCGCTCTCCAACATCAACGTCGGAGAGCTTCACCTGGCGCGGTCATCGGCGTCCCCGCCTGTACCGCATAAGACGAATACCGAGTTTAGGTTAACGATCCGTTTCTTCATCTGGCTAGAAGTATCCCGGGGGAGTCGCCCGGCACGGGCGGCGGGGGGCAGAGCCCCCTTTTCGACACTGACCCGGCGCAGGATCGAGAGAAAATTAGCCCGCGCGCATGAGCATCCCGAACAGATCGCGGGGATCGTCGGGGTCGGCCAGCATGTCCAGTGGCTCAAAGAAGTCAGTCTCCGCGACTGCACTCTTGATGACGCGCAGAGCCGAGAAGTCCTCAATGGCGAAGCCGACACTGTCGAACAGAGTGATCTGTTTATCGTCTGTCCGACCGCGCGCCTGACCGGTCATGACCTGCCACAATTCGGTGACGGGATGGTCATCCTCCAATGCCTGAATTTCGCCTTCGATCCGGGTTTGCTCGGGGTATTCCACGAATATCTCAGAGCGCATAAGGATATCTCGATGCAATTCGGTTTTGCCGGGGCAGTCGCCGCCAATCGCGTTGATATGGACGCCGGGGCCGACCATGTTGTCGGTCAAAATCGTGGCGTATTTCTTGTCGGCCGTACAGGTGGTGATGATCTGCGCGCCCTCAATCGCTTCTTCGGCGGTTTTGCAGGGCACTACGTTCAGGCCTTTGCCTTGCAGGTTGGCAGCGCATTTGGCGGTGGCGTTCGGGTCGGTATCATAGAGCTGCACGGTGTCGATGCCGCACATGGCTTTGAAGGCCAGGCATTGGAATTCAGACTGCGCGCCATTGCCGATCATCGCCATGGTGGTGGCACCCTTGGGGGCCAGATACCGACCGACCAGAGCTGATGTCGCCGCCGTCCGTAAGGCGGTCAGGATAGTCATCTCGGTCAGAAGGGTCGGGTAGCCCGTGTAGACATCCGCGAGCAGTCCAAAGGCCGTTACTGTTTGCAGACCTTCAGAGGTGTTCTTCGGATGGCCATTGACGTATTTGAACCCGTAGGCCTCACCATCTGAAGTAGGCATGAGTTCGATTACACCATGCGGGGAATGGGCCGGAATCCGAGGGGTCTTGTCGAAGCTTTCCCAGCGTTTGAAATCGGCCTCGATCTGCTCAGCGATCCTTATGATCATCTTTTCGACGCCGACATGGTGAACCAGCCGCATCATGTTGTCGACGGAAACAAAGGGCACCAGGGCCTTGTCAGAAGGTGCAGTCATCAGAAACTCCGAGTGGGGCGGTCAAAGATCCGGCGTCCCATCAGGGATGCGGCCAGATCGACCATGAGTTTTGCGGTGCGTCCGCGTTCATCCAGAAAGGGGTTCAATTCGACCAGATCGAGGGAGCAGACCAGCCCGCTTTCATGCAGAAGCTCCATGACCAGATGGGCTTCGCGTTCTGTGGCGCCTCCGGGCACGGTGGTTCCAACAGCGGGCGCAATCGCAGGGTCGAGGAAGTCGACATCTAGTGAGACATGAAGGATGCCGTTCTCAGCCCTTACGCGGTCCAGAAAGGCCATGAGGGGCGCTTTGATCCCATGCTCGTCAATGCTGCGCATATCGGCCAGCATCGCGTGGTTCTTCTCAAGCGAGGCGCGTTCAGCGGGGTCGACCGAACGCAATCCGATCATACCAACGCGATTGGTTGGAACTACGGCAGGCAAGGGTGGAAAATCTTCGAAGCCGGGCTGGCCGGTGAAGTAGGCGACAGGTGTTCCATGCAGGTTGCCGCTGTCTGTGCTGCCGGGTGTGTGAAAATCGCTATGGGCGTCCAGCCAAAGGACGAACAGAGGCCGGTCGATGCGCTGTGCATGATCCGCCATTCCGGCCACGGTTCCCATCGACAAGGCATGATCGCCGCCCATGAAAATTGGCACACCTTGGGGCGAAACCTCAGTCGCGACCCGGGCCAGAGCCTGCGTCCAGCCGATGCACTCGGGCAGGGCGAAAAGATGCGGGTGGTCCGGGGTCTCGACCGCATCCGGGGCGACGTCTCCGTAGTCGGTCACCGTATGACCAAGATCCGCAAGAGCGCGATCCAGCCCGGCCACACGGTAGGCATCAGGGCCCATTCGGCAACCCTGTCGACGCTTACCAGCGTCCATGGGGGCGCCAACCAAAACTATGTTCTTTGTATCCATATGCTTCATGTAACGTGACAGTCTGTCTTGCGTGAAGAGAGCAAATTGCTCAATAAGAAAGGTGAATATCCGAAAAGGAAGCTATTCATGGACGATTTGGATAACAGGCTGCTCAGCGCTCTACACCGGGATGCGAGGGCGTCGCTGTCTGAACTGGCCGAGACGCTTGGCGTCACGCGCACGACCGTTCGTAGTCGGCTGCAACGCCTCAAACAATCGGGCGAGATCGTGGGCTTTACCGTTCAGACCAGGCGCGATGTGGCGCAAAGCCCGGTCCGGGGCCTGATGATGCTTGAGATCGAGGGGCGCGGGACCGAACGCACAATGGCCCGGATCGGAGCACTACGGCAGGTGCGAGCCGTGCATTCCACAAATGGAAGCTGGGACCTGATCGCTGAGATCGGTACGGACACGCTGGCCGAACTGGATGAGGTCTTGTTCCAGATCCGCCGCATGGAAGGGATCACTCGGTCTGAGACGAATCTTCTGTTGTCCACGCGCAAGGGAAGGTTCTGAAAACGCTGCGTGAAACAGGCCGTTGCGCTTTGTCGGCCAAGGAAATTATGCCACAGTCGACGGAGATACAGGCAGGATTGATCGAATATGACCACTCAGCAGCACGAACCACGGGCCGTGCAATTGGCCGAAAAGATCACCGCATTCCTTGAGAAGCCATGGGTCCGCATCGCCATCCCGATCTTTGTCACCCTGATTGCATTGACGGTTCTGCATGAGCTGTCTTCTCATGTGAAATGGGCAGACGTTCAGGCGGATATCTCGGAAACGTCTTGGCGCGTGATGTTTTATGCTCTGTGTTGGACGGCGGTCAGTTTCTTTTCGCTGTCTCTATACGATGTCTTCGCGGTGCAAAGCGTGGCAGATGGCGAGGTCCCTCTGCCGGTCGCCGGGATGGCCGGAGCCAGTGGCTATGCGGTGTCCAACTGTTTGGGCTTTTCCTACATAACCGGAACGGCCATCCGATATCGGATATATGCGTCTCTGGGCCTTGATCTAAGCCGCGTTGCCGGCGTCATCGCCACGTCCTGGATAGCGTTCTGGACGGGGCTGGTTTTGGTTCTCGGTCTGCTTTTGACCTTTCATCCTGACGGTATCTCGAACGCGCTGCCGATCAGCGCGACGGTTGAAACCGTCATCGGGTTGGGGCTGCTTGGCGCGCTGATAGTCGTTTTTGTCTGGCTCTCTACCGGTGGGCGTCGGTTAGAGGTTCTGGGGATCGGCTTCCAACTGCCGGGTGGCAAGCTGGCCTCATGCCTGACGCTGGCGGCGATTGGCGATCTGGTCGGGGCCTCCATGGTCCTTTACGTGCTGATGCCGGACGACCTTGGGGTTGGGTATCCGTATTTCTTTACCATCTTCATCGCCGCGATTGCCGTTGGGATTGTCAGCCATGCGCCGGGCGGTATCGGCGTGTTTGAAGCGACGCTGATCGCGGGGCTGGGGGCCTCGGGGCGATCAGATGTCATTGCGGCGCTGCTGCTTTATCGCGTCGTATACACGTTCCTTCCTTTCGCCATAGCCAGCCTGTCCATCGCCGTTGCCTCGGCGCTGACGCAGCGCCACAGGATCATCGGGGCGGGGACATGGGTGTATCGCGCCATTCGCCCTATCGTGCCGATGGTTGCGGCTGGGGTGACGGCTGTTGCCGGAACCATCCTGTTGGTCTCGGGCGCGTTGCCGACGGACAGCAAAAGCCTAGGTGCTTTGCGCGAGGTTTTGCCATTGTCCTTTGTCGAGGCCTCGCATCTGGCTGGCAGCGCCGTGGGTGTGCTGCTGCTGCTTGTGTCGCGCGGGTTGTTCCGCAAGCTCTATCGCGCGTGGGTGGTCGCGATGTTGCTGATGGTCGCGGGCTTCGCGGCGTCACTGGCCAAAGGGTTGGATACGCATGAGGCGTTTGGGATGTTGGCCACGATCGCCGTTTTGGCGCTGTTCCGTGGTGCGTTCTACCGCGTCAGCGGTGCGTCGATCTTCCGGTTGAATATCCCTTGGCTGGTCAGCGTTGTGGCGCTGCTCGCTGTCATTTTCTGGATCGGCCTCTTCGCCTATTCCCATGTGCAATACCAGAATGCCTTGTGGTGGGAGTTCGCGTGGAACGGCGATGCCTCACGATTCCTGCGCTCCAGCCTTGTTGTAGCAGTCATCCTCGGGATTGTGGCCCTGACGTCGTTGTTCGGGCGCGAGATCCCGGCGCCTGTGCGGACGGAAATCCCAGAATGCGTCGAAAGACTGGTGATGGAAAGCGAAGATACCGAAGCCCAGATCTCCCTGACAGGTGACAAGCAATTCTTAATTGCACCTGATGAGTCTGCGTTCATCGCCTATGCCGACACGGGCAATGCTATCATCTCAAAAGGTGAACCTGTGGGCGATGAAGCGGCTGGCAAGCAGTTGGTCTGGCAACTGCGCGAAATGGCGGATCGAGAGGGCAAGCTCTGCGCCTTCTACAGCGTTTCGACCAAGTACTTGCCGACGTTTCTGGACCTCGGCTTGTCGATCCTTAAGATCGGAGAGGTTGCGCGCGTACCGCTGAAAGACTTCTCGCTGGACGGCAAATCCCGCAAACGCTTCCGTCAGGCCAAGAACCGGGCCGAGCGGGAAGGCTATGTGTTCGAGATCATTCCAAAAGAAAAAATTGCGCCCGTTCTGCCGGAACTAAGGGCGATTTCCGATCACTGGCTTGAGCAAAAAGCAGGTGCCGAGAAAGGGTTCGCCTTGGGGGGGTTTGACGATGACTACCTGTCCTACTTCGACCACGCCGTGTTGCGGAACGGAGAAACCGGTCAGATCATGGCCTTTGCCAACCTGTTTCAAGGTGGCCATAAGTCCGAGCTTTCGCTGGACCTGATGCGCTACGAGCCGGAAAGCCCCAGCTTCGTCATGGATGCCCTGTTCGCCGAGATGATGTCTTGGGGGGCCGAGCAGGGGTTCCACTGGTTCTCACTTGGCGCGGCGCCGTTTTCAGGGATTGAGAACCGTCAGCTTGCCTCCCTTTGGAATCGGATCGGCGGGTTCGTCTACGAACATGGTGAGCAATTCTATCACTTCGAAGGGCTGCGCGCGTTCAAACAGAAGTTCGATCCGGAGTGGAGCCCGAACTACCTCGCCAGCCCCGGAGGGCTTGCCGCGCCGCGTATCCTGTATGAGGTGAATATCCTGATCTCAGGGGGCCTGCGGGGCCTGACCAAATAGCGTGAGCGTTTCGGGTTTAGTTTGAGACGCCAATATCCTGCCATGCCTCCGGCATTCTCGGGACATTGGCGTCGCCCATTGATTTAAGTGAAACCCGAAACGCTCTAGTTCAGGCTGGCGCGGGTTGGCGTTTCCTGCAGCAGGTCGCCCCAATCGGTGCGGTAAGCCATCTCGGCCAGAACGGTATCTGGCAGGAACTCTCTGTTCTCGCGAATCTGCCAGCCGCCTCCGAGACCTTTGTAGACAGCGACGAGATTGCTGGAGACCTGTTGACGCGCCTCGATCAGATTGGCCTGAGACCGCAGCAGGGCCGTCTGCGTGTTCAATATGCGGGAGTAGTCGGCGATCCCGTCGGAGTACTGATTGACGGCGATCTCTGCCGCCTTGCGCGAGGCATCGACGCTTTGCTTATAGAACCCGACCTGCTTGCGCGCCTGCGCATAGGCAACCATGGCGCTTTCGACCTCGGAATAGGCGGTCAGAACGGTGTTCTGATAGTTGGCGATGAGCGCCTGATAGGCGGCATCCTGCGCCCGGACGTTGTTCTTGATGCGGCCATAGTTCAGTACGTTCCAAACGACTCCAGCGCTGGCGAGGCCCGTAGTGCTGTTCGAGCTGAACAGGTTCCGCCCGCCCGAGGCCTGCAACCCAACCGAGCCGGACAGAATGAACTGCGGATAGAGATCCGCCATGGCAATGCCAACCTCGGCCGATTGCGTGGCTGCGGCCAATTCGGCGGCTCTCACGTCCGGTCGACGACGCAGCAGCTCAGCCGGGACACCGACGGCCACATTGGATCGGGCCGAGGGGATGCGACCGGAATTGCCCAGAAGGCTGGACATGCGCGACGGGGTGGTTCCCAGCAACACGGCCAGAGCGTTCTTGGTTTGCTGAAGATCGCTCTCAAGTTCGGGCACCAGGGCCTTGGTGTTGTTCAGTAGAGCGGTGGATTCTTGCACGTCCAACTCGGTGGTGATGCCGTTGTTGAACCGCAACTGGGTCAGGTCTGCCGATTCCTGCTGTAGTTTGATGTTCTCACGGGCGACGCCCAGCGACTCCTGCAAGGCGCGGATGTTGACATAAAGCGCGGCGACATCGCCCGTCAGAGTCACGAGCGCGTCATCGTAGTTCGCCACCTGCAACGCCAAGTTCGAGCGTGCCGCCTGAACACCACGCCGTTGCGCGCCCCAGACGTCCAACTCCCACTGCGCATCAAACCCGGCCTGAGAGGTCGAGAATTCGGTATCTAGCGGAATGATCCGGTTGATATCGGCGATGGGTCCGAGATTGTCGCTGATCTGTCGCCGCTCGGTTGAGGCCCCTAGGACCTGCGATTGCGGATACAACTCGCCAAAGGCGATGCCCAACTGCGCCCGCGCCTGCAGGACCCGCGCGCCAGCGACCTGCAGAGACAGGTTCTGGGCATAGGCTTCGGCGATCAGCTTGTTGAGGGTTGGGTCATTGAATGTCTCCCACCATTTCACGACCGGCGCGCTGCGCGATGTCAGGCCGCTTTGCCCGGTGCTGGGGCTGTTCACCTCGATCCACTGTTTCACGACCGGAGAGTTCGGGCGCACGAAATCCGGACCAACCGGCGCGCAAGCCGTCAGAAACGCGGCGCATAGGGCTGTTCCCATCAAGTGTCGAAAGGGGGTTGCCCGTGTCATGATGCGCGTCCTCAAATGTCCAGCGGTCGAATGAAATTGGCGAAGGAATACAGGCGGATGTTGATGCGCCGCAGAAACTCAAAGCTTTTGCCCTGACCGGTGTAGATCGCCACCGCCGCGTGGCCGCCAGCGGGCAGGATGTGCTCTTCCGGCAGATCGACGGTGATCTGTACCGCAATTCGTCCGGGCAGCTTGGGCAGCTCAAAGCCGGGCAGGCGGCCCGAGGGCAGGTACTGGCCTTGACGGGTGGCCCACCAGATCGCCTCGACTTTGCCGGTCAGGATTTCACCGGGATAGAGGTCTAGTGCCACCTCAACTTCTTGCCCTACCTCAACAAATTTCAGATTTTGCTGCCGGAAGGTTGCCAGAAGATAGGGGCTGTCTTCGGTGACGAAACTGGCTATCGCTCCCAAACGAATGTCACCCACTACCAAACCCGGACGGGCCTGTTGTGAGACGATCATGCCATTCTCGGGGGCGTAGATCGTGGTGTTGTCCAGAAAATACTGGGCCTCGGACAGCTGCGCCTGTGCTTGCAGGATGCCTGTGTTTACGCCGTCAATCTGTGACGCCTGCGCCAGCTTTGCTTTCTCAAGATTGGCCTCGGCCTGTTTGACCGAGGCGGTGTCCTCGGTCACCTGTTCGTTCCAGCGATCCAACTCATCCTGACGCGCGCCGCCTGCGGGGACGAGGTTCTCATACCGGGCCTGCTGGGTGAGCGCATAGGCAAGCTGCGCGTTGGCGCGTTCCACAGCTTCGGTCGAGGCGATAACGTCCTGCTCCAGAATCTTGGCATTCTGCTCGGCGGCAACCAGTTGTGCCTTGGCATTGTCGACGGCCAACGAAAAGACGGTGTCGTCAAAACGATAGAGCGGGTCGCCCTTGGTGATTTGCGTGTTCGGCTCGACCAAGACTTCGGTCAGAATAGTCGGCTGCGTCAGTTTTGGTACGATCTGAATCGTGGAGCGCACCACATGGCTGTCGACCGAGAAGGGTTGAAAGAAGCGCAGCGCGACGAGGAAGATCAGCAGCAAATGCGCCCCTACCCAGAAGGACACAATCCCCCAGGCAATGTTGAACTTGAGCCACTCCATCTTGAAGAAGATGAACCAGACGAAAATGATGTAGAACAGCGTAATGCCGAGGGCGACGAACATGTCTGAGTGTTTCCTTTGGCCTTAGCTTTTCTGCGTCTCGTCGGGCGCAGCCTGGTATTCTTCTTTAACCGTACCACCGAGGCGTTCGATATCCTTGCGGATGGCGTCTTTCTCCTCTTCCGGACCGCGGCGCATGTCGACCGTCACGCCATCGTGGAACGCCCACATGAAGGCATGAACCCATGGCACAACAGCCAAAAAACCCATCCATCCCATGATCTTGACGGCCTCGGCATGTGGATGATTGCGCTTGATCGCGATCCGTCCGGGCAGCCCCATGAGGAAGAGAAACAGCGCCATCACCGCTGCCAGAAGCAGGATCAGTGCCACGAATGTCAGATAGTCGTAGTAGCCTAGCGGCTGCCCCAAAAGTCCCATGCTCGATGCCTCCTGTCGGGAAGGTTGTCTCATCCTCAGACGTAGGCCCCTGTCTCGTCAATGACTTTGTTTTGGGACCAAGCGTTTCCGAACCCGAGGCAGAGCGGATCAGTCAGGACAGACAATTAGCCCCGTGCCCCATTCGGCACATTTCGCCGCGAGGTCGGGGGTCAGCGGCTGATCGGTGTAGAAGCCATTAATTTCGGCCAGCGAGGTGATGCGGGCAGGGGCAAGCCGCTGGAATTTAGAGTGATCGGCCACCAGCAGAGTGCGCCGGGCCTGCGTGATAATCGTCTGGCTGACATGGACTTCCTGAAAGTCGAAATCCAGTAGATCACCATCGGGGTCCAGTGCGGAGCATCCGATCACCGCATAGTCGAACTTGAACTGACGGATGGTCGAGACGGTAAGATTGCCCACCAACCCTCCGTCCGAGCGGCGCAAGACACCACCGGCCACCACAATCTCACAATCGGGGTTTTCGACGAGAATATTGGCGACATTCGCGTTGTTCGTCACCACCATCAGGTCCTTGTGGTTCAGCAACTGCCGCGCCACGGCCTCGGTTGAGGTGCCGATATTCATGAAGACCGACGCGCCGTCCGGAATGTCATTGGCGCAGGCCTTCGCCATTCTGACCTTGGCGTCTGCATTCAGGGTCCGGCGATCCTCATACCCGATGTTGGAGACGCCGGAGCGCAGGACAGCCCCCCCATGAACGCGGTCCAGCTTGCCGGCATCGGCCAGCTCGGACAGGTCCCGGCGGATAGTCTGGACCGTCACGCCAAACCGCTCGGCCAGACCATCAACCGTAACGCGGCCCTCGGTGCTGGCGATCTCAAGAATGTCGGATTGGCGGAAAGAGAGCGACATGTGGGATCCCATTCAGGTAAGTTGCTTTCGTTTTTCTTCTTTTGGTCAAGATTAGCAAGCGGCCATGCAGAATTTTCATAGGTGCGTTGCAAAGCGAAAATAAACGAACATAAACATTGATTACGCGAATGTAGTTCTGATTAATGCGCGCAACCAGATTGGATAGGGAATCACAAGCCATGCAAGCGACGGACGATCAGATCAGCGACCTGTTCATCATCGGCGGTGGGATCAACGGATGCGGGATCGCGCGGGATGCGGCGGGGAGGGGTCTGTCTGTCACCTTGGTTGAGATGAATGATCTCGCATCGGCAACATCGTCAGCCTCGACCAAGCTGTTTCATGGCGGACTGCGCTATCTGGAGTATTTTGAGATCCGGCTGGTGCGCGAGGCGCTGATCGAGCGCGAGACGCTGTTGCGCGCCATGCCCCATATCAGCTGGCCGATGCGCTTTGTGCTGCCCTATCACAAGGACATGCGCTTTGATTCCGAGACGCCTACATCGAAGCTGCTCAGCACCGTCATGCCTTGGATGCGCGGACGTCGTCCGGCGTGGCTGATCCGACTGGGTCTGTTCATGTACGACAACCTTGGGGGGCGTAAAATTTTGCCGGGGACGAAGTCGCTGGATCTGCGAAGCGCTTCGGAAGGTGGTCCATTACAGGGCAAATTCGAGACTGCCTATGAGTATTCGGACTGCTGGATCGAAGATGCGCGGCTGGTGGTGCTAAACGCGCGCGACGCCGAATCCCGGGGTGCGCGGATCATGGTGCAGACCGAAGTTGTCTCGGCCGAACGAGTTGACGAGTTGTGGCATGTCACCATCCGCGACCGGGCGACCGGGGAAAGCCAAGTGGTCCGGGCGAGAATGCTGATCAATGCGGGCGGCCCGTGGGTAGGGGACATCATCCAGACCAAGATCCGGGTGAACTCACGCGAGGGGGTTCGTCTAGTGCGCGGCAGTCATATCGTCACAAAGAAGCTCTACGATCACGACAAGTGTTACTTCTTCCAAGGCGAAGATGGCCGCATCATCTTTGCCATTCCCTATGAGCAGGATTTTACCCTGATCGGTACGACGGATCAGGATCATTCTGACCCCTCTGAGCCTCCGGTCTGCACCGAGGCCGAACAGACCTACCTGTGCGAGTTCGCAACCAAGTATTTCAAGAAACCGGTGACGCAGGACGATATCGTCTGGACCTATTCCGGCGTACGGCCGCTCTATGATGATGGGGCCAGCAGCGCGACGGCGGCGACGCGAGACTATACCTTGAAGGTTGATGCTCAGGGCGGGGCGCCTGTTTTGAACGTGTTCGGAGGCAAGATCACGACCTACCGTCGCCTGGCGGAGAGCGCGCTTGAGAAAGTCGCCGAGCATTTCCCAAACCTGCCGGGCCCTTGGACAGCGGGCGTGTCTTTGCCTGGTGGAGACTTTCCCGTCGATGGCGTGCAGGACCTCAAGCAGACGTTGATCCGGGACTATCCGTTCCTCACTGAGAAATGGGCGGCCCGTTTGATCCGCGCATACGGGACAGAGGCGCGTGCCGTGTTGGGGGAAGCACAAGACGATGCTGATTTGGGTGAAGACTTCGGTGCAACCCTCACCGCGCGAGAACTCGAATGGCTGATGGACAAAGAATACGCCCTCAGCGCCGAGGACGTGGTCTGGCGTCGCAACAAGCTGGGGCTGCGTTTGAGTGCTGACCAGATCGCGCGCATTGACCAGTGGATGTCAGAGCGGTTGAAAAAGGACGACGCAGCTTAATAACAAAAAGCCCCGCCGATTTGGCGGGGCTTTTTCTTAGGCGGTTTCCTCGGACGGGCCGGGATCATTCTTGCTGCCCTTGATCCATTCCCGCAGCCCCTGCATCAGGGCGTAGAGGACAGGCACGAGGATCACGCCGACCAATGTGGCGGCCAGCATGCCGCCGAACACGGCGACACCGATGGCCTTCTGGCTTGCCGCCCCCGCGCCATTGGCGGCTAATAGCGGGACAACCCCCAATAGGAAGGACAGCGCCGTCATCATCACAGCTCGGAAACGCTGATAGGCGGCCTCGGCTGCGGCGTCCTTGATCGAAAGGCCTTTGGCGCGTTGCTCCATCGCGAACTCGACGATCAGAATGCCGTTCTTTGAGGCAAGCCCCACCAGCATGATCATCCCGATCTGCGTATAGAGGTTGATGTCACTGCCCACGATCGCCACGGCCGCGACCGCACCGAACAGGGCGACAATCACCGACAGCAGGATCGACACCGGCAAGGTCCAACTTTCATATTGGCCCACCAAGAACAGGTAGCCAAACAGGATCGCCAGCCCAAGGATCACGATGACCAGACCGCCCGAGGCCAGCTGCTGCTGTGCTGTGCCGGTCCATTCGAAGGCGTAACCGGGGGGCAGGGCAGTGGCCGATTCCTCGGTCATCACATTGATCGCGTCACCGGTGGACAGGCCCGGAGCGGGCACCGCCGTCACCGTGGCCGACCGGAACAGGTTGTGCCGCTTCAGCAAGACCGGTCCCAACACGTTTTCCACGTCAATCAATGTGCCCAGTGGAACCATCTCACCCTGTTGCGAGCGGACATAGAGGTTCGAGATATCTTCGACATTGTCGCGATAGGTGCCATCAGCCTGAATCATCACGCGGTAGACACGACCGAACAGGTTGAAGTCGTTCACGTAGTAGGACCCCAGCTGCGCCTGCATCGTCTGGAAAATCTCGGCGACCGAGACCTGCAGGGTCTTGGCCTTTTCCCGATCCAGATCAACAAAAAGCTGCGGAACGTTGGCGCGGAAGGTCGTGTATGATTGGCCGATCTCGGGCCGCTGGTTCGCCGCGTAAACGAATGAGCCAACAGCCGAAGCCAGATCCTGAGGCGAGCCACCACCTGTCTGTTGCACCTCCATCTCGACACCGGCCGACATGCCGAGGCCCTGAATGGGCGGCGGGTTGAAGGCCACGATCGAAGCCGCGGATTCACCGTTCGCAATCGCAAGCACCTTGGCGAGGATGGCGTCGGCACTCAGGTCTTCTTCCTGCCGGTCGGCCCAGTTTTCGAGGTTGACGAAAATCGCCGCACCGTTGGTCGTGGTGCCGTTCAGCAGCGAGAAGCCATTGATCAGAACGGTGCTGGCAACGCCCGGAATTTCGCGGATCTGTTCGTCCACACGGGCCGAGATCGTCTCGGTCCGCTCCAGCGTGGCGGCATCGGGCAGTTGGATATCCACGAACAGATAGCCATTGTCCTCAAGCGGGATAAATCCGCTGGAGGTGTTGGACATGATCGTCCCGGTTCCCATCCCCAAGGCGACAATCACACCCAGCGCGACAATCGGCAGGATCAGCAGTTTACGCACGATGGCGACATAGCCGTTTCGGACGGTTCCGATCAGACCTTCAAACAGCGCCAGCAGCCCTTTTGGCGGGCCAGAGCGTGCGCGAAGAACCAGGCCACACAGGGCTGGCGAAAGCGTCAGAGCGTTGATGGACGAGATCACAACCGCCGTCGAAATGGTCACGGCAAACTGCGAGTACAGCCTGCCCGAGATACCAGGCATAAAGGTTACCGGTACGAAAACGGCCAGCAGAACTAGCGTCGTCGCGATAACAGGGCCAGTGATCTGGCCCATCGCTTTTCGGGTCGCTTCGGCTGGGGGCAGCCCCTCATCCGCAATGATCCGCTCGACGTTTTCTACAACCACGATGGCGTCATCCACCACGATCCCGATGGCCAGAACCAAGGCGAAAAGCGAAATCGTGTTCAGTGACATTCCGAAGGCCAGTAGGAAGGCGAATGTCCCGATCAACGAGACCGGGATCGCCACCGCTGGAATGATCGTCGCTCGCCAACTGCCTAGGAAAACGAACACGACCGAGATCACCAGAATGAACGTCAGGATCAGGGTCGAGACCACATCGTTCAGCGAAGCTTCAACGAAGTCGGTGGTGTTGAAGGGAACACTGTATTCCACGTCTGTGGGGAAGGACCGGGACAGGCGGTCAAGCTCGGCCTGCACACGCTCGGATACAGCAAGCGCGTTAGCGCCGGGAGCCTGGTAAATGCCGATCACGGTCGCAGGCACCGCATCGAAATAGCCTGACGCCGCATAGTATTCGGCACCCAATTCAACGCGTCCAATGTCACGTACGCGCACAATGGAACCGGCGTCACCCGTTCGAATTACGATGTCACCAAATTCTTCTGCCGATGTCAGGCGCCCTTTGGTTTTGATCGTGTATTGAAAGGTCTGTCCCTCGGGCACCGGAGGGGCACCGATGGAGCCTGCGGAGACTTCGATATTCTGTTCGCGAATGGCATTGATCACATCGCCGGGCGTGATCGACAGAGCAGCCATCTGGTCGGGATCCATCCAGATCCGCATGGCGTATTCCAGATTGGTCAGAACATCCGCTTTACCCACACCTTGAACCCGCGCCAGAGCGTCTTTCAGGTTGATCGAGGCATAGTTGGACAGAAACACGCTGTCATAAGTGCCATTGGGCGAGGTCAGAGTGACCAGCAACAGCATGTTGGTCGATGCCTTCTGCGTCACCACGCCGGATGAGGTTACCTCGGACGGAAGTGATGACATGGCCTGGGCAACGCGGTTCTGCACGTTGACCGAGGCGATATCGGGGTCAGTGCCGACCTCAAAGGTAACGTTCAACGAATAGGAGCCGTTGTCGGAAGAGGTCGACGTCATATAGATCATGTCGTCCACACCATTGACCTGCGCCTCGATTGGCGCGGCGACGGTGTTTTCTACGGTCTCGGCATTGGCGCCGGTATAGGTGGTCGAGACGCTGACCACCGGAGGTGTAATGTCCGGGAACTGGGCGACCGGCAGAACCATATAACCGATACTGCCCATGATCGTCAGGACGAGAGAAATGACAAGCGCCAGCTTGGGCCGGCTGATGAACAGGGCTGAGAACATGCCTTATTCTCCCGGCTGCTCGGACGCGACAACCGCGTCCACCGCCACGCCGGGGCGCACGCGTTGCAGGCCCTCGACAATCACGCTTTCACCTTCGCGCAGACCTTCCGAGACGATGATGGCCGTGCCCACGGAGTCGCCAGTCGTGATATAGCGCTGTTCGACCATCTGCTGGTCATTGACAACCAGTACGAACTCGCCGCGCTGGTCACGCTGCAATGCTGCCTGAGGGATCAGGACCTGAAGGGTCGGCTCCAGTGCCTCGATCTGCACATTGACAAACGCGCCGTCGATGATCAGGCGATCTGTATTGTCAAACTCGGCCCGCACCGTAATGGCGCCGGTCAGCGGATCGATGCGGTTGTCGACAAAGACGATCTCACCGGTTTCATCCAGCTCGGTTCCGTTCGGCAGAATGACATGCACATTGGGGCTTTTGTTGCTTTCCGCCAGAGAGGCAGCACTTTCACCAACCTGTTGAAGAACCGAGGTAAACTGTTTCTCATTCAAGGAAAAGTTTACATATATCGGCGCTTCGCTGACCAAGTTAACCAGCGGTGGGTTCGTGGGGCCAACCACATCGCCTACACTCGTGGTGACCCGGCCTAGGCGACCGGTAAAGGGCGCGTGGATCTCGGTATAGCTGAGGTCCAGCTCAGCTTGCTGAATAGCGGCGTTTGCGGCTTTGACCTCGGCCTCGGCGACCAGTTCGTTGGCACGCGCGATGTCACGTTCTGACTCTGGGGTTGCGTCGCGTCTAAAGAGTTCCTCTTTCCGCGCGAGATCGACCTTGGCCAGCTCCAAATTGGCTTCGGCGCGGTCAAGATCTGCTTTCCGCGCCTCAAGCGTCGCCTCATAGAGGTCCGGTTCGATCTTGAACAGCAGATCGCCCTCGGTCACCAGGGCGCCATCTTCGACCTCCTGACTATCAAGAAATCCGCTGACGCGCGCGACGATGTCGACCTTATTGATGGCTTCTGCACGGCCGATAAAGCTTGCCTCGTCGGTGATCTCTTCGGTGTAGGCTGCGGCGATCGACACTTTTGCGGCGGGCGCTTCACTTTCGTCTTGCGCAAGTGCCGGATAGCCAAAACCGATGCATGACAAAATGACTAGAGGGCGGCACAGTGCGGTGACAGCACCACGAGACCGGTTGCGGGGCTGCTTCAGAGCGACGGACATGTCAAAAGCCTCATACATTTCAAAAAACTGAGCCTATTCGCAGCCTTAAAAAGCGACGAGTCGGCAGAACTTGAGGGCAGGATGGCCGTTTTGCAAACATATCTCAAGGTGATTGAAAGGTTGGGATGGTTGGTGGGTTGCGAAAATCCCGTGCAACCAGACCGGTTTACGGGGTTCGTGCTATTTGAAGGGCCCAAAAGAAAGGGGGCCGTCGAGGCCCCCGTTTCAGAACTTCATGCAGCTTGTGTCAGTCGCGCGTACCCGCAAATTTCTCCTGCCACTCTTCACGGTCCTCGTCGGCGATCTTGGCGAACAGGACATCAGGTACCGAGAACGCATGACCTGCGGGCAGGGCGTTCAGCGCGGCCTCGACATCTTCGGGCCAGCTTGTATCCAGCGTATTCATTGCACTCAGCATCTTGGCTGAAGCGTCGGGAATAAAGGGCGCGCTCAGAACCGCATAGAGGCGGATCAGATTGAGGCCAAGGCGCACCTGTGCTGCCGCCTGTTCGGGGTCTTCCTTAAAGGTCGACCACGGGGCTGCGGATTGCAGATATTCGTTACCGGCCACCCAGATCGCCCGAAGCTCTTGCGCGGATTTGCGGACTTCCATGGCCTCCATGTGGCCTTCATAGGCGCGGACGCGGCGGGTGATGTCGGCGATAAGTTCCTGTTCGCGCGCGCCGAATGTCCCGCCTTCGGGCACGGCTTCGCCGAATTTCGAGCGGCAGAATTTGGTGATCCGGCTGACGAAGTTGCCCAAAACGTCGGCGAGGTCTTTGTTTACCGATTGCTGGAAATTCTCCCACGTGAACTCACTGTCGCTGCTTTCCGGCGCATGGCTCAGCAGCCACCAGCGCCAGTAATCGGCGGGCAGAATGGCCAGCGCCTGATCCATGAACACGCCGCGGCCCTGCGAGGTCGAGAACTGACCGCCGTCATAGTTCAGGTAGTTGAAGGACTTAAGGTGATCGACCATCTTCCACGGCTCGCCTGAACCCAGAATGGTGGCTGGGAAAGACAGCGTGTGGAAGGGGACGTTGTCCTTGCCCATGAACTGCACGTAACGCACGTCGTCCGCACCTTTGTCGGTGCGCCACCAGCGTTCCCAATCCGCATCCGTCTTGCCATTCGCGTCGGCCCATTCCTTGGCGCAGGCGATGTATTCGATCGGTGCGTCGAACCAGACATAGAAGACTTTGCCCTCCATACCCGGCCAGTCCTGATCGCCTTTCTTGACCGGAACACCCCAGTCCAGATCGCGGGTGATGCCGCGATCCTGCAACCCGTCTCCGTCATGCAGCCATTTCTTTGCAATGGATGTGGTCAGGATCGGCCAGTCCGTCTTGCTGTCGATCCACGCATCGAGCTGATCCTTCATCGCCGATTGGCGTAGATACAGGTGTTTGGTTTCACGCACTTCAAGGTCGGTCGAGCCGCTGATTGCGCTGCGCGGCTCGATCAGATCGGTTGGGTCCAACTGCTTGGTGCAGTTCTCGCACTGGTCACCGCGCGCACGGTCGTAGCCGCAGTTGGGGCAGGTGCCTTCGATATAGCGATCCGGCAGGAACCGGCCATCGGCGTTCGAGTAGACCTGCTTTTCACTGACCTCACGGATCAGACCGGCCTCATCCAGCTTGCCTGCGAAGTGCTGCGTCAGGTGGCGGTTCTGTTCGCTGGACGAGCGTCCAAAGTGATCAAAGCTCAGGCCAAAGCGATTGGCGATATCGGCCTGTACCGAATACATATCGGCGCAGTACTCCGCGACGGGCTTGCCTGCCTTGGCCGCGGCCAGTTCGGCCGGGGTGCCGTGTTCGTCAGTGGCGCAGAGGAACATGACCTCGTTCCCCCGGCCACGCTGGTAACGTGCGTACAGATCGGCAGGCAATTGCGAGCCGATCAGGTTGCCGAGGTGCTTGATCCCGTTGATGTAGGGGATCGCCGAGGTGATGAGAATCCGAGCCATTTTGCGTGTCCACGTAACTGTCTGCGCGCCCGTCTACCTTATGTAACCGATCAGCAAAAGACCGGGTTTGTCATGGAAGACACGAAAACCATGGTTGCGGTGGAAAAAAAGCCCCGCGACTAAATTGTCGATTGTATTCCGGCACGGGAGGGCGCTACCGTTCAGGTGGCCAATGGATTTCCGGCCTTTTGATCTTATTGTACGACGTTCTGCGCCTGTTGCATGCAAATGAACTGCGATTTCATGGTGTTTGTTTATGTTCGATTTTCTCCTCCAAAGCGCATTCACGCCTTTTACGATGGCGCTTGCGCTGCTGTTTGGCCTGTTGGGGGCCGAGCTCATCGCCGCGCTTTTTGATGGAAGTCTTCTGGCCAGTGAAGGTCTAGCTGACCCGAAAGCCCCTGGTCCTACTGTTGCGGACTTTGATCTCGATAGCGAAGCCGGCATTGATCTGGGTGCGTTGGAACTGGCCGAGATCGAGGCCGAGGTTCCTGCTGCCTCTGTGAAAGGAACACTGACGCAGCTGGGGATTGGCGATGTGCCGATCATGATTTGGCTGGTGGTCCTGCTGGTCGGTTTTGCTGTTGTCGGGATTGGCGTTCAACTGATCGTGGAGGACCTTTTGGGCTCCGACTTGCCTGTTGGGTTGGCGACTATCCCGGCGGGTGTTTTTGGCCTGTGGTTTGCGCGCCGGTTTGGCCCGACCTTTACCCGTCTGATGCCGAAAGCGAAAACGGACTGGGTGCCTGAACGGGTGCTGGCACAGCGCATTGGTGTGGTGACGCAAGGCGCTGCCTCTCGCGGACGACCGGCAGAAGTGCGCGTCATGGATCGGTTCGGCAATCCCCATTACATACAAGCAGAGCCGTTGCAGGACCGAGACACGCTTGAGCAAGGCACGGACGTTCTTGTTCTGCGGGACAGACTCCTTGACCGTTTCGTGCTGGTCGGACTGTCCGATAGAACAGATCTCCAATCCGTAGAACAATAGCACCAAGGGTGTCCCGGCCCTTTCTCTATTCCTCGCGCGAGCGTTTTAACAAGCGCCCAATCGTGAAGGACGTTCTGGGGGCATAGACATAGTTCGTCCGCTCCTCTGGGGTGGGGCGTGAACGCATCCGGGCCAGACCAAAGGCTATCAGACCCAAATGACCAACAGCGACAAAGGCAAACAGCGCACCCGGGCCGAATTTCTCGATCAGAGTGGAGGAGATGTAGGGCGAGGCAATCGCGCCCAGCGCGTACCAGAACATCAGTGCCGCAGACAGCTCGACCCGTTGTTCAGTGGTGGCAAAGTCGTTGGCATGAGCCGAGGAGACCGAAAAGATCGGGAAGGTGGTGAAGCCGAAAACCCATGCCGCCAGCATCACCCCGAGCGTTCCTGTGTTGCTGGCCATCATGGTTATTCCACAACTCAGCACCGCAGCGGCAGACAGCCAGATCAATACCCAGCGCCGGTCGTATTTGTCCGCAAGCCACCCCATCGGATACTGCGCCATCGCGCCACCCAGAACAAACGAGGCGAGGAAGAAGGCGATCTGATCTATGCCCAGCCCAACCTCTTGTCCGTAGACGGGGCCGACCATACGGAATGAGGCAGAGCTGAGCGCAGCAACGATGACTCCGGCAACCGCCAAAGGAGAGCTGCGCCAGGCCAGTTTGGGGCGCAGGCGCGGCGCGTCGGGGGTTGCGGGTTGGCTGGCGCGTGTCAGGGTCAGCGGCAGCAAGGAGGCGCAGCACAGGATCGCTAGCAGATTGTACGAGACGTAGGAGGCAGGCGGCAGGACCGCGATGATCAACTGCGCGCACAGCGATGCACCCATATCGGCGATGCGATAGGTGCCCATGGCGCGCCCGCGAGTCTCATTCGTGACTTTCGCGTTCAGCCATGCCTCGATCACCGTGTAACACCCGGCGACACAGGTGCCGGATGCGATCCTCAGGAACGCCCAGACATAGGGATTTTCGGTCAGTGTATGGCCAATCAGGCCCATCGCGCCCAGTGCGGTGCAGACCGCAAAGGCGCGGGAATGCCCGACGCTGCCCATCAGACGCGGAGCCCACCAGCAGCCGACAAAGAAACCGATGAAATGCGCCGAGCCTAGCAGACCGATTTGCTCGGTCGTGAAATTCAGCGTGATGCCGGAAATGGCATCAAGCGGCCCAACGCCGCCGGTCGACAATTGCAGCAGAATGACCGAAAGGAACAGGGCGGCAAAGGAAATGATCGTGCGCATGATGGGTCCACCTTGGCGAGGCTTTCAAACAATGCGCGCAGCTATTCGACGTCAAGGAGTCGTTTTTGAACTTTCGCCTTTGGTCAGAGGCGGCTGATTTCGGCGCGAATGTCCAGTGTGACGGTGTCATTCACCAGATCAGGATAGCCCGAGGCTCCAAAGTCGTGCCGGTTCAGCGCTCCCTTCAGGCTGATCGACAGGCGATCCAGATCACCCGCCGCTGTTCCCTGTGGCCGGTAGAGGCTGGCTTCCAAAGTGATCGGACGCGTCACACCCCGAACTGTCAGGTCCCCGGTGATACGGGCCCCGTCCGAGATGCGTCCATCCTGCCCAAGCTCGATCTCGGTTGAGACGAAGGTGATGGTCGGATGGCTTTCGGCGTCCAGTACACTGGGACTGAGCATGGGCGCGCGCGCAAAGGGTAGGCGGGTTTTGGCTTTGCTCACGTCCAATGCCACCTGAACCCGGCTGTTCTGCAGGCGGGTTGTATCCACCTGAACATCCGCTGTCCGGATCGGCATGGTACCGCTTTGCGCGACGCCGGACAGATCGAAGCTGAAACCAACCTTCGTATCGCTTTCCGACAGGGCATAGGGGCTGAGCGCTGCATGCAGCGTTTGGGCGAAGGGTAGGGTCGCCAGCCCCGCAAGAACGGTACGTCGGGTCAAATCTCTCATGACCGGACGCTAGGGCGCGCGACCCCTTGGGCCAACAAAAAAATGCGTGATCTGCTGCGCTCAGTCCACGGCGGCGATCTTTTCAAGCTGTAATCCGGCGCGCGGTTTGATCTGCGTGGCCGTCCAACGGGCCGGAGGCAAGGCACGGGCGCGGCGGCGGGTCAGGGTCCAGCGGCGCGCCTCGCCCTGATGCGCGGCGGCCATGTGCCAGCGAGTCTCGATCCCTTGCGCACCTCCATCACCGGGCGTCAGCAGCAGGCCTAGCGGGGCCCGCCCCATGGTGCCGCCCTGTTCGGCGGCCAGATGCATCCGGCGCACGGGCGTCAGCCCCGGCGCGCCGGGCAGATCCCCAACGATCAGCGGGATGGCCCCGCTGCGCAGCGCTTCTTCCATGCACCACAGCAGGTCCTCGGCGCGGGTGGGGCGGACAAAGATGAACCGGGCGGGATCGGCAAAGGGCATCATCCCGTCTGGGTTCAACTGGCCGGGTTCCCACGCAGGGGAAATCCATAGGACCGGCCCTTGCATCTGACCGGCCAGCCACATGGCAAAGCTGCGCCGCGCGGGGCCGCAGCCTTCATGCACGCGCCCCAGTTGCAGGGTGATTCTATCCTGTAGAGTTACCCCCGGCGCGGCGCGCGCGGGCTTTTGACCAAGAAGCTGAACAGACATGAGTAACTCATATCATGTTCCCATTTTGTTCTCAAGCGTCACACATGCCTAGCGCGACAGGATCATACGTCCATCGGTGAACTGGATATTCGAAAAACGATGCAGGTAGTCCATGCCCAGAAGCGACTTGTGCAACTCACCTTCGTTGATCCAGGCCGAGACATTCTGGTCGGTGATTGGCCCCACCGTCAGCGTGTCCAGCCGCACCGGAGCGGTCCGAACCTCTCCATTGGCGGTCAGGGCGCGGCCAAAGTAGTTCAACTGGTTCGGGTCGATCCCCGCGCGTCTGGCGTCTTTGTCGCTGAGAACAATCTGGCTAGCACCGGTATCGACCAGAAAGGTGATCGGTTCTCCGTTCACCTGAACCGGCAGATAGTAATGCCCGTCCGCCGAACGGGGGACCTCGATCGACTCACCTGTCACCGTCATCTGCGGAGCAGGGCCGACCGTTGTGCGGATATCTTCCCACAGGCCAACAACGGCCACGACGCCGACAAAGATGAACACCCAGGCCATGACTTGCTGCAGGGTTTTATTCAGCGATTGGCGGTTCTGCGCCAGGAACCAGAACACAACGGCTGTGCCCAGCACACTAAGGTAGACCAAACGCATTACATTGTCGGTGTCCATGCCGAAATCCTTACTCGCTACACAGCAGTATATGGGGGGTCAGGCCGCAAATCCAAAGGCCTTGAGGCCATCCAGAATGAACTGAACCGACAAAGCCGCCAGCAACATACCCAGCAGTCGGGTCAGGACGTTCAGCCCGGTCTTGCCTAGAATGCGGCCGATCAACCCGCCAGCCAGAAAGAAGATCAGGACAACGGACATCACCGCAAGCATGACGATGCAGGCCTCGACAATGCCCAGCACGCCGGGATGCTGACCGGCTAGCAGGATGATCGTCGCGATCGAACCCGGCCCCGCGATCAGCGGAATGGCCAGAGGGAAGACAGACGGGTCAGGATGTTCCTCTTCCTCGGCCCGGTCTTCGCGGCGTTTGGTGCGGCGGTCGAACAGCATGTCCAGCGCGGTGAGGAACAGCAAAGCTCCGCCTGCAACGCGAAAGGCGGCCATCGAGATCCCGACAAAGCCCAGCAGTGCCTCGCCAAAAGCGGCAAAGGCGATCAGGATGAAGACGGCGGTCAGGCAGCTACGAAAGGCAGTCTTGCGCCGAGTCTTCGCATCCATGTCCTGCGTCAGCGCTACGAAAATCGGCGTGGTGCCAAACGGGTCGATCACCACGAACAAGGTGGTGAATGCTGTAATGAAAAAGGCCAGGTCCATCATGCGGCATTCTCAGCTTGCTCAAGGCGTTCCGCTGCGGCCACCCATAGGGCTTCGGCTTTTGTCATGGCTTCGGACACCTCGGCGAATTTGCGGTTCCAGGTCTCAAGATCGTTGATCCTGTCATCCTCGTACAGCGCCGGATCCGCCAGCTTGGCCGAGAGTTTCTCATGCATATTCGTTAGCTTTTCGATCCGGTCCTCGCATTTGCGCAGATCGGCGCGCAGGGCCAGCATCGCTTCACGAGACGGGCGCTTGGGCTTTGCAGCCTGCGGCTTTGTTTTGACTGGCTTGTCCCGGGCCAACAGCATCGCGCGATAGGCCTCGAGGTCGTCGTCGAACGGCTTGACCGTCCCGTCCGAGACCAGCCACAACCGATCCGCCACCAGCGACAGCAGGTGCATGTCGTGGCTGACGAGAACAACCGCACCGGAATAGGCAGTGAGCGCCTCGACCAATGCCTCTCGGCTTTCGATGTCAAGGTGGTTGGTCGGCTCGTCGAGGATCAGCATATGCGGCGCGTCGATGGTGGCGAGCAGCAGCGAAAGGCGGGCTTTTTGCCCACCAGACAAGCGCCCAACCTTTGTCTCGGCCTGATCGGCGTTCAGGCCAAACCCGGCCAGACGCGACCGCCACTTGCCCGGCGCCTCATCCGGGCGCAGTCGGCGCAGGTGGTCCAGAGGCGTTTCATCCACATACAGTTCATCCACCTGATGCTGCGCGAAGTAACCGATCCGCAGCTTGTTACTGCGGGCCATTCTGCCGGCCATCAGGGGCAGACGGTCTGACAAGAGCTTGGACAGAGTCGATTTTCCCTGACCGTTCTTACCCAGCAGCGCGATCCGGTCGTCTTGATCAATGCGCAGGTTCAGGCGACGCAGAACCTCGACCTCGCCATAGCCGGTTACACCACCTTCGATCTGAATGATGGGCGGCGACAGTTCCTCGGGCTCGGGGAAGGAAAACGCGCGCAAAGCGGCCTCTTGCGGGGTAGAGACCAGCTGGATGCGTTCAATCATCTTCAGGCGGGATTGGGCCTGAACAGCTTTGGACGCCTTGTAGCGGAAGCGATCCACGAAGCTTTGCAGATGGGCGATGCGGGCTTTGGCCTTGGCGTTCTCCGACTCCGCTTGTGCCAGACGTTCGGCACGGCGCTCGGCGAACTTGTCATAAGGAACCGCGTAATAGGTGAGCTTGCGATCCTCCAAATGCAGGATCGAGCCAACAGCCCGGTTCAAAAGCCCACGGTCGTGGCTGATGATGATGACCGTGTGCGGATATTTCGCCAAATAGCTCTCCAGCCACAACGCGCCTTCGAGGTCGAGGTAGTTGGTCGGTTCGTCCAGCAGCAGCAGATCGGGCTGCGAAAACAGCACCGCCGCCAGAGCGACGCGCATCCGCCAACCGCCCGAGAAATCCGAGCAGGGGCGAAGCTGGTCGTCGTCATCAAAGCCCAGGCCCTTGAGGATCGAGGCCGCGCGCGCCTCGGCCGACCAGGCGTCGATGTCGGCAAGGCGGGTCTGGATATCGGCGATGCGAGAGGGGTCTTCGGCGCTTTCCGCCTCGGCCATCAGCGCGCTGCGTTCGGTATCGGCGGCCAGAACGGTATTGATCAGCGACACATCGGACGAGGGTACCTCTTGCGCCACGCCACCAATCCGGGCGCGTTTCGGGATCGAGATATTGCCCGATTCCACTGCAAGCTCCCCCCGGATCAGGCGGAAGAGGGTGGTCTTACCGGTGCCATTGCGGCCCACAAGGCCAACCTTGTGGCCATCGGGGATGGTCGCGCTGGCCCCGTCAAAAAGGGGACGGCCTTCAACGGCGTAGGTGATGTCTTCGATCCGTAACATGACGCGCTCTTAGCAGAGCCGTGATGCCGCCGCCAGCGGCTAAGCATGTTCAACTGACCAGCGATGTGTTAGCGCTTTCTCGTTTGCCAATTTGAAACGGTTTTGACCATGCGCGCCGCCCAGACGCCTCCAACTTTGATCACGCTGATCTTTGCTACGGCGCTGTCGGTTCTTTCGCTGAATATGTTCCTACCTTCGCTGGCGCATATGAGCGAGGATTTCGCGGTCGACTATGGCCTCGTGAACCTTTCAGTCGCGGGATATCTGGCGGTTTCAGCCATACTTCAGCTGATCATGGGGCCGCTGTCGGATCGCTACGGACGCAGGCCGGTCTTGCTGATCTGCATGACGATCTTTGTCTGCGCTTCAATCGGTTGCGCCTTTGCCGAGTCGATCTGGCTATTCCTTGGCTTCCGCCTGTTGCAAGCCGCTGTGGTGGCCGGCTCGGTCTTGTCCAGCGCGTCGATCCGGGATCAATACCCACCGAATGAGGCCGCCAGCAAACTTGGCTATGTCGCTATGGCGATGGCCCTCGCGCCGATGCTGGGGCCGATGCTGGGAGGGGCGCTTGATATGCTCTTTGGCTGGCGGGCAGGCTTCGTTTTGTATTCGCTGTTGGGGGCGGGACTATTGACCTTGCTTTGGTTCGACATGGGCGAAACCAACATCAATCGCTCCTCAACTTTCGCTGCACAGCTGAGAGAATACCCGCACCTGTTCCGCGCCCGCAGGTTCTGGGGCTATGCCCTTTGCGCGGCGTTTTCGATTGGGGGGTTCTACAGCTTTATCACTGGCGCGCCGCTGGTCGCTGCAGCGTGGTTCGATCTGAGCCCCGCGATGCTGGGCCTAGGCATTGGCATCATCACCGGCGGCTTTATGGTGGGCAATTTCATCACCGGACGTATTGCTGCAAGGACCCGGCTGACCACGATGATCCTAATTGGGCGAATTGTGGCCTCGACGGGCCCTTTGCTGGGGTTGCTTTTGTTTCTGGGCGAGATGGGTTCGGTCTGGGTGTTTTTCGGCTCTGCCATCTGCGTGGGGTTTGGCAACGGGTTGACCAACGCCAATGCTTCGGCTGGCGTCATGTCGGTGCGCCCGAAACTGGCAGGCAGCGCCGCAGGTCTTTCCGGCGCGATGATCGTCGCGCTTGGGGCCGTGCTGACCTCTATCACCGGAGCATTCGTCAACGCCGAAAACGGCCCGTATCTGGTTCTGGGCATGATGAGCGCCAGCAGTTTCATCGGCCTGCTTGCGGTGCTCTATGTCCGCCGTGTCGACCGTCTAGAGCCTTTGCCTGACACAATCTGAACCGCAAAGCACGGGGCAAGGCATCATAAGACTTTTCATGAGCCACAGACCATGTTAGGCGGCGCGCGATGGATTTCGGCGCACATCTGGCGCCACATTGTAAGGAGAGGCCGACATGGCACTGGAACGCACATTCTCGATCATCAAACCCGATGCAACCCGCCGCAACCTGACTGGCAAAATCAACGCCAAGTTCGAAGAAGCTGGCCTGCGCATCGTTGCGCAAAAGCGCATCCACATGACCAAAGAGCAGGCTGGCAAGTTCTACGAAGTCCACGCCGAGCGTCCGTTCTATGACGAACTGTGCGAATTCATGTCGTCGGCTCCGGTCGTTGTTCAGGTTCTGGAAGGCGAAGGCGCCATTGCAAAGAACCGTGAAGTCATGGGCGCAACCAACCCCGCAGACGCAGCCGCCGGCACCATCCGCGCCGAGTTCGCTGAATCGGTTGGCGAAAACTCGGTCCACGGTTCGGACGCTCCGGAAACCGCCGCCGTGGAGATTGCCTACTTCTTCTCGGGCATCGAACTGGTCGGCTAAGCCGTCACCTTGGTGAACAGATTGGGCCGCTCCTGATTGGAGCGGCCTTTTTCGTTTCAGATTTGCTTCAGATCGCGGGCTGCAACCCGCACTCCGATGGCATCCAGGTCTGAGACCATTTGGCTTTCCGGGGCCGCCTTGGTGCCGGATTTGATCGTGTCAAACCGTTGTCTTAACGCCTTTTTCTCCTCGCCCTTGCAGTCGTTCCAAGGGCGGCCCTGCAGCCCCATCACCAACACATAGTAGCCGATGAAATGCGGCCTTGTGCCTGCAGCCAACAGCTTGGCATAGGCGGCATCGGCGCCCAGCTCCCGCAGCTCCTGCGCCGAATGGATGCCCGCGCGGGTGCAGGCCTGTTCGAAGGCGGGGCCGAGGTTGCGGATGGAGGAGACCGGATCAGACATGTCTTGGTTTTAGCCGGACGCTTTTAACCTGTCACCCGCACAAATCCCCGGTTTGGTTGATCTTGTTCTTGATGCAGCGCGCAATTCACGGTCTCATGACGATATGTAGAAGGATCTGGCAGGGGGAAGACGTGTCGCAGGGAATAAACGGATTCTTCATCTTCCCCGGCGGGCTTGATCAGGCCGCGCTCGAGAGCGCTTTGCCTAGTCACACTGTCGATATCCAGATGGGCAGCGCCGCGCCTGCCCTTATGCTTGATTGCCACGATCAGTCGCTGCGCAGCTTGGGCCGGGTCCTGTTCGAGAGCAGAGGGAGCTTGCGGCTTGTCTCCATGCAGGGGCAGGTCTCAGAGCAGCACGCCAACGGCAAGGGGCAATTCGTTCAGAACCTGCCTGATGGTCTGGTGAAGGCGGCGCTGAGCGGCTTTCCTACTTTGCGCGCCCTGACGACGATTGGCACGGGCGAGGTTGAGGAAGGCACGCTTGCGATTCTCGACGATCTGCAAAAGACGCAGGTTCGGGGGCATATCCTGACCTTGCGCACGGATCGCGGGCAGGTAGCGTTTGTCTGGCTGCAAAAACTGCGCGGTTATGATCGCGCTTTTGCTGCGGCCTGTGACAGTATTGAGAGGATGTCTTCGGGCGGTATTGACGACTTGTTCGACGCTCTGTTTCCAGACATGATGCGTTACCGTGCCAAGCCGGAGATTGCGCTTGGCACGCAAGAACCGTCCTTGGAGGTCGCGACCGACCTGATCCGCACCTATCTCAGCGTCGCGCGTCAGAATGAAGCTGGCATCGTGGCGGATATTGATACCGAATTTCTGCATGACTACCGAGTGTCCTTTCGGCGCATCCGCTCGGTCGTGAGCCTGTTCAAAGGGGTGTTTTCAGACCAGCAGACGGCAGAGTTGAAAAGGGTCTTTTCGGACCTGATGGCCCCAACCGGGCGCTTGCGGGATCTGGATGTCTATCTTCTGGAAAAAAATATGTATCTCAGTCTGGTACCGGAAAATCTTCATGCGGGTGTTCAGGCCATGTTCGACCGGTTCGAACAGGAGCGTGCCAAGGAACTGTCCCGTCTGTCCCGGCATTTGCGCAGCGCGACCTATGAAACCGCGATGTCCGATCTGGCGCAGAAATTCTCAAGCCCTGAAACCCTGATGCCCGGCCCAAGTGCGGAGCGAGGTGCCTATAGCTATGCCTGCGCGCTGATCTGGAAACGCTATCGCAAGACCTGCAAACTCGCCCGAAGCATCAGTGAAGAGACGCCGGATCAAACCGTCCACGACCTGCGGATCGACTGCAAGAAACTGCGCTATCTGATGGAGTTCTTCGGGCCTCTGTTCGATGCGAAGGACTTCAAAACGATCCTCAAACCTCTGAAAAAGCTGCAAGATAACCTGGGCCTGTTCAACGATTACTCGGTCCAGCAAGAGGCGTTGCTGGCGTTTGTTGCCGACCAAAGCACCGCCCAAGGCCGCGTGGACGCGCAGCTTGGTTTGGCCGCCGGTGGCCTGATCGCTGTTCTCGACCAACGCCAAAAGGCCGAGCGTGCGCGCGTGATTTCAAACTTTCAGCATTTCGACAGCCCGGAGGTTCGGCATCTTTTCCGCAGCCTGTTTCACCACACAAAGGAGTGAGGAATGAAGATCATTGCCTGCTACAGCAACAAGGGCGGGGTCGGGAAGACCGCGACCTCGGTGAACCTTGCCTATGCCTACGCGCAGGCGGGTCAGCAGGTGCTTTTATGCGATCTTGATCCGCAGGGGGCCTCGGGGTTCTACTTCCGGGTCAAGCCGTCGAAAAAACTGACAGACGCGCGGTTTTTTGAGGATGTTGAACGGTTTACCAAGGCCATCCGGGCCAGTGACTTCGAAGGTTTGGATGTGTTGCCCGCCAACCTGACATTCCGTGACTTCGACGTGTTCCTATCCCGGATGCGCAACAAGCGCTCGCGTTTAAAGAAGGCTCTGGTCGCGGCAGGCAGCGACTATGACGTGATCATTCTGGATTGCCCGCCGAACTTCTCGACCCTGTCAGAGAATATCTTCCGCGCTGCTGATGAGATCGTCGTACCGGTAATCCCGACGACGCTTTCGGAACGCACATTCGATCAGTTGGTTAGCTTTTTCGACGAGCACAAGTTGCGGAAAAAGAAGCTGAGGGCGTTTTTCTCGATGGTGCAGAGGCGCAAGATTCTGCATCAGGACACGATGGAGAAGATGCGCGGGCTATACCGCAAACGGTTTCTGCAAACCTCGATTCCCTTCACCGCGGACATCGAGAAAATGGGCCAGCATCGCGCTCCGGTCAGCACTTATGCTGCACGCAGTGCGGCCAGCGCTGCTTACCAGGCACTCTATGATGAATTGGAGAACGGGGTGGTTGCATCCAAATGAGCATCGAAATCGAACGCAAATTTCTGGTCGCTGAACTGCCTGATTTAGAAGGAACCCAAAAGGCCGTGGTGCGGCAGGGGTATCTTACGGCCACTGAGGACTCGGTGGAGATGCGCCTGCGGCAGAAGAATGACAGCTTTTTCCTGACCCTCAAAGGCGCGGGTGGTCTGGTTCGGGTCGAGCGGGAGGCTGAGATTTCAGCCGATCAGTTCGAAACCTTCTGGCCCGAGACCGAAGGCCGGCGGGTGGAGAAGGTGCGATACACAGGCACGCTGCCGGATGGGCATGTGTTTGAATTGGATGTGTTCGAAGGCGATCTGGCGCCGCTGTGTCTGGTTGAGGTCGAATTCACCTCAGAGCAAGATGCGAAAGGCTACACGCCGCCTGCGTGGTTCGGTGCGGATGTGACCGAGGATAAGCGCTATAAAAACAAGAACATGGCGATCAACGGACGCCCGAGTTAGCGCGCCAGTTTCAGCGTAGTTTCGAGGCCGGGATCGCAGTTGCGAGCCTCGAACGCGCCGCCATGCATCCGTGAAATTGCAGCAACCAAGGCAAGGCCCAGCCCGGCATTGCGCTCAGTCCGCGCTGGGTCGAGCGTCACGAAGGGCTGCTGCAGGCGAGGTAGGTCCTGTTCCGGAACGCCGGGTCCCTCATCGCGCACGCTGACGCGGGTGCAGGTGGTGTCCTCTGCAAGGGATACGGTGATGGTCGAATCCTCTGGCGCGTAGCGCAACGCGTTGTCCAACAGGTTGGACAAAGCTTGCGACAGAAGGGGGCGGTGGCCCTGAATGGGGTTGGCCTGTCCTGTCACCTCAAGTCGGACATTCTGATCCGCCGCGACCGGCTCATAAAGGTCTACGACATCCGCAACCAGTTGGTGCAGATCGACATCCTCAAACTGTTCGCGCCCCAGCCCGGCCTCGGCGCGTGAGATTTCGGTCAGTTGCCCCAGCACGCGCAAGACATGATCGACCTCGGTGGTGGCCCGGGCGATGTCGATCTCGCGGTCCTGATCGCTCTTGTCCGGGTCAGACAGCGCCTCGACCCTTTGTTTCAACCGGGAAAGAGGGGATCGCAGGTCATGCGCAATCGAGTTCGAGGTAGTACGCAGGTTGCTGATCAGCTCTTCTATCCGGTCGAGCATGGTGTTCAAGGTCCCGGCGACCTGATCGAACTCATCACCGGTGCCGCGTATAGGCATCCGGCGAGACAGATCACCCGAGACAATGTTCTCCGCCGTGCTGGCGATGTCGGACAGGCGCGAAAAGACCAGCCGGGTAAACAGCCATCCGGTCAATAGGCTGAGAAGCAGGGCAATCGCAAGTGCCAGCGCGACCGAGCGCAGCAGGACGCGGTCAAATTGCTGACGGGCAACGGCGTCACGCCCGACGATAAGACGCTCGCCGCCCGGCAGGCGGATCGAGGCGGCAGAAACGGGCACCAGCTCGTCATTGTCGGCTCGGCGGACCTCAAGATCGACCCAGCCACTGCCCGCCGTGATGTCCTCGGGCCATTGCTTGAGATTGCCCGCCAGTTTGTTGCCGAACCGGTCTGTCAAAAGATAAAGCGCGTCACGTTCCGAGGCACTGGGCAGGCGGCGTTCGATGGCGGTGATAAGGCCAATGAGACCACGCCGCTCATATTCATCGGCAAGCCCGGTCAGTTCCGCCGAGACGACCGAACGTGTCTCAGATTCGATGCTGCGATTGGCCGTCACATAGACCAAAGCCAGCACTGTCGCCGTCAGAATGGTGCTGAGAACCATGCTGGCGACGACAAGTCTTGTTCTGGAATTGTTTACCGAAAGCCGAAGGTTATCCATCAGACATCATGTAACCCGCGCCCCGGACGGTTTCAATCAGCGGTACATCTCCGCCTTCGTCCAGTTGACGCCGCAGTTTCGAGATGTGGACGTCCACGACATTTGTGTTCGGGTCAAAATGATAGTCCCAAACGCCCTCAAGCAGCATGGTCCGCGAGACAACGCGGTTCTTGCGGCGCAGGAAGAATTCTAGGATCTGGAACTCTCGCGGGGTCAACGAGATCTCGTGCCCGTCGCGTGTGACCTTGCGGGTCAGCAAATCCATCTCAAGGTCCTTGCAGGTCAGGGTTGGTGTTTCTTCGGCGTCCTGCGGGCGGCGCAACAGCGCCTCGATCCGTGCATGAAGCTCCTGGAACGAGAACGGCTTGACCAGATAATCATCCGCACCGGAGCGTAGACCTTTGACGCGTTCATCAACGGCGCTCATGGCAGTCAGCATAAGGACAGGCGTTTTCAGCCCGGCAGCGCGCATGGATTTGATCAGGGACAAGCCATCCAATCCGGGCAGCATCCGATCCAGAACAATGGCGTCAAAACCTCCGTCAGTGGCGTGATACAGACCTTCGCGGCCATCTGCGGCAACCTCGACCACATAGCCTTCTTCGCTGAAACCCTTCGCGATGAAGTCCCGTGTATCTGCGTCATCTTCGACGATCAGCAGGCGTCTGCTCATGATGGAGGCTCCTTTCTATTCGAATTTAAACACAATTTTTGGCCAAAGCACATGGCCTTAGGAAAACACGAGCCGGGTGCGTCCTTGCGCACCCGGCACGCCCGGCGAATTGCGGACAAACCAATCCGCCAGGAGGCGCGCACCAGATCTCCCCATCATGTGGCGCGCGCGGGCCTGAGGTCAGACGATTTCAACCGCCACGAAGATCTGGTTGCCACCGCGGTTGATCAGCACGAGGGCAGGGTCGGTCTTCTCGCTGTCCAAAGCCGCCTTGAGGGCATCCGGCGATGCGGTCTCCTGACTGCCCAGCTTGACGATCACATCGCCGCGCTGCAGTCCGGCCTTCGCGGCAGGGCTGTCGGGCTTCAGATCGGTCACGACAACCCCATCGATCCCTTCGCCAACACCCATTTCGGCACGTGCGGCCTCGGTCAGAGGGGCAACGGTGACACCGAGCGATGTACCCGAGACCTTGGCCTCGACGGGCGCGTCGTTCTGAGCAGATGCAGTCTGGTGTTGGCCGATGGTCAGCTCCATCTGCTGCTCGGTGCCATCCCGAAGGACGGTCAGAACGCTGTCAGTGCCCACTTTGGTGGTGCCCACAAGGATCGGCAGGTCGCTGCTGTTGTCCACGGGCTCATTGTTGAAGCTCAGGATCACATCGCCTTGCTGCAACACACCATCCGCCGGGCTGTCGGTCACGACATCGGACACCAGTGCGCCGGTTGAAGCGTCGATGCCCAGTGCGGCCGCCAACTCGGGGCTGACATTCTGGATCGAAACACCCAGCCAACCGCGGCTGATTTCCCCGTCATCGCGCAGATCAGCCGTGATGTGATCCACGATGTTGGAGGTGACGGCGAAACCCAACCCGACCGAACCGCCGCTTGGCGAGTAAATGGCTGAATTCACGCCGATAACCTCGCCCTCCATGTTGAAAAGTGGGCCACCCGAATTGCCTTTGTTGATGGCGGCATCGGTTTGGATGAATTCGGCGTATGGTCCTTGCGAAATATTGCGCCCTTTGGCGGACACGATGCCGGTGGTGACGGTGGAACTCAGACCGAAGGGATTGCCGATGGCCACGACGTCTTCACCGACACGGATCACGTCGCTGTCACCCAGAGTCACCGCTTGCAGCTCAGCCTCAGGCTCGATCTTCAGGACGGCGATATCGGTTAACGGGTCGGTGCCGACGACCTCGGCGTCATAAGTGCGGTCGTCGCTCAGACGGACTGTGATGGTCGAGGCATTGTCGACCACGTGATGATTGGTGACGATGTAGCCCTCGGCATCCAGTACAAAGCCGGAGCCCAAACCCTGGGACGGACCGCGCTTCGGCATGTCGAAGCCTTCGGGCGCGCCGAACCTTTTGAAGAACTCACCAAAGGGATGGTTTTCCAGATCAAAGTCCTGACCCCGAGCAGGCGTCGCGACCGCGTCCTGTTCGGCAATAATGGTCACGACCGAAGGCGAGACCGTCTCGACCAGATCGGCCAGCGCTTCATCAGCCATCGAGGGCAGGGCCGTTGTGGCCAGAAGGGCTGCGCCTAAGGCACTGGCGCCAACCCAGCTGGATTTGCGCGGAAAAAGTACTGAGGATTTACGGATGCTCATTTTTTGTCTCCTGTTCACGTCGCGCGAATTGAGGCGCGCGTTGAAACAGCAAATGAACCTTCAATCTGTGTCTTTCCTGACTGATGAATTAAGAAAACTTAATTTTGCCACAAAGCAATTGTTCTGTGTCGGCGGAGCGCTGTTGGGATTCGCGGATTCAGGCCTGCTGACGCACTGCGAATCGGAGGATTGTTGCTGAATTGGCTGTCAAACTTTGAATTTGGTTGAATTGAATATTGAGCATGAACAAACGGCGGATCGTTTGGCGGCGTTTTTAGTCACTCTACCTAAAGTAGAAGGTAGCCGAAAAATATTCTGGCGATGTAAACTATATTCTTGCAATTACATGGTTATTATTGAATAAGACCACGTTTAATCGGACCGTTTTCAATGCTTCTGCCAACGGAAATCCCCTTAAGGTTGATCTTGACGCGACGGAATGTTGCCCAAAAACCAAACTGAGACGTCCCTAGTTAACCGTTTCTTCTAATTTTACGTTGTTTCGAAGGATCGGATCAGCAAATATAAACATGCCCAAGTGAGGGGGAGCCAAAGGCACTAGGGGGTGCCCGTGGCTTGCTCAGTCTTAAAGCGCTGGTGGCATGTTAACGAGGGGGTCTTGTTTAGGTTTTAGCTGCTGTACGCCTAACCACCTGTATAGGTGATTTGGTTTAGCTTTATTGATTGCTGAAAGTGGTAGTCCTGTTTTGGGCACACGACCCGGTCTTTAACGACCGGGTCGTGTTCGTTTACGACCCTCGCTTTCTGAGCCAGTCCGCCCATGCCTCGGGTGTGTCGAGGTCTAACAGGGCATTGTCGCCGGGAAGACGTGTGAGGTGAGCCTTGTCCTTGTGCGCGCGAATGACGGATTGGGCGCCTTTATCTCCGGTCAGCTTCCGAAGTTCTGGAAAAAGCTGGCGATCAAAAATCACTGGATGACCGGGTTTGCCAGCCGACGTGGCCCCGCGCCAGATCAGATTATCGGGATTGGCGCGTCTCGCGTCCTTCACAGCTCTTAGGTCGTTCGAGGTTAGCTCAGGTAAATCCGCTAGCAAAACCATGACAGCCGGCGCAGCGTCATCCACCTGGGCCAGCGCACCGCGTAGGCTGGCGTTCATGCCTTCTGCCGCATCCGCAATTGGGACCTTCTGCACATCCAAACCGTCCAGCGCGTCGTAGCGCGCATGAGGGCGGGGAGGAAGCGCAACGATCACCGGTCCGACCTCCAAGCCCGTCATGGTAGATCGCCGCAAAAGGGGCATGCCGTCGACCGCCTGTAGCAGCTTATCTGCACCGCGCATGCGCTGCGATTGTCCTGCCGCAAGCAGTATGGTGGGTATTTCTGTCATAGGGGCAACATGCCGTCCGGTTGTAGCGTTGTCAGCCCCTCATTCGGTCTCCCTCAGGATCAAACAGGGGGGTCGAGATCACCCGTGCGGTCCGCATCTGGCCGAGAATTTCGATCTGAACCTCCAGCCCGTCCTTGATACGGTCCGTCGGAAGGAACCCTATCGCGACGGAGGTTTGGGCATAATGGGAATAGCCGCCTGAGGTGCAAAAACCGACGACCTCTCCGTCCAGCCAGATCGGCTCGTAAGCGTTCACATCCGCATCTTCAGCCTCGACCTCGAAGGCGACCAGTTTGCGAGCCGTACCACTATGCCGCTCGGCCTCGGCCGTTGCGCGGCCAATGAAATCTGTATACTTGGCGAAAGAGATGAACCGGTCCAGTCCCGTTTCTGCCGCTGTGTAGTCAGGAGAGAACTCTCGCATCCACGAGCCAAAGAACTTGTCCAGACGCAGGGACATCATGGCGCGCATGCCGAAAGGCACCATTCCATGGGGCTGTCCGGCCTCCCACAAAGTCCACCAGAGCTGTCGTTGCGCCATCGGATCGCAATAGATCTCATAGCCCAGATCGCCGGTGTAACTGACCCGCTGCACGAGGCAATCCGTCATGCCGATCGTCATCGGGCGCACGTCGAGGAACCGGAGGGTCGAGACATCTTCGCGCGTGCAAGCGACCAGAACCTCGGTTGCCTTAGGGCCTGCAATTTGGAAGCCATTCAGCTGGTCGCTGATATTGCTGATTGAGACGCCCTCGGCTGCGTTCTGCTGGAACCAACGCATGTGGTAGGCTTGGCTGCCGTATGAGGCAGTCAGGCGGAAGTCAGTCTCACTCAGGCAAGACACGGTAAAATCACCGATCAGCTTACCTTTGGGCGACAGCATCGGGGTCAGGGAGACGCGGCCCGGCTGAGGGATGCGCCCCGCCATGATCCGATCCAGCCACGCGCGGGCATTCGGGCCCGATATGCGATACTTACCGAAATTGTGGACCTCGTTGATTCCTACGCCTTCGCGGACAGCGCGGACTTCGCGCCCCGTGGCGTCAAACGCGTCCGAGCGCCGGAACGAGGGGGTTTCATAACTCGGCTCGTCGCCTTGCGCGAAATAATTCGGCACCTCCAGCCCATATTGCTGACCCCACACCGCGCCCAGATCGCTGAAGATGTCATACATTGGCGTGGTGCGATTGGGGCGCGCGGCGGGCAGTTCCTCGTTCGGGTAGGCGACGCTGAACCGTTTCTGATAGTTCTCAATGACCTTCGGGCGGGTATAGCCCGGGCTGATCCAGTCGCCGAACCGGGCCACGTCCATGGCGAAGACGTCGCGCTCCGGCTCGCCTTCGATCATCCATTGCGCCAGCGTCAGGCCAACGCCGCCGCCCTGGCTGAATCCGGCCATGACACCGCAAGCAGACCAATAGTTGCGCATCCCGGGCACCGGCCCGACCAGAGGGTTCCCGTCCGGCGCAAATGTGAACGGGCCATGGATCACCGATTTCACCCCGGCCTCGGCCAGAACCGGGAAGCGGCGATAGGCGAACTCGATACTGTCGGTGATCTTGTCATAATCGTCGGGCAGCAGTTCATGCCCGAACTCCCATGGCGTTCCGTCGACGGCCCAAGGCTTGCAGGGTTGTTCGTAGAACCCGATGCACAACCCGCGTCCTTCCTGCCGCAGATAGCTCTCTCCAGCAGGGTCCATCACATGCGGATGCTCTCCGCCCGCGTCGATGATGGCCTCGATCTGAGGGATCGAGTCGGTGACCAGATATTGATGTTCCATCGGATGTAGCGGGAAATAGACACCCGCCATTGCACCGACCTCACGCGCCCAGAGACCACCCGCGTTGACGATATGTTCGGCGTGGATCGTGCCCTTGTCGGTGACCACATCCCAGGTGCCATCCGCGCGTTGGTTGGTTTCGCGCACCATGCAATGGTTCTCGATCGTGGCTCCACCCATTCGGGCCGCCTTGGCATAGGCATGGGTGGTGCCCGATGGGTCCAAGTGCCCATCCAGCGGATCATAGAGTGCACCGATGATGCCGTCGGTGTTGGTGATGGGCGCAATCTTCTTGATCTCATCGGGGCCGACGATTTCGGTTTCCAAACCCATGAAACGGTGCTTGGCGCGCTCGGCCAACAGCATGTCGAACCGATCCTGGTTGTCCGCCAGCGTCACGCCCCCCACATGGTGCAAGCCGCAGGACATGCCGGTGATCTCTTCCAGTTCCTTATAGAGGCGGATCGTGTAGCCCTGCAGCGCCGCCATGTTGGTGTCGCCGTTCAGCGTGTGAAACCCGCCCGCCGCGTGCCAGGTCGAGCCCGAAGTCAGCTCGGACCGTTCCAACAGCATCACGTCGGACCACCCCAGTTTGGTCAGGTGATACAGAACCGAGCAGCCAACAACGCCGCCCCCAATGACCGCCACGCGGGTTTGCAGTTTCATGAAAGACTCCCAGATTTTCTGGAAGTCTGACCGGAGGCTCCGGGGGCGCAAGTGTAAAAACGACAAAAAATGTCGTGCATGTCGCCCCGCGCTTAGAGAGGTCTGATCTTCAGCTCCGTCACCCGGTTGCCCTCGCGCGCGGTAACCTCGAACCGGAACCCGTGGAAGGAAAACACCTGACCGACCACGGGGATCATCTGCGCCTCATGTATCACAAGACCAGCGACGGTGTTCGCCTCTTCATCCGGCAGGGACCAGTCTAGGGCACGGTTGACGTCGCGGATGGTCATGGCCCCTTCGACCAGAAACTGCCCGTCCTCGGTTCGGGTGACTGGAACCTCTTCCTCGATGTCGAACTCGTCGGCGATTTCACCAACGATTTCTTCGAGAATATCCTCGAGCGTAATCAGGCCGCGCAGCGATCCGTATTCGTCGACCACAAGGGCAAAGTGGCTGCGAATGCGCAAGAACTCTCGCATCTGGTCGTCCAGAGTGGTGGTTTCCGGCACGAAATAGGGATCGTTGGCGACTTTGGTGATGTCGAACCCTGCCAAACGGTCCGAGTTGCTTTCGGATCCGCCGACTTGCGCGTACATCGCGCGGAACAGGTCTTTGGCGTGAACCACGCCTATGATGTTCTCGGGCTCGTCACGGAAGACGGGCAGGCGGGTGTGACGGCTTTGCAGGCATTGTTCCAGAATGGCATCCGGCTCCGCATCGGCGTCGATCATTTCGATGTTCGAGCGGTGGAGCATGATCTCTTCAACCGCGCGATCCCCCAGATCAAGCGCGCCCAGAATGCGGTCGCGGTCTTCTTTCTCGACCACGCCTTCGGAATGGCCCAGCTGCAACGCGCCTGCGATTTCCTCGCGCACGGCGAGGATGTTGCTGTCGGGGTCGATCTGGACTCCGAAAATACGCAGCACACCGCGGACCAACAGGCGCACCGCGGCCACAATGGGCGAGAACACGGTGACGACAACGCTGATGATCGGGGCCACGGCAGAGGCGGCTTTTTCCGAATTGGTGATGGCGTAGGTCTTGGGAAGGACCTCGGCAAAGATCAGAACCAGTAGGGTCATGACCAGCGTGGCCAGCGCCACGCCGCTTTCACCGAACAGTCGGGTGAACAGGGCCGTCGCCAACGAGGCCGCGAGGATGTTCACCAAGTTGTTGCCTAGAAGGACCGAGCCGATCAGCCTCTCATTGTCATCGGTGATATCGAGCGCCTTTTGCGCCCCGCGAGAGCCTTTGTCAGCCTGTGCCCTCAGCTTCCCTCGGGACGATGCGGTCAGCGCTGTTTCTGAGCCTGAGAAAAAGCCCGAAAGGACAAGCAAAAGCAGGATAGCGCCAGTGGTAAACCAGAATGCGCCGTCGATCAGAGAGGATGTGGGTTCCATCGGTCCTTGGTTGTTCGTGTTTCTGCACCCGTTATGGGGATGCGCGCCCTTGCAATCAAGGGGTTAGCCCTTGCTACCCTTGCCTTTCGCCAACGGGTGATGTTCCAGCACCAGTTCTGACAGCCGTTCATCCAGCACGTGGGTGTAGATCTCGGTCGTCGCGATGTCTGCGTGACCCAGTAGGGTCTGGATTGATCGCAGGTCGGCCCCGTTTGCCAACAGATGGGTGGCGAAGGCATGGCGCAGCGTGTGCGGCGTGACCTTTTCGGGCGAGACACCGCCCTGAACCGCCAGCTCTTTGACCAGCAAAAAGAACCTGTGCCGGGTCAAGTGCCCGGATTTGCCGCGCGACGGGAACAGGAACTTCGAACGGGAACCGCCTTTTTCAACACTTGCATCCTCGGCCTTGTCCCGCTCTTCAAGCCAAACGGCCAGCGCATCGCGGGCCGGAGGAGACAAGGGGACCATGCGTTCCTTGCCGCCCTTGCCCAGAACCAGCAACATACGGGGATCGCCGCGCGCGGATGAGACGGGCAGGGAGACCAGCTCAGTCACCCGCATACCGGTCGCGTAAAGAAGCTCCATCAGGCAGGTGTTGCGGATACGGTCGGCCGGGCTGCGCCCAGTCTGGCGAGCGGCCTCGAGCAGACGGTCGACCTCGGGGACGTCCAGCGTTTTGGGCAGTTGCTTCTTGCGCCCCGGGCCTTTGATCTGAATGGCCGGGTTGGCCTCGCGCCAGCCTTCTTCGAACGCAAACCGGTAGAGTTGTTTGATCGCCGACAACCGCCGTGCGCGGGTCGCGCGGGACAGGCCCTGCGCATCGCAGTCGATCAGATAGGCTTCGATCCTATCACGATCCGCTTGCTCGAAACTTGTTTTTCGATGCTCTAGCCACGTGGCGAAATCCTTCAGGTCGCGACCATAGGCCAAGAGAGTGTTAGTGGCCGCGCCCAATTCGGCGGCCTGCGCCTGCAGAAAGGTCGAAATCCACAGCTCATCTGATGCCGGGCCGCTCATTATCCGCGCTCGTTCAGGATCAGCAAGTTAAGTGCTGCGCGGCGGGCGGTTTCCTCTAGCCCGACACGGCGGAAGGCGGCGATGGCTGCAGTCATGTCCACCAGATTGCCGCGGGCACCGTGGGCAAACAGCTGCATCGCCTCCAAAATCGCCTCGCCGAGTTGGCCATTGTCTAAAAAGGCCTTGATATCCGACGGTACCGGCGCGGCCCAGGCGAACCCTTGCGCGACCGCATCAGCCAAGGGCGACGGCGAAACAGCGCGGCCCGGATCACCCTGCGCCAAAGCTGCCAAGAACTGCGTCTCAACCGCTGTGTCCGGCGCTTGCATCGCGGCGCGTTCATAGAAATCCGAGAGCATCAGGATACGCCAGCGCAGGGCTTCCACATCGGCCCCCTGCAATTCGACCCCATAGAGGCGTTCGGCGAAGAGATCGGCAAAGGGCACTTCAAGCCCGACGCTACGCATCTGTTTCCAGACGAGGGGGAGGGTCTTGCTGATCGCCTCGACATTGCCGGTTTCAAGGGCGGTCTCGAACTGCTGCACAGCGGCCACCCGATCCCAAACGGCACCTGATGCTGCCGGAGAACGCTCGGTGTAAAGACCAAGCAACTGGTTCGGAGTCAGCGCGCCAATGCGGGTCAGGCGTTCAGCGGCTTCGATCTGCGCCTTCCAGCCTGCCACATCGCGCAGGTCGGCATTGGCGAAGGCCCGCGGCAGAGGGGCCGAGGGCAAACGCTCCCCAATGGCCTCAAACAACCTGAAGCTCAGCGGATCCGGTTTCTCGGGCTGCGGCAGGTAAGGCGCGTCCTCAAAAATGTCGGGGTTGAGGAAACGGTCGAGCAGGTCCAGTTCCTCAGGCGGCAATAGCTCTAGCGCATGGGCGGCCTCAAGCGTCAAAGCGGCAGAGGGCCAATCCCCCCGGCGGGCCTTGCAGAAGATCTGGGCCGCATAGTCTTTGGACAGGTTTGGCTGGGCAATCAGCGCCGTGCAGCTGCGATCTTCGTCTCCAGTCAAAAGCGTTGCATCAAACCAGCGTTCAAATCTGGCCTGCGTGTCCGTTGGACCGGCGAGTTGCACCAGCGACTGCGCCGGGTCCGCCGCACCGAGCTGCATCAGTCGGTCCAGACGCGCCAGCAAAAGCGTCTCCTCCCCAGACGCACCGCCGGGCGCGCGGGCTTCGGACAGCAGAAGGGTGAACAGCAGGCGCTGCATGGCCGGGTTGTGCTTGACCGGGATGCGAGCAATCAGTTCGGAAATCCGCTCGGGGTCACTGCCATGCCAGAGGTCGACGGGCAGCCCGGTTACACTCGACGACACCAGACCGATCGGTTGCGACAGCGCGTCCAGTGGCGTGACCTCAACCGCGGGTTGGCCTCCGTTCTGCGCGACCGGAGGCTCCAGCAGAACCGTGCCCGGCAGGTTCTCGGGCGGGTCGTTCAGCCAATCAATAGCGGTCAGCGGCTGCTGCGCCTGCGCTGCTCCGGCCAAAGACAGCGCGACCAACACATGCTTAATCGACATCCAACGTGACCGGTTCGCGGATTTCGCTTTGCGGGGCCGAGAAATCGGCGCCGAAATATGGACCTACATAAGCGTAGGCCACCAGCCCGATGAAGGCCAGGCAAACAATATATATCAGGAACTTGATCAGACGGCCCATGGCGCCACGCTGCCTCAATTTTTGGTTTTGACCAAGTTATAACTGGCATTTTTCTTAAGATCACGTCATTCACGGTTAAATGAGCGAAATTAAGCATAACACTCACGTTGCAACGACACATGGCGGGTTTGATCTACACAAAACCGTTGTTCTTGTGGGCATGATGGGGGCCGGAAAGACCGCTGTGGGGCGCGCATTGGCCGCGCGGCTGGGTGTTCCTTTCCTCGATAGCGACGCCGAGATCGAATCAGCCGCCAACATGACCATCCCTGAGATTTTCCAGCGGGACGGAGAGCCGTTTTTTCGCGCCAAGGAAACACAGGTTATCGGTCGCTTGCTGGATGAGCAGAAAGGTATTCTATCGACGGGTGGCGGTGCGTTTTTGTCGGAGGGCAACCGCGACATGATCACCGAACGGGGTGCCTCGGTCTGGTTGCGGGCGGATCTGGATGTGTTGTGGAACCGGGTGCGGCACAAGGATACGCGCCCGTTGCTGAGGACTGATGACCCTTATGCGACGTTGAAGGCGCTGTACGAGGCGCGCGTGCCGGTCTATGCCGAGGCCGATCTGACGGTGGCCTCGGATGGTGAGACCTCGATCGACAATATGGTGGACCGCGTGGTCGACGCCCTGTTGGCGCGACCCGATGTTTTGGAACGAAATTAGATGCATCAAACCGTACATGTGGAATTGGGCGAACGCTCGTATGACGTCGAGATTGGCCCGGACCTGCTGGCGCAAGCTGGCGGTCGGATCGCGCCTATGCTGCACCGTCCGAAAGTGGCGGTTCTGACTGACGAGAACGTCGCGGCTTTGCATCTTGAGGCCTTGCGCGACGGGCTTGCGACCGCGGGGATCGAGATGTCCTCACTCGCCTTGCCCGCGGGTGAGGCGACCAAAAGCTGGCCGCATTTTGAGCGCGCGGTTGAATGGCTTCTGGCCGAAAAGGTCGAGCGGCGGGACATCGTCATTGCCCTTGGTGGAGGAGTGATCGGGGACCTCGCAGGTTTCGCTGCCGCTGTGCTGCGCCGTGGCGTGCGTTTTGTTCAGATCCCGACCTCGTTGCTGGCGCAGGTCGACAGCTCGGTTGGTGGCAAAACCGGGATCAACGCGCCGCAGGGCAAAAACCTGATCGGAGCGTTTCATCAACCCTCCTTGGTGCTGGCCGATACCTCGGTTCTGGGCAACATGACCCAGCGCGATTTCCTGTCGGGCTACGGAGAGGTGGTCAAATACGGGCTGCTGGGCGACGCCGATTTCTTCGAATGGCTTGAAGGTAATGGGACCAAGGTCTCCTCAGGCGATATGGCCGCGCGGGTGCGTGCCGTGACACGCTCGGTTCAGATGAAAGCTGACATTGTCGCACGCGACGAGACCGAGCAGGGCGATCGCGCGCTTTTGAACCTCGGGCACACGTTCTGCCACGCGTTGGAGGCCGCGACGGGGTATTCCGACCGGCTGCTGCATGGCGAAGGCGTTGCCATCGGCTGCGCGCTGGCCTTTGAATTGTCGGCACGACTGGGCCTGTGTTCGCAGGAAGACCCAAGCCGAGTGCGGGCGCATCTGAAGGCTATGGGGATGAAAACCGATCTGGCTGATATTCCAGGTGATCTTCCCGGAGCCGAGGCCTTGGTAGACCTGATGGCGCAGGACAAAAAGGTGATCGACGGTCAGTTGCGTTTCATTTTGGCGCGAGGGATCGGTCAGGCCTTTGTCACCTCGGATGTCCCGCGTGAGGCCGTTCTGTCGGTGCTGGAAGACGCGTTGGCATCCGTCTGACGAAGGCGATCAGCGCCCTCGGATAACCATCAACTCACCGATGTTTTCACGGGTGATATAGCCGATCATAAGCCCGGTGCGATTGATCACGGCGACCGCCGGCGCGCCTTTGTGCAACCCGTCCAGAACCTTTGCCAATCCGGCGGTCAAGCCGACCTGCGGGATGTTACGCTCCATGATCGAAACGGCGGGGTCAGAGCGTGGGTGATCGCCCGCCAGCGCCTTGAACAAGTGATCTCGGGTTACGAAGCCCTGCAGGTGGCCTTTGTCGTCCAGAACCGGAAACTCATGTTGCGTTGTATGGATCACGGCCTGTGCGGCTGTATTCAATGTGTCCTGAGGCGATAGCGCGTGGAATTCTGTAATCATTGCGTCGCGCGCCAAAACATGCCGCGTGGCCGAGCGAAGCGCCACATCCTGACTTTCCGCATTGGCCGCGAAGAACACAAAAACCGCAATCACGACGAGGATCGGATTGCCCGAGCTGAGTCCATAAAACCCAAGCCCAACGGCAAGCATCTGACCGCTCAGCGCCGCGACGCGCGTGGCTGTAACGCGGTCCAGACGAAGGCAGAGGAGGGCCCGGAAAACGCGACCTCCATCCATAGGGAAGGCGGGGATCATGTTGAACGCGGCTAGCAGAAGATTGATATAGGCGAGACGGTCCAGCATCCCGATATTTGCGGAATCGATCTGGCTGATCGTCTCAAAGGGCATTCCGGCGCCAAACCCCACCAGACCCAACCAGATCACGACGTTCACGGCCGGACCGGCGAGGGCAACCCAGACCTCTTGCATCGGTTTTTCCGGCATACGCTCTAGCCGGGCCAGACCGCCGATAGGCAGAAGGGTGATGTCAGGGGTTTTGATGCCAAAGCGGCGCGCCATCAGGGCGTGGCCGAACTCATGCGCCACGACGCAGGCAAACAGGGCCAGCACGAAGATCAGGTTCTCGATCGCGGCGTGCCAACCTCCGCTGGAATAGGCCGCAAATCCGACCCAGGCCAACAACAGGAAAAAGGTGACATGGACCCTCAGTTCGGACCCGAGAAGTCGGCCGAGAGCGAAGGACCATGCCATATTGTGTCTCCGTTTCGTTTAGAACGGAATCTCGTCGTCGTCGATTCCGCCGGATGCGGGGGCAGGAGAGCTGGACGGTGCGCCATAAGGATCGCCATAGCCGCCACCGGCCTGACCACCGCTATAGCCGCCCGACTGACCGCCACCATAGCCGCCGCCACTGCCTTCGCCGCGGCTGTCCAGCATCGTCAGTTCGCTGCGATAGGGACGCAGGGCAACTTCGGTCGTGTATCGATCCTGGCCCGACTGATCCTGCCACTTGCGGGTTTCAAGCTGGCCTTCGATGTAAACCTTGCTGCCTTTGCGCAGGTATTGTTCTGCCACCCGAACCAGCGGTTCAGAAAAGATGGCGACCTGATGCCATTGCGTGCGGTCCCGGCGTTCACCGGTGTTGCGATCTTTCCATGTCTCGGATGTTGCAACGCGCAGGTTGCACACTTTCCCGCCATTCTGGAACGACCGCACCTCAGGGTCGGCACCAAGATTGCCGATCAGAATGACCTTGTTAACTGAACCCGCCATGTAGTTCCCCGTTCTGTATTGATCTGCATGCGCCGAATCTGGCGCTGAATATGCCAGAGACCCTATACGGCCTGCATCAGGGTGAAAACACGTTGATGACACAGTGTCGGACAAGAATCTGCTTGCCCCGTTCTGCACGCTTTTAATTCAGGCGGCGGGACCATATACTCCGCTTGTTTTCGGATCGGGCAGGATAGGCATTTATGCGGTCTTTGGTTTTAGGTTTTGTCGGTGTGTGTCTGCTGCTGACCACGGCCCCGGTGCAGGCCCAGACACTGTCTACCAAGAATAGAAAAGACATTTTCCTCAAACAATCCAAGGTGTTGGACTCACGCGCGGCGACGCAGTATCGCGGGTCTGAGCGGCTTAAGCCGAAAGTGGCGCAAGGGCGTTTCGACAAGCGTTATACTGGGAAGTACCGTGGAGAATACCTGAAGCTTGCCCGCCAAGCCGCCCGCCAACACAACATCCCGGAAGAGTTGTTTTTGCGTCTGGTGCAGCAGGAAAGTGGCTGGAACCCCGCAGCGAAGTCTCACAAAGGGGCCCTTGGTCTGGCGCAGCTGATGCCGCAGACGGCCCAGCTTTTGGGTGTAAACCCCCATGACCCCAAGCAGAACTTGGAAGGCGGCGCGCGGTATCTGTCGTGGCAATACCGCAAGTTCAAGTCGTGGCCTTTGGCGCTGGCGGCTTACAATGCAGGTCCCAAGGCCGTTGAGAAACACGGCGGAATTCCGCCTTACGCGGAAACCCAGAATTACGTGAAGGTGATCTGGGGCGGTTAAGGCGCACAACAGTTAAATTTGACAGTAGTATTCAACGAAAAAGGCCGGTCTGTGACCGGCCTTTCAAGTTCGTACAAGCGCCTATTCTGCGGCGATTTTTATCACAGGCTCCATACGGGCCAGAACATCTTCGGCCAGGTGACATTTGACCTGATGGCCGTCGGCCAGAGTTTTCACAGGCGGGACATCTGATTCACAACGCCCGTCCGGCACCTCGGATTTCCAACGACAACGCGTCTGGAACGGGCAACCCGGTGGCGGGTTCATGGCCGACGGAATATCACCCTCCAGCACGATATGCTGCTTCTCGATCGAGGTATCTGCAATCGGAACCGCGCTCAGAAGCGCTTCGGTGTAAGGGTGATACGGGGGCGAGAAGACCTGATCGGTCGTGCCCAGTTCGACCACGTGGCCGAGATACATCACCATCACCCGGTCGCTCAGATAGCGCACGATCGACAGATCATGGCTGATGAATAGCAGCGTCGTCTTGTGTTCGCGCTGGATCTCCATCAGCAGATCGGTCACGGCCGCCTGAACGGATACATCCAAGGCCGAGACCGGCTCATCCGCCACCACGATCCGTGCATCACCCGCAAAGGCGCGCGCGATACCAACACGCTGTTTCTGACCACCTGAGAGCTGTCGCGGCATCCGGTCCGCGAAGGCGCGGGGCAGTTTCACCAGATCCAGCAGTTCCAGCATGCGCTTCTTGCGCTCAGCCTCGGAATTGCCGACTCCGAAGATTTCGAGCGCGCGAATGATCTGTCGCCCGACGGTCATGGAGGGGTTCAGAGTGTCAAACGGGTTCTGGAACACCATCTGCACTTCGCCAACGGTCTTGGCGTCGCGTTCCTCAATTGGTACTGCCTCAATATTGCGGTTGTCCAGCAGGATTTGCCCGTCAGTTGCCGTTTCAAGCCCCATCAGAACCTTGGCGAAGGTGGATTTACCGCAACCAGATTCGCCCACGATGGCCAGGGTCTCGGATTCGTGCGCCTCAAAACTCAGGGTTTCGTTGGCTTTGACCACTTTGGTCGTCCCGCCTCCGAACAGGGCGTTGGCCGCCACCTCATAGTACTTCTTGAGGTTGTCCATCTTCAGAACGGTCCGCCCGATCTCGCCCTTTTCCTTTTGCTCGCCAACGGTGATCGGCGCGTTCCAGTCAATCTCTTGGAACTTCAGGCAGCGCGTATGGTGGCGATCATTGCCCGGCACAGCCTCCATCAGGATGTTCTGGGCGTCGCAACGGCCTTCTTCGAAATAGTCGCAACGCGGGCCAAAGTTACATCCCGGCGGGCGTTCATGCGGCAGAGGGAAGTTCCCTGGAATGGCTACCAGCGGACGCGCGTTCTTGTCGGCACCAGGCAGGGGAATAGACCGGAACAGCGCCTGTGTGTAAGGGTGCTGCATCTCATCGAATACATCGTGGATCGAGCCGCGCTCGACAGCTTCGCCCGAATACATCACGCACAAGCGGTCGCAGGTTTCCAGAACCAGCCCAAGGTTGTGCGAGATAAACAGCATCGAGGTGCCGTATTTCTTGCCCAGATCCTTGACTAGTTCGACCACAGCGGCCTCAACGGTCACGTCCAGAGCCGTGGTGGGTTCGTCCAAAATCAGCAGGGCAGGCTTCGACATCAACGCCATCGCGATGACAATCCGTTGCTGCTGACCGCCTGATAGCTGGTGCGGGAATGAGTTCAGCATCCGTTCAGGGTCGGGCAGGCGGACGTCTGTGACAACCTCCAAAGCACGGGCATAAGCTTCTTCCTGACCGACGCCCTCATGGATCATCGGCACTTCCATCAACTGTTTGCCGATCTTCATTGCCGGGTTCAGCGAGGCCATCGGCTCCTGGTAGATCATTGCGATCTCATTGCCGCGAATGTCGCGCAATTCCTCGGTAGTCATCTCACCGAGATCGCGCCCCTTGAACTTGATCGAGCCGCCAACGATGCGCCCGTTCTTGCCCAGATCCTGCATGACACCCAGCGCCACCGTAGACTTACCGCAGCCGGATTCACCAACCAATCCTACAGCCTCACCTGGCTGCACACTGACCGAGAAATCCATAACGGCGGGAATTTCCCTCAGTCGGGTGAAAAACGAAATCGAAAGCTTGTCGATCTCCAGAATAGGCCCGTCATAGTCCGCCAGTTTGTTCATCTTGTTACTCCTCGCGAGAGTCCGGGGGATCCCCTTCATCTGGCTAAAAATATCTCGGGGGTCCGGGGGCAGAGCCCCCGGCCTTGATCACATCAGTCCTTCAGACTTTCTTCGCGCAGACCGTCCGCCAGCAGGTTCAAACCCAGAACCAGTGACAACAGGGCCAAAGCAGGCGGAAGGGCTGGGTGCAGATAGATCGAGAGCAGCTTGCGCCCTTCGTTGATCGTCGAACCCCAGTCCGGGCTTTCGGGCGGTAGGCCCAAACCGAAGAAACCCAAGGTCCCCAGAAGGATGGTTGTGTAGCCAATCCGCAGACAGAAATCGACGATCAGCGGACCACGCGCGTTGGGCAGGATTTCCCACAGCATGATGTACCACGGGCCCTCACCACGCGTCTGGGCCGCCGCCACATAGTCGCGGGTTTTGATATCCAGCGCCAACCCACGCACGATACGGAACACCGTGGGAGAGTTCACGAAGACCACCGAAACGAACACCACCAGAATACCGCCCGGAATGTCGAACAAGTCCAGATAGGTCGGCAGACCCCAGACGCGGTAGCTGTCGGTGCTGATGATGTAGCCTCCGGTCGAAATCAGCGACAGATAGAACCACAGCGCCACGCCCAGAACCCCGATCAGCAGAGGTGTTCGAAAATTCGGACGCGTGTAGTAGCGCGAATTCAGCAGGACACCGAGGAAGATGATCGGGAAGACAAACAGGATCGCTGCCATATAGTTCGGCACACCGGTCGCCACGATCTCGGGTGTCACCAACAGGTAGAACAGCAGGATCACAGGGAAGGCGAGGATCAGGTTTGCCAGGAACGACAACAGCGTATCCAGGCGACCACCATAGTACCCAGCAGGCAGGCCCAGCGTGATCCCGACCATAAAGGCAAACATCGTGGCAAGCGGCGCGATCTGAACCACGATCCACGCGCCCTTGACCATACGGCTGAATACGTCGCGGGCCAGATTGTCTCCGCCCAGAAGGTACCAGGCGTATTGGCCGTCCTCCAGATTTGGCAGCGGCGTACCGGGCACCTTGTTCTTCATGCCCGAGACCTGCGCAAGCGGGTCGTGCGTCACGATCAAATCAAGCGCGCCGAAGATGCCGGTGAAAACCCAGAACATCACAAGGCCAAAGCCGATCATGCCGATGGGGCTGTCGAAGAGCTTGCCGTACAGGCCCAGCTTTCGTTTGAACGCGATCGACATCGCATAGAGGATGATAAGCGACAGCCAGACGGGCAGAAACTGCTGCGAAATCGCACCAATGATCCCGGCGCTGGTACCCATCAGGATGCCCAGCACGACATAGGCGACCGCGATCGCCACGCTGGCCATGAAGCTATAGCGCAGCGCGGCCTGTATCATGTTCCGAAGGCCCGAGCGTGAGGTTAACGTACCATCAGGGTTCACCGTCATCTGATCTTCGGGCAGCACAATGCTGGCCAGCATCCAGACGACGATGGACAAGGCCATGACCCCCAATGCCAGCGCGAGTAGCGGGTTGAGGAAGGCGATAGAGCCGGTCCAGGTAAGTGGTTCCATGATCTGACCCTCCCTTAAGAAATGCGAATGCGCGGGTTGAGGTAAACATAGCCGATATCCGAGATCAGCTGTGTCACCAGCACAACAAAGACCGACACGACCGAGATCGCCAACAACAGCTGGATGTCATTGTTCCCCGCCGCCTGCACCAGCGCCCAGCCAAAACCCTTGTAGTTGAACAGGGTCTCGACGATCACCACGCCATTCAGCAGCCATGGGAACTGCAACATGATGACGGTGAACGGCGCGATCAGAGCGTTCCGCAGCGCGTGTTTCATGACGATATTCGGGAACGAGACACCCTTCAGGCGCGCAGTGCGTATATATTGCGCCGTCATCACCTCGGTCATCGAGGCGCGGGTCATGCGGGCGATATAGCCCATCCCATAGAGCGCAATGGTCAGCACGGGTAAGAAGAAGTTCTCAAACGTCGGGTTCTCCATCGCCTGCGTCGCCGTGCCCTTGAACCACTTTAGGCCCACAGCGGATGACGTGAAGATCGCTATGAAGATCACGCCCGAGACGTATTCCGGCGTCGCGGTGGTTGTAATAGCAAAGGTAGACAGGGTCCGGTCCGTAGCCGACCCTTCTTTCATCCCAGCCAGAATGCCAAGGATCAGGGCCGAGGGGACCATCAGCAGCATCACCCAGAACATCAGCCGGCCGGTCAAAGCGAGCCGGGTGCCGACGACGGTTCCGACTTCTTCTTTGAAGACTGTCGAATACCCCCAGTAGCCCTGAAGGATTCCGCAGAAATTAGGAGACTCTTCGGCGGTTTTGCCCGGTAGAATGCATCGGCCCTGAACTGTGCCGTCCTCATTCGTGTGCCGGTATGAGGGCAGAACGCCCAGCCATTCACCGTATTTTATGGGCGTCGACTGAAGGTATCCGCCTTTTTCTAAAAAGCTCTCGACCTGCTCATCCGACATCCGGAAATTGCCCTGCGTTTTCGCTAGCTTTTCCAGGTTCGGGTAGAGATTGGTGAGGAAAAAAACCAGGAATGTCAGGCACAATGCTGTCAGCAGCATAATCCCCACACGCCTTAAAATGAAAAGTCCCATGTTAGCCCCTGTTGGTCGGCTGGCGTGGACGGCATTCCGCCTCACGCGTTGCTATTCTTATGGTCGCCGTATTGAGGACGAAGGGCCGCGTCAGTGTGGCGCGGCCCTTGTGTTTTGGGTCAGGAGGTCAGGCCGAACTTGTAAAGCTGCGGCAGGTCCGCGATGTGCTTTTCGACGCCGACCATGTTGTCGCGATGGTGGCGCATTGCAGTCCGCCAGTAAGGCTGAATGACAACACCTTCGTCGATCATGATCGCCTGCAGCTTCGCCATTACCTCGCGGCGCATGTCGACATCAGCGAGCGAGTTCGCCTCGGCCAGCAGATTATCGAACTCTTCGTTGGCAAAGCCGGATTCGTTCCACGCAACGCCCGACTTGTAAGCCAGCGCCAGAACCTGAGTGCCCAGCGGGCGGTGGTTCCAGTTGGTCGAGGAATACGGGTACTTGGTCCAGTCATTCCAGAAGGTCGAGCCCGGTAGAACCGTGTGCTTGGCCTTGATGCCCGCGTCGTTCAGCTGAGCGACAACCGCCGCAGTGGTATTTCGGCGCCAGTCATCGTCGATGGACTGCACTTCGTGCTCGAAATCACCCATACCTGCTTCGTCCATCAGCGCTTTCGCGCCGGCCGGATCGTAAGGTATGCGGGTCACAGCCGAGTCAAACTCGGGGTGCATCGGGCCCACATGGCAGTTCTCGGCAGGGATGCCGTAACCGGACATGCCGAGTTCAAGACAAACCTCGTTGTCCACGGCCATTGCGAGGGCCTGACGGACTCGCTTGTCGCCGTAGATTTTGTTGCCGTCCGCATCTTCAGCCAGCTGGTTCGGGCGGATGACGATGGTAAAGCCCGACGGGATTTCCGAGCGAACAAGACCGATGCCGTCGAAGATGTCGACGAACTCACCGACCGACTCCCAGTTCATGTCGATCTCTTCGGCCTCATAAGCGGCCAGGAAGGCGGCAGGGTCGGTGCCATAATCGATGAATTCGATACGGTCGATATAACCGCCTTTGCCCGCTTCATAGCCCCACCAGTCGAAGCCCTCGTTGCGGACCAGAACGCCCTTTACGCCAACCTCGTGGCTTTCGGGGATCATGAAGCCTGTGCCAACCGGGTTCGACAGCATGTCATTTGCGTCAAAGCTGCTGTGGACGATGGCACCCGGATAGTCCGCCATGCCGGGGATGATGGTGATGTCCGGCGCGTTGCACTTCAGTTTCACGGTGTGCGAATCGACCACGGTAATTGCGCCATCAGCGGCTTTCTGGGTGCTCTCATCGACCAGCGACGCCATGCGCGAGGCCATCGAGTTGCCTTCCAGCGACGCATCGCACCAGCCTTCGATGTTGCGAGCCACGTCTTCGGCGGTGAAGTCGTCACCGTTATTCCACTTGACGCCCTTGCGGACGTTCAGCGTGTATTCAGTGGCGTCGTCATTGGCTTCCCAGCTTTCCAGCAACATGGGCTTGAACGTACCGTCGTTGTTGTACTCGACAAGATACTCCAACCAGCCCGCCGTGAAGGTCGCAATCTGCGTCCAGTCATAGGTGCGTGGGTCTTTGAGGGCGCGGACTTCCATCTGATAACGGATAGTGCCGCCTTGCTGCGGCTCAGCTGCCGCTGCTGGTGATTGCAGACCGATCATGCCGTAGGCGACCGGAGCGGCAACGCCCAGTGCGGTGACGCGGGCCATAAACTCACGGCGGCTCAGATTGCCGTCGCGGTATTCCTGGGCGTGCATCTCTGCGGCCCAGTGCACCGACGTTCCCTTTGTTGTATGGTTAGTCATGAATGTCTCTCCCTGTGACATATTTGTTTTTTTGCATGGAATGAACGAACCTAGCCGGCGTTTTTCAGGCCAAGGCGAAGGTCGAAGGGTTCGGTTTTTTGAACGTTGGAATTCCCCATGTCGGTATTCGGCAACAGAATCCGAAGGACGTCAATGTTCGAATGCGGCATGAAGAGCAAAAAAACGACATGTCTGGGCGGTTGTTGCGCGTCACTTGCCCCGTGTTTCTTACCTATTCTCGACGCGGGGCGCGACGCCAACTCATGGAAGCCAAGCGCCGTAAGTACTAGAAATATAGGTTCATTCCGATTGGCAGCCAGATTGGATACGGGGAATCAACCGCGTTTCGTATCAGTTTGATAAATCGAGGTGATTCCATGCCTTCATGCGCGCCCGGAACCATGTGCGCTGGCGTTTGGCAAACTGACGGGTTGAGATCGTGGCCCGTTCGCGTGCTTGCTCCAATGTGATTGAGCCATCAAGATAGGCCATGAGTTCCGGTACCCCGATGGCCTTGCAGGCGGGTAGCGACGGATCATAGCGGTCGCGCATGGCTGCAACCTCGTCCAAAGCACCGCTCTCCAACATGTGATCGAACCGACGGGCGATGCGGTCCAGCAGCCATGATTTGTCGACGTCAAAGACAATGGGCACCGCGTCCTGCAGGGCCAGCACAGGCGGCGGGGTGTCGTCCTGCCAGGAGGCCAGACTGCGCCCGGTTGCCTGCTGAACCTCCCACGCGCGCTGAACGCGGGCGCGGTTTTGGGTGTCTAGCCGGGCCAGGGTTTCAGCATCTACACCGGCCATCAGTTCGGCCAGATCCATCTGATCGCCACCTTTACGCAAATGCGGGGGTGTCGGCGGGATCTCGGCCATTCCTTCCGTCAAAGCGGTGAAATACAGCCCGGTTCCACCGACGACAATCGGGCGCTGGCTGCCCGTCAGCAGCGGTGTGACCTCACGCAGCCAGTGGCCGGTGGAATACTCCTGATCATACACGACATGACCATAAAGACGATGCGGCGCGCGGGCTTCCTCGTCCGGCGAGGGGCGCGCCGAGATCACCTGCCAGCAGTCGTAAACCTGACTTGCATCGGCGTTGACGATCACCCCTCCGAACCTTTCGGCAATGCGCAGCGCCAGCTCGGACTTGCCCGAGGCTGTCGGGCCAGCGATCAGAACCGGCTTGTCATCCGGTATCTCGGGGAGCCGGTCCCAAATCGATGCGGTGGGGTGATTGGTCATGGTCCCTCAGTATCCGCATTGAACCTGCGGTCGTTTTGCTTCATTTTGCGCCGGAAAATAAACCCGTGCCAGCCCGGAGCGCAATATGAGCCTGACCTCGTCCCCCAACTCCCAAAAACCCAAGTATGATCGCGTGATGCTGAAGATTTCCGGCGAGGCGTTGATGGGTGATCAGGGATTCGGCCTGCACCCGCCGACCGTCCAGCGCATCGCGCAGGAGGTGAAATCGGTCCATGATCTGGGCGTCGAGATTTGCATGGTGATTGGGGGCGGCAATATCTTCCGCGGCCTCAGCGGCTCGGCCCAGGGGATGGAGCGGACCACGGCCGACTATATGGGGATGCTGGCGACCGTGATGAACGCGCTCGGGATGCAGTCGGCGTTGGAAGAGATCGGGGTATTTACCCGCGTGATCTCGGCCATCCGTATGGATGAGGTCTGCGAGCCGTATATCCGCCGCCGCGCCGTGCGCCACCTTGAAAAGAAACGGGTTTGTATCTTTGCCGCTGGTACGGGCAACCCGTATTTTACCACTGATACGGCCGCGACACTGCGCGCGAATGAGATGGCCTGTCAGGCGATCTTCATGGGCAAAAACGGCGTGGACGGGGTGTATGACAAGGACCCGAAAGAACATGCCGACGCCAAGCGGTATGACACGGTTTCTTACGACGACGTACTGGCAAAACGGCTGCGGGTCATGGATGCTTCGGCCATTGCGCTGGCGCGTGACAACAACCTGCCGCTGATCGTGTTCGGTCTGGATGAACCGGGCGGTTTCCGGGGCATTCTGGCCGGTGAGGGGACCTATACCAAGGTTGAAGGCTAAGACGCGCACTCAGCTATTACCGTTCTCTTCACTCATCGAAAGGTCTGTCCATGTCAGCGTTGGATATTGATTTCGTTCGGGCTCAGTTTCCGGCCTTTGCCGAACCCAGCCTTCAGGGGCAGGCCTTTTTCGAGAACGCGGGTGGGTCGTATACTTGCCAGCCAGTGATCGACCGGCTGACGCGGTTTTACACGCAACGCAAGGTGCAGCCCTATGCACCCTACGAGGCCAGCCGTCTTGCGGGTGCCGAAATGGATGAAGCCCGCGCCCGGATGGCTGCGATTCTTGGGGTTGATACTGACGAACTGAGTTTTGGTCCCTCGACCACCCAGAACACCTACGTTCTGGCACAGGCCTTCCGGCAATGGATGAGCCCTGGCGAAGCAATCATCGTCACCAATCAGGATCATGAGGCCAATTCCGGCCCCTGGAGACGCCTTGTCGAGGCCGGGATCGAAGTGCGCGAGTGGAAGATCGATCCCGAAACGGGATCGCTAAACCCGCAGGATCTGGAAAACCTGCTGGATGAAAAAGTTCGGCTGGTCTGCTTCCCGCATTGCTCGAACGTGGTGGGTGAGATCAACCCGGTGACCGAGATCACGGCCATTGCCCATGCAGCGGGTGCCTTCGTTTGCGTGGATGGCGTGTCCTATGCACCGCACGGGTTTCCGAATGTGGGTGATCTGGGGCCGGATATCTATCTATTCTCGGCCTACAAAACCTACGGCCCGCATCAGGGCTGCATGGTCATTCGGCGCGCATTGGGTGAGTTGCTGCCCAATCAGGCGCATTATTTCAATGGCGATACTCTGTACAAACGGTTCACCCCGGCAGGGCCGGACCATGCGCAAATCGCTGCCAGCGCGGGAATGGCGGATTACATCTCGCTGCTCAGCACTCATCATGGCGGCCCAACTGAGGGTTCCGCCGCGCAAGGCGCTTTCGCCCATGACCTGATGCGCAATCACGAGGTGGCGCTGCTGCAACCGGTGCTTGATACCGTCAAAAACCGAAACGCAGTTCGACTGCTTGGCCCGTCTGATGCCACTCGGCGCGCGCCCACCGTTGCCTTGGCTTTGGGTCGACCGGCCGCTGCTGTGGCAGCTGAGCTGGCGGCGCATGGCGTCATGGCCGGCGGCGGTGATTTCTATGCCGTGCGCGCCTTGCAGGCGATGGGGGTCGATCCGGATCAAGGCGTGCTGCGGGTTAGCTTTACGCACTACACGTCCCAACAGGAAATTGATCAGTTATTGAATGCACTTGACCGGGTTTTGTGATCCAGTTTTCGATATGCTCCGTAGTGGAAAGAAAACGGCGGGGCGAATATGGAAGACGGGCAACCTCCGATCATTTTGTGGTTCAGACGTGACCTTCGGCTAAGCGATCATCCGGCGCTTGCTACTGCGGCTGCGACAGGTCGCCCTGTGGTGCCGGTATTCCTGTGCGATGATCTGGTGCAAACCCTTAGCGCGGCCCCGAAATGGCGGCTTGGGCTGGGGCTTGAGGTCTTTGAACGCGCGCTGAACGACATTGGCAGCCGTCTGATCCTGCGACAGGGCGAAGCGTTGGCACAGTTGCAGCGGCTGATCTCTGAAACCGGCGCGACGGAAGTGTATTGGTCGCGCGCTTACGATCCGGCCTCAATCGCGCGGGATACAAAGATCAAATCAGCATTGAAAGAGCAGGGGATCGAGGCCAAATCCTTTGCCGGTCATCTTCTGTTTGAACCCTGGACGGTTGCTACCAAGGCCGGTCAACCGTTTCGCGTTTTCACCCCGATGTGGCGCGCGGTGCAGGGGCGTGACGTCCCTCTGCCCGAGGCCTCTACGACGCGATTAACCGCCCCCGCGCACTGGCCCGCCTCGGACGATTTGGCGACTTGGCGCCTTGGCGCGGCAATGAAACGAGGGGCGGCGGTCGTCAGACCCTATGTGCAACCGGGCGAACAAGCGGCGCTTGATCATCTGGAGGTGTTCCTGAACCGGATCGCGAATTACGGCGCCGACCGTGACAGGCTGGATTTGGACGGGACCTCGAACTTGTCCGAATACCTCTCATTGGGTGAAATCGGCCCACGTACCGCTTGGCTTCGCGTGCAACGTGCGGCTTTCGAAGGGACCCAGGGCACGGGTTCATTTCTGCGACAGCTTGTCTGGCGCGAGTTCGCCTATCATCTGATGTACCACACGCCTCAGCTGGTGTCGGGCAACTGGAAGCCCGAATGGGACGCTTTTCCGTGGAACGAGGCCCGAGATGCGCCCGAGGTGCAAGCTTGGCTGCAAGCCAGAACCGGCATCCCGGTTGTGGATGCGGGTCTGAGGCAGATGTATGTAACTGGGCGTATGCACAATCGTGCCCGGATGATTGTAGCAAGTTACCTGACCAAGCATCTGATGACCCATTGGAAAATCGGTATGAAGTGGTTCGAGGATTGCCTGATCGACTGGGACCCGGCCTGCAATGCGATGGGCTGGCAATGGGTCGCGGGGTCCGGCCCGGATGCGTCTCCGTTCTTCCGCATTTTCAATCCCGTTACTCAGCAGGAAAAATTCGACCCCAAGGGCGCGTACCTAAAGCAATGGATCGCCGAAGGCAGTCCAATTCCTTCTGAGACGGCCTTGTCTTACTTTGAGGCAACGCCCCGTTCTTGGGAGTTGAACCCCAAGGCGGATTACCCGCCACCAGTGGTCGATTTGCCAACAGGGCGCGCCCGCGCGCTGGCTGCGTATGAACGCCGAAAAAACCAGTAAGGAACTGAAAACTTGCCACAAACACAATTGCGTCCTAGCCTGCATCAACCACCGCAGAGGGGAGAGCGGATGATCTTGACAAAGACCGAAGGCCAAAAAGGTCTGCCCAGGTATTTCGCGCAGGTGTTCAAGATGCTGAGCAAAATGGAAGCTGGGCGCTTAGACATAACTTTGTCCGACGGCAGAACATTCCGTGTTGAGGGCGCAAAGCCGGGTCCCGTTGCCGAGGTCGAAATTCACGATCACGACGTGTTTGCCCGCTTGATTCGGGAAGGTGAGCTTGGCTTTTCCGACGCTTATCTGGAAGGCCATTGGAGCACGCCCGATTTGCGCGCCTTCATGGATTTGGTCCATATGGGCAGTGAGACGGCCTACGATGGGTTCACCGGCAAGTTTCTCGTGCAGGCCTATGAGCGTCTGCGGTTCTGGCTGCATCGGAACAACCGTAGACAGGCCAAGAAGAATATCTCGTATCACTACGATCTGGGGAACGATTTTTACGCGCTCTGGCTGGACGATACGATGACGTATTCCAGCGCCATTTTCGAGACAGGACAGGAAAGCCTCGAGAAGGCGCAGACCGCCAAATACGCTAGCATGGTCGATGAGATGGGCGTCAAACCCGGCGATCACGTGCTTGAGATCGGCTGTGGCTGGGGGGGCTTCGCCGAATATGCCGCAAAGGAGCGTGGCCTGCGTGTGACGGGTCTGACTATCAGCCAAGAGCAGTTGAGGTTTGCGCAGCAACGTATTGAAAAGGCTGGTATATCTGATCTGGTTGATCTGAAACTTCAAGACTATCGCGACGAACAAGGGCAATACGACGGCATTGCCTCGATCGAGATGTTTGAGGCCGTGGGTCAGAAATACTGGCCGGTCTATTTCGATACTGTGCGGGATCGGTTGAAACCGGGGGCGCAGGCCACGTTGCAGATCATAACCGTGGGCGATCATCGCTGGGAGTACTACAAGAACGGCGTTGATTTCATTCAGAAATACATCTTTCCGGGGGGAATGCTGCCATCGCCTACGATCTTGCGACAGCAGATTGATCAGGCGGGGCTGAATGTCGTGCGCTCGAAGGAGTTCGGCAAGAGCTATGACCTAACGCTGCGTCGTTGGTTTGATACGTTCAACGACAAGTGGGACCAGATCTCGGAGATGGGATTTGATGAGCGTTTCCGCCGCATGTGGAATTATTATTTGACGGCCTGCGGCGCAGCCTTTGACACGGGCAATTGCGATGTGACACAGATCACCATAGCAAAGCCTAGTTAACGAACGGAATTCATACATGCCCACCGCCAGTCGCCTTGTCGCCGCCGCTTGTCTTGTGGTGTTGGCGTTCATCGTGTCCAGCATGGTTATAGCAAACGGAGAAGAGGGGAAGGACTACGGGTATTTTACCGTGGTCAACATCGCCTTGGGTTGGATCTGCGGTTGGAAAATCATGGGCAAGCGCGCTGGCCGAGGCTGGACGGCCGGGATTAACAACGGCCTGACTGGCGTGGCTTCACTAGTGTTTTGGGGCCTTTTCGTTCAGGGCACTTATGAAATGTTCCGGCTGGCCATGCGCCACCGCTATGATGGCCCTTTCGAGGCGCTTATTGCAATCTTCAAGATTGGTGTCGAATTCGGTGAGCAGTTGCTCGCGCCAGAAATTCTGATCACCTTGGGTGTTGGGGCCGTTGCCACCGGTTTGCTGACGGAAATAGCAAGCCGTCGCTGGCGCTGAATGTGAACACTTAACGAAAGCCAGTCCTCTCGTGTCCGATTTGTTCTTCTATGGAACCCTGCGGCATGTGCCGCTGTTGGAGGCCGTTCTGGGGCGCTCTTCTTCAGAGCTGTCGCTGACGCCTGCCACCTTGCTAGACCACATCGTTTCTGCGGTTCAGGGGCAGGACTTCCCAATGATTCAACCCTCAAGCGGTGAGCAGGCCTTGGGATTGTTCGTGCAAGGCCTCACGCAAGCGGATCTGGATCGACTGGCTTATTACGAGGGCGGGTTCGACTATGATCTGAGGCCTTTGACAGTGACGCTTGAAGATGAAACCCAAGCGCAGGCTCAGGTGTTTTTTCCCGAACCTGCGGCCTGGATGCCGGATGGGCCGTGGTCTCTGGACGCGTGGGTTGAACGCCTCGGTGACGTCACCGCGCTCGCCGCCGAAGAAGAGATGGGCTATTTCGGGCGGGTTGCGCCGTCGGATATGGCGCGCAGCATGCCAGCGATTCAGACTCGGGCCTGGGCAAAACTCTTCGCGCGGCAGCGGCAAACGGGCGATGCGCGCGATGTGTCCAAGGACGTGATCGTGCATCGCCATCACCGCGCATATGTCAACTACTTCGCAATGGAAGAGATCGACCTGCAACACCGTCAATACGATGGAGCCATGGGGCCGACGCTGAACAGAAGCGCGTTGTTGCAAGGCAGCGCGGTAATCGTTCTCCCCTATGATCCCGTGCGAGACACCGTGTTGCTTGTAGAGCAGTTCCGCGCCCCAATCCATCTGATCGATGATCCCGAACCTTGGATGTGGGAGCCAGTTGCAGGCATGATCGACCCTGGCGAAACGCCAGAGCAGGCCGCACATCGTGAAGGGATGGAGGAGGCCGGCATCGCTTTCGATGCTCTGCACAGCGCAGGCGGAGGTTATTCCTCCAGCGGGTCGTCGACCGAGTACGTCTATCTCTATGTCGGGCTTGGCGATTTGACAGATCCTGCAATAGTCGCGGGGCTGGCCACCGAAGGTGAGGATATACGCTCTCGTGTTCTACAGTTTGAGACGTTTATCGCCATGGTGGATCGCGGTGAATTCAAGGACTTACCGCTGCTGACTCTGGCCCATTGGCTGGCGCGCCATAGGGACCGCCTGCGTGGTTGACTATCGCGCTTGTGGTTGGCGCATAGCGGCTGTAAATCTGCAGTGTTACGTAATGAAATGAGGGTGCCATGCGCATTGCACGAGATCTTGCCGACGCAGTCGGAAAAACGCCGCTGATCCGGTTGAAGCGCATCAGTGAAGAAACCGGGTGCGAGATCCTCGGCAAGGCGGAATTCATGAACCCCGGTCAGTCGGTCAAGGACCGTGCTGCTCTCTACATCATCCGCGATGCAGTTGCGCGGGGTGAGTTGAAGCCCGGTGGCACCATTGTGGAAGGGACCGCAGGCAATACCGGTATCGGCCTGGCTTTGGTCGGCGCGTCGATGGGCTTTAAAACGGTGATCGTGATCCCAGAAACCCAGTCCGAAGAAAAAAAAGACATGCTGCGTCTGGCGGGCGCGCAGCTGGTGCAGGTGCCTGCAGCACCTTATCGCAACCCCAACAACTTCGTTCACTACTCGCGACGTCTAGCCGAGGAACTGGCGCAAACTGAACCCAATGGCGCGATCTGGGCTAACCAGTTCGACAATGTTGCCAACCGTCAGGCACATGTGGAAACTACCGGCCCCGAGATTTGGGAACAGACGGGCGGCAAGGTCGATGGTTTCGTCTGCGCGGTCGGCTCGGGCGGAACACTGGCGGGCGTGGCCGATGCGCTGCAGCCCAAGGGCGTGAAGATTGGCCTGGTCGATCCGATGGGCGCGGGGCTGTATTCCTATTACACAACTGGCGAAATCGCGATGGAAGGCGGTTCGATCGCTGAAGGTATCGGACAGGTGCGGATCACCAAGAACCTTGAAGGGTTTAAGCCGGACTACACCTATCAGGCGACCGACAATGAGGCCTTGCCTTACATCTTTGATCTGCTGCGCGAAGAAGGTCTGGTCATGGGCGGTTCGACCGCGATCAACATGGCTGGTGCGGTGCGTTTGGCCAAGGACCTTGGGCCGGGGCATACGATTGTGACCATCCTGTGTGACTATGGCACACGCTATCAGTCCAAACTGTTCAATCCCGAGTTCCTGCGCGAAAAAGAACTGCCGGTACCGGATTGGATGACAGACGCCCCGCGCAAGATACCGGGCGTATTCGAGGACGTCTGATGCTGCGACAGGTCCGCCTGTTTCTGACACTCGCTGCGCTGATCTTTGTCGGATTGGCGGGGGCGGCCTCGGCGCAACTGACTGATCGGCAGAGCGAGTTCTACAAGGGCTGGCTCAGCACTGCGGACCGTGCCGAAAGCGTCGTTGAAGCCGACAGGGCGTCGGACGCCGCGATGGAGCAGTTGCGAACTGAGATCGACGGCTATCGCAACACGTTCAATACGGCTCGCAACGCCAATGCAGACCGCATCCAGACGCTGGAAAGTCAGGTAAATGCGCTGGGTCCCAAACCTGAAGAAGGGGTCACGGAGCCGGAGGATATCGCGCAACTTCGCGAGCATCTGGACGAACAGCTCAACGCCTTGCGGGTGCCGCGGATTATCTCCGAGGAGGCCTTTAGCCGCGCCAACGGTCTGATCAGCGAAATTGACCGCATCCTGCGAGAACGTCAGAGAAAGCAGTTTTTGGAACGTGGTCCATCACCGCTGAACCTGTCGACATGGCCCGCCGCGTGGTCCGATATCCGCGAGGCTCTGTTCGGACTGTTCAACGAGACGTCGGCCAATCTGACCTCGGACGTCACTAAAGAACGTGTACAGAATCAGGCCCCTGCGATACTGGCTTTGGTCGCGCTGGCCGTCATCTTACTGGTTTATGGACGCCGTTGGTCTGAACGCGGAGGCGACTATCTGCGTCGTTTCGGTGGGCGCGGAACCGGTGCGTGGACCTTTGTGATTTCCTTGTTGCGCATCATCCTTCCCTGGATTGGCGTGGTAGCTCTGACGGCTGCGATTGACCTGACTGGTGTACTTGGGCTGCGCGGCACGCTTTTGCTGCAGCAGGTGCCGTATTGGGCGGCAATCGTGCTTGTTTTCGACTGGGTGGGACGGCAGGTCTACCTGATGGCCGCGGCACAGAATTTCCGAAGATTCTCGGCGGGGCAGATCACCGAAATACGTATCTATGTCGATATTCTTGCAGTGATGCTGATCCTGCACGACATGGTTGGCCTGTTCGAGAGGATTGAGAACATAGCGGAGTCCACCCGCGCTGTTGTGATCTTTCCGGTCATTGTCGTCACCTCACTTCTTCTGCTGCGCATCCGTCAGATCAGACAATCAGATCCAGCGACCGAGGGCGGCGAGATCCCACGTGCCAGTGGATTTTCGCAGGTTGTCGAGGTTGTCCGGCGCATCGTGCTTTTGCTTGGTGTCAGCGCGCCTGTTCTGGCCTTGTTGGGCTACACCAACGCGGCCGAAGCGATTGTGTTTCCTGCAGTCAATACGCTGATCTTGATCGCCATTCTTGTGATCGTGCAGCGCTTTATCAGCTCGCTATACGGCTGGTTTACGGGGCAGGGGGATAACGCCCGCGATTCTCTGTTCGCGGTTCTGGTGGGTTTCTTCCTGGCCTTGGTTTCGATCCCTATCCTAGCCCTTTTCTGGGGCGCGCGCGAAGCGGATCTGAGCGAGATCTGGTCGCAGATCCTTCAAGGGTTCAGCTTGGGTGGGGTTACGATCTCTCCGTCCAATTTCCTGACTTTTGTTGCCGTGTTTGCCATCGGATATGGCCTGACACGACTGCTACAGGGAGGCTTGCGCAATTCGCTGCTGCCCAAGACAAGTATTGATCCAGGCGGGCAAAATGCGATCGTATCGGGCACTGGCTACGTCGGAATTTTCCTCGCTTCGCTGGTTGCAATCACGGTGGCTGGCTTTGATCTCTCATCGCTGGCGATTGTAGCCGGTGCACTGTCTGTTGGTATTGGTTTTGGTCTTCAGACCATCGTTTCGAACTTCGTTTCCGGGATCATCCTGCTGGTTGAGCGGCCGATCTCGAAAGGGGATTGGATCGATGTGAACGGGATGATGGGCTATGTCCGCGATATCTCGGTCCGGTCCACGCGGATTGAAACGTTTGACCGGACGGATGTCATTGTTCCGAACTCGGATCTGATCAGCGGCGTGGTCACCAACTATACGCGTGGCAACACGATTGGCCGGGTGATCGTGCCTGTGGGCGTGGCCTATGGGACCGACACGCGCAAGGTCGAGACCATTCTGGGCGAGATCGCGAATTCTCATCCTATGGTCTTGGCGAATCCAGCCCCCAGCGTGGTGTTTCAGGGGTTCGGCGCGGATTCGCTGGACTTTGAAATCCGCGGTATTCTGCGGGACGTGAATTGGGTTCTGTCGGTCAAATCCGACATGAACCACGAAATCAATCGCCGGTTCGTGGAAGAAGGGATCGAGATTCCATTCGCACAACGCGACGTTTGGCTTCGCAACCCCGAAGCCCTGCGCACTGAATCACAAGACCCAACCTCGCCAGCCCCGGAGCAACGAGCACCCAGCACCGAACCCGCAGCCATGACCGAGGGAGATCTGGACGGCGACGGAGGGGACGAAGTCTGACCATTGCTCGCGTTGGGAATGGTCCGCAAACTAATGTGCAAACGGGTGTGAATTCACGGAATTGGGGCCTTGCAAATCCTTTTGCATTGCGTCACATATCGCGCTCACGGAGAGGTGGCCGAGTGGTCGAAGGCGCACGCCTGGAAAGTGTGTAGGCGGGAAACCGTCTCCAGGGTTCGAATCCCTGTCTCTCCGCCACTATTTTGTTTTAACTTACTGTTTTCAATAATTAACTTTGAGTTTCGGCTGATTTATCCCCCAGTCACCCCCCCCTAATGTGGCAAGCTTCACTTGAGAAATTTTGATTGGTAACAATTTTTTTATCCCGCTTTTGCGTCAGAGCGCGTGACGGCTTTGTTGCACAAATGCGTTTGGGGATTCATCTTGCGAATCCTGCATGATAGCTGAGCGGGATGAGCAACTGGACCCCTACGAAGTACAAGACCACGAACTGGTCGGCTTACAATGACAGCCTGAAGCAACGCAGATCGCTGTCGATCTGGTTTGATCCCGAGATGGTTTGGGTGCCGCCGCTGAACGGCAAGCGAGGAATGCAGCAGCGTTTCAGCGATGCCGCGATTCAGGCCTGTTTGACTTTGAAGGTACTGTTCGGGATGCCGCTCCGGCAGACAACCGGTTTTGTCCAAAGCTTGTTGCGGTTGGTCGGCTTGGATTGAGATGTGCTCGACTACAGCACGCTTTGCCGCCGCCAGAAGGCCCTGAACGTGAGCCTCCCCTATCGTGGCGGCACCGGCCCACTGAACCTTCTGATCGATAGCACAGACATCAAGGCCGAGGGTGAAGGCGAGTGGAATGCCCGAAAGCATGGCGGCCCGAAGCGTCGGATTTGGCGCAAGATACACACAGGGATCGACGAGAAAACGCTGGAGGTCCGGGCCGTGGAGGTCACGACGAGCAACGCGGGCGATGCTCCCATGTTGCCGGAGTTGCTTGATCAAATCCCAGCCGATCACGCCATCAGATCAGTGACCGCCGACGGGGCCTACGATACACGCAGATGCCACGACGCAATTGCCGCCCGGAATGCTCATGCAGTCGTTCCCCCGCGAAAGAACGCCAAACCTTGGAACCCCACCAGCGCCGGGGCCATAGCCCTCAACGAGGCCGTCAATGCATCGCGATACCTCGGTCGCGCCATCTGGCGACGGTGGAGCGGGTACCACCGTCGAAGCCGAGTCGAAACCAAAATGCATTGCGTGAAGTTACTGGGGCAAAGCCTCATGGCACGCGACTTCGACCGGCAGGTCGCGGAAATCCAGGTCCGTGTCGCGGTTCTAAACCGGTACACTGCTCTTGGCATACCTGTTACCGAAGTCGCAGGCTGAACCCGTCAAGGAAAAGGGAACTCCGCCCATCACCCGATTTGTGCAACAAAGCCACGGGCACTGAAGAAGTTCGCGATCTGTATGTAATGGAGCTATAGTATCTGCGATGAACAACATTCGGCCAATTCCGTCATTCAATATCCATGCTTTGCGACATGGGGAAAAATTATGTCTCTTCTTCGGCGCACTACCAAACTCCTAGCGGTACTTTTTACATGCCAACTGGCACAAGCGTTGCACGCAGAGGAACTTCCAGATGTGACCATCTTGAGAAGCGCCCCGGATTCTGCCTGCCCAAAAATTGAGTTGGCAGTTAATGGAGTTTTTCGGGCCAACGGCCTCGAGTTTCGGAACGGTTCGGTGTCGTCTGTTCCCAATGGGGTCTACAAAGCCGACGTTTCCGAGGCGAATGGGGTTCTAAGGTTCGACATAACTGAGCCCATCACCAGATCATTCACTCTTCGCCTAAAGCCGAGCCTCGATGAGGAAGGCAACGCTCAGCTCAATTCAAGTGTGAAAGATTGGATCGGTTCAATCTCACCGCCTCAGGGTGGTATCCTAGCGGTCAGCTTGCATTCAAGAGAGTGTGAACTTTCAGTCGGTTGGAACCTAAGTAAACCAAATGGGATATTTGATGGGATATTTGGCTCTGGGAACACCAACCACGATCCTCGGCAGGTTCGGCTTACCTTTGAAAACTACGAAGAAGTCGTACTGCGTTCTACAGAAAACGAAGAAGACTTTTTTGTGCAAAGGCGGGACGGAAAATGGGAACAGGAGTCAAACGGGGCTATCGTGGCCACGTATGTAGAAACGAGTCGGCAACTCCAAGGCTTTCAGCTTCTCGATGACGTGCGAATTGTAACCGAAGTGCTGGGCATTGAAGTTGAGCATCCAAGGATTGTGATGGTGCCGCATGGGTTCGAAACTTGGGTTCCCACCTTGGACAAGCACGTCTATCAGTACAGGCCGGATAATGAATTCATATTCAATGCTCGCCGAGATCGTGTGGCTCATCTAACAGATTTTGAGTCTACCCTACATCAAGCAACGTTCATCGAGCAAATTCTGTCAGATTCTACGCTTGGCTCTCTATCAGTTTCAATTGAAAGCGATAAGCGTTTGGGATTTGTTGGTAACACCAATAGGTTCCTTCTGTTGGCATTTGCCCAATCAATCGATAGCGAATTCTCACAATCTCCAGATACCGTCGAAGCTGGGGATTTCATGTCCCGGGCAAGCTTCAAAATTGAAGGAGAATGTGATGGAGACAACATTTCTACAGTGAGCCTTGAAGACATAAGCATAGAATTTGGCCCAGTCATCGATGGAAGCGAGTATGTAGAATTTCCCGATGATTTGAACGTTGAGGACGAGGTAGTGGAAGGTAAGTCAAGATCAGTGGTCAAATTTGAGGCTTGGATTCAATATCAGCCGTTACTTCCTAGACTCCCCGCCCTCGAAAATGCGATGCCCAGAGAGTGTAGTAGCATCTGGCAGAAGTCGTCAGTTACCCTCTATTGTGATGCATCCAAAATAAGGTCGAGTTCAACTTTGTCCGCAAGTAATTTCGTTAGCGGCATGATCAACTTAGGGGCCGAAAACGTAAGCCACAAATTCAACGGCTTTGAGAGCCTGTGGCGTTGTAGCGAAACAGACCCCAGCCTGATCGAGTAGTCGAGTTGCTCGAAGTTAGCTCATTCGTCAGAACAGATGTATCGACCATTTTTGAATACCAAGGAACCGCCTTCGAAACAGCTGTAACAGCCCACAGCTGGATTGTAGCTCAAATCGGACAAGCAACACAGGCAATTTCCTGCGTCCACAACCTTCCCAACGGTGCACTTGCAGCCTGAGTCACTTTTGATCCCTTCGGTTGCAGAAGACGTATATGGCGACGACTCATAGGCAAGTTGTATGTCGCCCTTCGACTGTGGGAGTTCTTGCTGTGATTCATTCCCAACATCCAAGGTTAGCCGAGCCATCAAGTCTTCCGCATTTGCCACCGAAAACGTAGAGACCACAAAAAGCATACACGAAATCAGAATTCTCATTGTAATGTCGCCTTTATTATCCGCATTGTACAAAGTTCCCATACAAACCGATATCATAATTTGGCCTATTGGTCACGCCGCGGCCGCATTGATTGACCCCGACTGTCCAGCCCCCAGTTTCAGTACCAGTGATTTTGGTTTTCTCTAAGAAGGTTTCAGGTACTGGTGGGCGCATGTATAATGCGTGATGAGGTCTGACCCGGTTGTATTGCCTGAGCCACACATTGATGGCGACCTGAGCCTGCCTGGTGCTGTGGAACCACTCGGCATTCAGGACTTCTCGTCTTAGCGTTCCGTTGAATCTCTCGTTGTATCCGTTCTCCCAAGGGCTCCCGGGGTAGATTTGTATCGGCTGGATGCCGACCTTCTTCAACCAATCCTGCAGAAGCCCAGCTATGTGTGAACAGGCGTGCAATTTTGACCCCTTAGTGGACCTGTCGCGGAATTGTTCCGCTCCTTTGACTTGGTATTTTGCCGCAAAGGAGAGACATCATGGCATCGAAACCACGCCCGGAATTCCGGGCAGAAGGAGTGCGCGTTGCGTCGACGTTTTGAACGTCCGCTTTTCACTTCCACAAAGGAACCATCGCGGACGCAGCGAAAGTCCGCTTCCCGCCCACCTGTAAGAACAAGGCCTGACAAAACCGACACAACCGACAAAACCCGTCCAAGTGGGAGTTCTGTCAGTTTTGTCGGTTTTGTCATTGGATCGGTCACGGTGGATCTTGATGGACCGCCGGATTGACCATGTAGAGACGAGAGCGCCGCCCGCCGGTTGCACCTGATGGTTGCTCGACCAACCGGATAATATCGCCTTCTTCCAATGCCTTGAGGGTCGGATTTAGATCACTAGCAGTTGCCAGCCCAGATCGGTCCAAGCGCAAGACCTCGCGGGATGTGAAGCGCTCCCAACCTTGCTCCCGGATCACGGCTACCTAACGCCGTGCCGCCCGTTCAGTCTTTGACAGCGACGCGCTAGCGTAGGCGCGCTGCGCCATTGGCAAAGCGTATGATGTGACAAACAACGCTGCCCGCTCAAAGTCCGCTGCCGTGATCTGATGCGCTTCGTCTTCGATCCCTGCTGCCCAGTCCAGGTAAGACAGCACTAGAGCAAGCCGAATGATCATGCCGGGGATCTTACCTAAATATGAGAGCAACAACCCGTCTGCTTTGGCCTCCAAATCCCTTACATGACTACGTATAGCGTCGAGCCGGTCGCGGGCCTCTTCCGTAAAGGATATGAGCCAGGGCCGTGTCACATCGAGTTCGTCTGTTACCATATGTAGGGACAACAGCCTGGTGAGCGCCCGTTCAATAAAAGCATCGTCAGGAATTGATTGCGGGCGATTAATCGGAACCGGTTCGGGCCAGATCGGCATAAACCTTGCCAAAAGGCCATCATCATCGGAGTTGATCAGCAACCCGTTCAACTTGTCAGGCTGGATACCACCCACAACGCCAATGGAAAGTCGGTCTATGTATACGGGATCACGGCCCATACGTTCGACCGTATAGGCGCGACCGCCGTAGGCTTCGAGCCAGAAAGGTCGGTCAGAGCCACCACCGGAGTAGCGCGTCATGCCTTGCAGCCACCCGGCCAACTCATCCCGCGCAGCCAAAGTGCCTCGCGCCTGCTTTTCCAGGATCACGGCCAACCGCTCGACGGTGCCGTCAGCAACGCACAAACGCGGCAAAAACGGCTCCTGACCAGGATTGGCCGCGTCGGGACGCTCCGGTGGCGTAGACCCGTCTTTGATCGCGGCCTTGGTCGCTTCCTTCCAAGTGCTTTCCGCAATCTTGGCAATCTCTGCCGCCTCACGCCATTGAGCGAGTTCGCCCTCGGCACTCTTGCGGAGCTCCCGCTCTGCCTTACGCAGCGGCGTCAGCACCGCATCCAAACCGGGAGACTTGCCGCTGGACGGCAGGCCAATTGCCATCGTCCATAGGATTGGTGGCTCCGACCAGCCTGCCCAGGGCGAGACCCAGCGGGTGTTTCCAATTAACGATCCTGCCACTGCCAACAGAGCGGCCACGATGTAATCCGGTGGTGACGACTTTGCCTCAGCCGCAACCGTTATCCATTGCGCCCAATTCGGTCCAAAGACTTCTTGTAATGGCAGCTTGGGCGCTGCAGCGCGTTCATCCCGCAGGAACCGGGATGCCGGTTCCGGCCAATCCGGTGCAAAGCTCTCTTCTTTGGGATGAATCGTCATTGCGCTTTTGCCTTTCCCGTCAGTACGTCATTCCAGTCATAGCCGTCCGGCGCGGGCAGCAATGAGACGCGCCAGCCCAAGGCATAAGCGCGATGTGCCAGCTCTTGCGCGGCTTCCCGGCCAACGGCGTCGCCATCGGGCGCAATCACCAGGTCTCCAGGCTGATCCGGCAGGCGCAAGGACTTCATTCCGCTGGCGCTCAACGCGGCCCACACTGTTGCAGGGCCATCCAACAGACCGGACAGCAACGACAGTCCGGTTTCAATGCCTTCTGTAACTACAAGCCGCCCTGACGCCTCTGAGAGTTGAACCGCGCCGCGTTTGGTTGCTCCCAGCATGGCCTTGCTGGGCGAGAGGTCCGTTTTGCCGCTACCGTCTATACGTAGGTACGTCCGATGCACGGCAAATGTGTCGGTTCCGCCTACATATCCTATAAGAGCGGGTATCCGTTTCGCTTCCGGGTGCCAGCAAGTATCCAAGTAACGTAGGCTGGCAGGTAGTGGGCATGTAATCCCACGATTGCGCAGGTAGGTTTCGCCTAATGTGCTACAAACTGGTTGAGCCTCTTTCCAAACGGATTGAGCGATCTCTGCGCGCCGCTGAGAGTGACGGCGCTCTTCTTCCTGCCGTTTGAGTAAAGTCTCCGGGCTGGGTTGCAATGCCGTCTCTTTACCGTCAACCAGACCCAGACCCTCGAGCGCGTCCAGAACATGAACAAAGGTGCACCCGGCATGACAGGTCAGCAGAAGCTGACCTGAATGTCCGTTTGCAATGCTCAAGCTGGGTGAGCGGTCGTCATGTGCGGGACAGCGGGCAATACCCGAGCGCCCGGACCAGCGTCCACCCAAGGCGCGCGTGATGGTTTCTGCGTCTTGCATTACACCACCTCCCGCTTGAAGCGTTTGGGAAGGTCCTGCAGTCTTTCATGCTGAGGCGCCTTGTACGCCTGGTGGAGCCGAATAAGAGCTTTTCGGGTTGTGCAGTAGCCCAATGTGTCCCAGGCCGCCCCACCAGCCGTAAACTCGAACCTTTGGCGTTGAAACAGCCATTGTAGCCCGTCCCGGCAGGCGGCCACACGATAGCGACCACGACGGAACAACTCGCCACGATAGACGTCTGAGGTTTCCCGGTGATTGGTTTTTTGCTCGATAGTCGTTTCTTGCAGTGTATCAATCATTGCTTACACCGCCTCGCTTGCCCGGCTTTCCAGCCAGGTCAGAACATCCGACTGCCGCCAGCCGACGGCGCGTTTTCCAAGCTTGATCGGTTTGGGGAACGTCCCGTCTGCGATCATGGCGTAGATGGTAGACCGGGAAAGACCCACCAGAGATTCTACGTCTGGCCTGCGATAGATTTTGTCGTGCATTTCAATATGCCCCTTCGAGCGCCGCGCCATTTCTTTTGACGCGAACCGTTGTCGGCAGTATCGAGAAAGGCAGGGATTGCTCTAATTCCTAACTTTCCGTCGGTTCCGATGTTGGCGCATCGGGGCCGACACGAAGCGCTAACTGCCAGTAAGCGCCGCGTAAGTCCGAATAAGCACAGGAAAAAACACCTGCCAACGGGCTCCCGATGGCAGGCTAAAACCTATATATTACAACAGGCTGCGGGTCGATTTGGGGGATTATGTACGGGAATTCATAAGAATTGCGCTTTTTTTGGACGTAAATCCTAAGAGATTGTTTTTCCTCTATTCTTTTTTCAAGAATTTTTCCCAAGCAACCATCATCTTGCGGCGGCGCTCCAGGGCATCCGTTCTGCGGTATGCGCGCACAACCATACTGTCTACATTATGCGCAAGTGCCAGTTCCGCCATGTGGTGATCATAACCCTCTTCTGCCGCCCAATCGCGGAAGGTGGAGCGTAGCCCATGCGGTACGGCAGGTGATCCACTTTTGGCATCAAAGTAGCCAGGTCCGTCTTTCGCGAGGTCAGCCTTGTGCATTTTCCGCATGACGGAAGACAACGCCATATCTGAAAGCACGCCGCCCTTGGCTCCAAAAAACACATATGGCGAGCCCTCAAGCCGGGGAAGCTCTTGCAGCAAAGCAATCATGGTGTGAGTAAGCGGCACGCGATGTTGTCGTCGCGCTTTCATACGCGCAGCTGGTATGGTCCAGTGACACGCCTCAAAATCCACCTCGTCCCAGGTCATTCCGCGTATCTCGCCTGAACGGGACGCGGTGAGGGCCGCAAATTGCAGCGCCTTGATCGACATACCGTCCCGGCTTGAAAGGTCAGCCCACCAACGTCCAGTGTCATTCTGCGCTAGCGCAGGGTGGTGTTTCACGGTCGTGACCTTGCTTGGCTTGGGCAGGACTTCAGACAAGTTGCCTTTCCACCGCGCCGGGTTGTCGCCAAAGCGCAATTCGTTCACCGTCGCCCAGGACAAGACCTTTTCAATGCGTCCGCGCAAGCGGCTGGCGGTTTCGGTCTTCTCTTCCCATATCGGTTTGAGAACCGAAACGATATCCGTAACGTCGATGGTTTCCATGGCCCGGTGTCCAATCACTGGTATCGCATAGGTGTCCAGTGTGGAGCGCCATTGCTTCTTGTGCTTATCGCTTCGGAACTCCGCGAGCTTGGCCTCAAGGTACTTTTCGACAACGCTGGCAAAGTCCGTGTCCAACTTGGCTTTGCGTTTGTCTGCCAGAGGATCACCGCCCATATACGCCCTGCGTTTATTCTCGACCGCTTGTTCCCGTGCCATTGACAGTGTGACGAGGGGGAAGTTGCCAAGGCCAATCTCGCGCCGCTTGCCAGAGATCACGATCCGCTGCACCCAATACTTGCGACCCACTTTGTCTATTCTTAGAAACAAGCCATAGCGGCTGTTGTCGAAGTATTTTCCAGGCTTGGTGATGTTTTGACAAAGGTTGCCGTTAGGGGTTTGCCCGCAGTCATTTCTCTGCTCATTTCGTGCTTTAGTCCATCATTTTATCCCCCATTTGATGCTGGATTTAATTGGAACGCGCAAGACCACTTTGGATGCTAAGTACGAAAATTATTGTTTTTTAAGTTTAACTTATAAGAATTCAGTGGATCACCCCGGATCATAGAATGGCTGCCTGTCTCTCCGCCACAATCCCCCTGATCAGTTTATGTCGCACCTAGATACGAGCTTTTTGTGTGGCGAGATCTGGTTGCATTGTATCAGTTCCATGACAGCCATATAGTGCCGTTCGACGCGAATTTTCTGCACAGGACAGACGGACGAACATGATTGACGTGACCGGGCAGGTGCCTCTGCGTACAAGCCAGAATTATGAGATTTTCCAGCATCCCGAAATGGATGGCGCACTGTTGAAAGTCCGCGTGGATGAGCCGAAGCGAAACCACCTCATCCCGCGCTATGCGGAATGGCGTTACGGCAATTTGCGGCAGTGGAACCGCGAGGCAAACGAATACCTTGCCGCGCTGCACCGTGGCTGCCCCGAGATCGAGCGTCTGGCGAAGTTCATGGGCTATGCGCCAACCTCTCGGGGGCCTGCAATCGTGGTGGAAAAGATGACCGGCCCGGATGGGGATCTCGCCCCGTCCCTACATGCCGAGATGATGGCTGCAAATGGTGACCCGGAAGTAGCTGAGAAGCTGCGGGCCGACTTGATGGAGTTGCTAGACGATCTGGAGCGAGGACGCATCATCGTCGGTGACATGGGGATCGGAAACATCGTGCGCGCGCAGGAGCGTGGTGGCAGACTAGTTGTCATTGACGGGTTGGGTGAGAGGGTCCTGTTGCCTCTGACACTGTTCAGCGATTGGGCGTTTCGCAAATCCATGGCGCGGCGGCGTGCGCGCATGGTGGGCTAGCTACTTCAGAATGGACCGATTTGAGCATTGGCCGCCGTCTTGTATTTGCTTTATGTCTGGCGATGTTAGGTGCAAGGCAGCCCAAATTGGCGGAGGTGCTAAGTGAAACTCTCAACCCCAAATTTCCCGGCCCCAACTGATGCTGAGGACCGCAAGGCCATCCGCCCAGTAATCTGCTATCCGCCAGAGACTCTGCCCAGCCCCGACCTGGACGGGCTGAATCGCTTGCGAGGTGCGTCCGTGAAAACTGCCGAGGTCACCGCCGCGCCGCGAGACGCCTCTTGTATTGACGTGCCAGCCGGTGCTTTTTTCCGCATCACATCCGTAGAAGGCGCGCAGGTAGGCGATCTGAACCTGTGGAACAAACACGATCTGACCGAACGGTTCTACTCCGGTAAAACCCGCGCCCTGCACGGTACGCATCTTTCGACCGGAGACCGCATGTGGTCGACCTTCCCAAATATGCGGCCGATGGCGACGATCACCGCCGATACGTTGGACTGGTACGGCTTTGACGCCTTTGGGGGCTCCGTTCATGACGTGATCGGTACCCGCTGCGACCCATATACCGGCCGGTTGCTGTCCGGGGATGACTACCACTATTGCTGTCATTCGAACCTGACCCGGGCCTTAGCGCAGCATTGCGATCTGTCTCTGCACGAGGCGGAGACCCATGTGCATGACGTTCTGAACGTCTTCATGTGTACCGGGTTCACGCGTGATACCGGCCAGTATTTCATGAAGGCCAGCCCGGTGTGCCCGGGTGACTACCTTGAATTCCACGCCGAGATCGACCTGATTGTCGGCCTCTCAGCCTGTCCGGGTGGGGACTGTTCCTCTGAGCATTCCTCGGACACTGCCGCATGTTATCCGTTGCTGATCGAGGTCTTTGATCCGGGTGAGACCGTGCGGCAGTCGCATGTTCAGCCTAGTGTCTCAGCTTATGACCGGTCGCATGGCAAATAAAGGGCAGCGAAAGGACAGCGCGTGATGCAAGCGGATGAGCAGCTTAGTACGGCCGTATTCTACATAAACCTTGACCGCGTTCCCGAACGCCGCGCGTTCATGGAGGCGCAGTTCGCAAGAGCTGGCGTGAGCGACCCGATCCGTTTCAGCGCAGTTGATGCACGTCAGGCGGATGCTCTGGAGGGGAATGGGTATGTGCCTGGTGTCGGCTCTCGCTGGGGTTTGAAGCAAAGCGAGATCGCCTGCTTTGAAAGCCATCGCGCGGTCTGGAAGCAAGTGGTTGATCAAAACCTAAAGGCCGCTGCGATTTTCGAGGATGATGTCGAGATGGCGTCCCGACTTGGGCAGGTGATCGACAGCCTTATCGAGAACGCGGACAGGTTCGATTTCGCAAAGATGGACTACTCGCCGCGCAGCCTGCGCTTTGGGGCCGAGACGGAGATAGGCGGCGCCACAGTTCGTCCTCTGCTGGAAATGGCCCCAAGTGCTGCCGCCTATATCTTATCGCAGGAGGGGTGTCGCAAACTGCTGGCCTGGTCTCAGCAGTATTCCGACCATCTGGATGATTTTGTATCGATCCCCCGGCCAGATTGGCGGATGTATCAGGTGTTCCCGGCCGTCGGTGTGCAGATGATCTGGTCGAAGCAACAGCAGGATCTTGAACAGGTCAAGACCAGCGAGCGGGAAGGTGATCAATCCACCAATACCGGCTTGGACAAGGGCCCGTTCTGGTTCCGGGCTCGTCGCGAGCTGTTGGCGGCAAAACGCAAGCTTGGCTGGCGGTTTGGAGGGCAGAAAAAGCTACTCGATCAAGGTGGGTTTGTTGGGTTCATTCCGGTTGATACAGACCTTCGGGTCTGAGGCCTGTCTAACCGGCGCAGAGGCAAACCGACGCCTCAGACTTCAAGTTTTCAAAAGCATTAACAAAAATACCAATTTGATATAAGCTTGTGACGTTATTTCTAGTTATTGACTGGGTGTTGGGGTGTCACAAACGCTTTACGAGAAATACGGCGGCTTCAAAACCATCAGCCGTGTGGTGATGAGTTTCTACGAAATAGCGCTTGAGTCCGACGAAATCGGGCATTTCTTCGAAGATATCGACATGCCGCGCCTGATTGACCATCAGACCAAGTTCGTCTCTTCCCTGGTCGGTGGTCCTGCTGCGTTCAGCGACGATAGGATCGAGGCTGTGCATCGCCACCTTGGCATTTCTCATGACCATTTTGATGTCATGGCGGAGCTATTCGGCGAAGCGCTTGAGATGCATGGCATGTCCGAGCGCGATATCAAAACGGCCCTTGGCGCGATTGAAGGCAAACGCTCGATCATCGTCAGCCGTGACGCGGCATGAGCATCCTTGCCATCAACGAACAGCTGCTGCGTGCCATCGGCGTTGGTGTTGCCGTTGTGCGGGCGTCGGATCTGAAATTCGTCTTTCATAACAGCCCCTTCGCCGAATGGTTTGGCAAGCCCGAGAAAAAGCAGTCTCTGTTAGATATTCTGCCGGACCTCGATGCGAGAGAGCTGGAAGACGTCAAGCAATCCGGCCTCCGGTATTCGGTCGAGCTTCAGATCAAACCCAAGCGCCGGACTCTGATCTTTGCAGTCACTGTCTCACTGGCCAGTGGGTTGTCGGAACAGGTGCTGATCGTGGAATGCCAGAACATCACGCGCATTCGCGAGCTTGAGAGCATGATCGACAGCTACTCTACCATGGTCGAGCGCAACACGCGTGAACTAGAGCGCGAGAAGGAGAGGGTTGAACGCCTCTTGCTGAACGTGATGCCCCGCGCGGTGTATGAAGAGTTCAAGACTTTTGGCGTCGTGACCCCTCAGTTGTTCGATCAAGTCTCGGTGGTGATGTTGGATTTCGTCGGGTTCACGGATTTTGCTGCCAAAACCGACCCGACGGTCACGTTGAGCGAGTTGAATGATATCTTCACGGCCTTCGACCGGATCGTCGAGCAATACGGTTGCGAGCGGATCAAAACGATAGGGGACGCCTATCTGGCCGTCTCTGGCATGCCGGATGCGACGCCCGACCATGCCACGGCTGTCGCCCATTGCGCGGTGCGCTTCTTGCGGTATTTGGAACGTCGAAACGAAAGCCATCCGCATAAATGGAAGGCCCGGATCGGTCTAGGTATGGGGCCTGCTGTCGGGTCGGTCGTGGGCATTCAGAAATATGTCTATGACGTGTTTGGCCCAGCCGTGAACATCGCCGCGCGCCTGCAGGTCTTTGCAAACCCGATGAATATCGTCGCGCCAGAGGAGATGAAATACGCGTTGATCGACGAGTTTCAGGTCTCGGATCTGGGGCGGGTCGAGATCAAGGGGATGGGAGAGATGGACCTGATCAACGTCTCATCGGGCCTCAGTGCCAATCAAGGAAGCCGATTGTTCTGAGTGTCAGTCGTCCTGTGGCACCAGACCCAGCCCGCGCAGGTAAATCCCAATCCCGCTTTCCAGAAGGTCCTCGGGCGAAAAGGGCGAGGTCGATCCGGTTGCGTTGCGCGCATAGAGTTCGACCACACCGTGACTCATCGCCCAGATATGGGCCGAGAACATGGACGCGGGAGGCCGCTTTTCCGGTGGGATATGTTGCGACAGGTCCGCAGCTGCCTTCTCTAGAACTGTCTTCGCCCGGTTTGACGCCAAAGACAGTTCGGGCGTGCGGTTCGGGGAAATCCCACTTTCGAACATGGCGATGTAGTGGCCGGGATGCTTGCGGGCAAAGGCCAGATAGGCGCGCCCGGTGGCCTCAAACGCGGCCAGAGCGGATGGCTGGCCCTCGTCATAGGCATATTGCATCAGGTCGGCGAACATCTCGAACCCTTGCCGGGCGGCTTCGGCAATCAGGTCCTCACGCCCGTGATAGTGCCGGTAGACGGCAGCAGGAGTAACCCCTGCGGTCTTGGCGGCCTCGGACAGGGTGAAACCAGTGGGGCCTTTCTCTTCGATCAACGACAGCGCGGCCTCGATCAGGGCCTGCTTCAGGTTTCCATGGTGATACCCGCGCTTCGTCATTCCGGCCTCAGGTTATTGGTTTTTCACGTGTTCGGGTGCCAAGAGATAGTCCAATTTTAGCCCAGGGTCCAACGCCCAAGCGATCAATTATTGCCCAGTCCTTTATTTACGTCAGGACTCCCAGACATCCGGCCCACCACAGATTTTCGGGTCATTCTCGCCGATGGCATTTTCATCCTTCTCATCATAATCCAAAGCCAGCAGCACCGTCCGGATCGCTGCGATGCGCGCGCGTTTCTTGTCGTCTGAACGCACGATCGTCCATGGGCAGTTTTCCGAATGTGATCGGGTCAGAGTTTCAGAGATCGACTGAGTATATTCATCCCATTTTTCCAAACCGGCGATATCAATCGGGCTGAGTTTCCACTGTTTGAGAGGGTCCGTTTCACGCGCCAGAAAGCGGTTCAGCTGTTCAGCCCGGCCGACGTTCAGCCAGAACTTGAACAGGCTGATCCCGTCGTTCACGAACCCGGTTTCGAGCGGCAAGACCTGACGGAAGAACCGTTCGCGCTCCTCCTGGTTACAGAACCCAAAGACGTTCTCCACGACACCTCGGTTGTACCAGCTGCGGTCGAAAAACACTATCTCACCGGCCGAGGGCAGGTGCTGGATATAGCGTTGGAAATACCATTGGCTGCGCTCGGAATCCGAGGGCTTGCTGAGCGCAACATTCCGAGCCCCGCGTGGGTTCAGGTTCTCGCGGAACCGCTTGATGGTGCCACCTTTTCCCGCCGCATCTCTGCCTTCAAAGATGATCGCGACCCGTTGGCCGGTTTCTTTGACCCAGGATTGCATTTTAACCAGTTCGATTTGCAGCGCCTCGATCTGCTGCTCGTAGTCTTTGGTCTTCATTTTTTCGGCGTAAGGGTAGCTCGGGTTCAGGATGTCGCCCTTGTTTGCCTTTTCGATCATTTTGCGCACGTCGCCGGGCGCTTTCTTGCGGTAATACTTCTCGATTGCACCTTTTTCTGACCGGGCCATGAGCTACCTCGCGATAAAATCCATATCTTACTATGGATTAGGTGCTGGCCTAACGCAAACCCGCCCGTTGTGCGGCGCGGTCGATGGCGGCGGCAACTTCATCGGCGGCAACGACCTGAGGCATATGGCCGATGCCCGGCAGCTCGATCAGCTCGGCACCGGGGATTTGTTCGATCAAGCGGGTCGAGTGCCAATCCAGCTTAACCGTCGTGTCTGCCGTGCCGTGAATGATCTCGGTGGGCACAGAGATTTCACCGTATCGGGGCTGCAGGCGCTCAACCTCTTCCAGCAGCCGAACCCGTTGTTTTGCGTTGGCGTGCATGGAGGCACGGCGCATCGTCAGGGCGGGGCCGAAATGCTCGGCATAGCCTTCGGGCGCAGTTTGCGGGGCAAACACTTCGTCGAGGGCCGTCTTGACATAAGACTCCGGCACGTAGGAGGTGATCAGAGGCAGGGCGAGCGCGCTGCCAAGGTCCGTCGCTGCCAATCGGTTGAAATTGTCCAGCGGCGTCTCCCACGGGATGGCGGCGGGGGCGATCAGCACGAGGGCCGAGAGATTGTTGGGGCGGGTCACCGCCCAGGCCAGTGCTACTGACCCCCCAAGACTTTGTCCCGCGACGATGGGTTTCTCTGCACCAAGTTGGGCGGCTGCACGCTGCAGAATATCCGCCTGTTCTTGAATGGTTTCACCTTCGGGATTGAAACTGTCCGAATAGCCAAGGCCGGGACGGTCAAACACGATTACGCGGTAGTTTTTGGCCAGAATAGGGGCCAAGGCGAAGGTCATGTCACGGGTATTGCCGCTGGAGCCATGGATCAAGACCACATCAGGGCCATCCCCCATAACAACCGCATGCACGGCAATTCCATCCACGTCGAGTATCTGGCCTTCGGGCGGAAACGCCTGCGCGGCGCGGGCCTCGCTCTGGGCGGCGCGCCACAGGGTAAACGCTGCAAAGCCGATCAGGCCCAGCGTCAGAAGTATCCAGATTTTAACGGCCAATTTCACTCATATCGAATGGTGTGGACTGATATATTTCATTGATCCAGTTACCATAGAGCAGATGCGCATGACTACGCCACCGGTTCTGCGGCGCTTGCGTCGGATCATCATCCGGATAGTAGTTCATCGGCACGTTGATCGGTGTGCCATTGGCGATGTCCCGATCATACTCCTGCTTCAACGTATCGCTGTCATATTCGAAATGGTTGAAGATATAGAGCGCACGATGCGCTGGGTCCTCGACAAGGCAAGGACCTGCTTCATCGCTGCCAAGCAACGTGACGAGACCGTCCGCGGTGTCGATCTCGGCCTGTTTCATCTCGGTCCAGCGGCTGACAGGAATAACGCAATCATCCGAAAACCCGCGCAAAAACGGAGAGGATGGGAGCAGATTCCGATGCCGGAAACAGCCAAAGGCCTTGGCGTCCAGCATGTGTTTTTTCACGCCGTGGAAATGGTTGATCATCGCCATACCGCCCCAGCAGACCCCGAATGTGGAATGGACGTTGGTCTGGGTCCACTCAAACACCTCGCGGAGTTCTTCCCAGTAGGTGACATCATTGAATTCCAGATGCTCGATCGGCGCACCGGTGATGATCAGGCCATCGAACTTCTGATCCTTCACGTCCTTGAACGGCTGATAGAACTCGGCCATATGCGCGGCGGCGGTGTTCTTGGTCCGATGCTCGGTCATGCGGATCAGCGACAGGTCAATCTGCAGTGGAGTGGCCCCGATCAGACGCGCGAACTGGTTCTCGGTCTGGATCTTCTTGGGCATCAGATTCAGCAGCCCGATCCGCAGGGGGCGAATGTCTTGCCGCATTGCCTGATCCGCAGCCATGACCATGACGCCTTCCTGGGTCAGGACGTCAAAGGCGGGCAGTTCGGATGGGATTTTGATCGGCATCGGGTCAGACTTTTGAGTAGGTTAGGAGGAGGTAGTTAGGCGCGATCGCGCCCGGTCTCAAGGGTGCGTTCGATCAACTCATCGAAATCAGCCGCATCGCGCACTTTTCCGATGTCTTTGGCCGTTATCGTAACGCCCCAGTTCTTCGCCATCGCCTCGTACCGGGGCTGACGATGGGCAAGCGCCTGAGCGTAGGTCCACCGGATGAACGCGTCCGGGTCCACGTCAGACTCGGAGCAGCCGTGTTGATCTAGATATTCGGTCCAGACGCGGGTCAGGAATTCAGCCTGGTAGGACATCGGCTTGGGGGCCTTGTCAAAGCGTCGGACCAGTTCGGCTGTGTGGTCGTCGTCACCCTTCAGCCAGATCATCAGCGCCTGTTTTGACAGCTCGGACATCAGTTGATCTGCTGGGTCGTTCGGGTCGACCCACTCGCAAATCGACCCGCCTGTGTCGCAGATGAAATGCGGATAACCATAGAGCCGCTCTGCCCTGTCCACGAAATATTCGGTGTCCAGAAGGGCGTGAATTTCAGCCAGTCGGAATTGCTCCTGTCGGCGGCGGTACTCGGACATCTCCAATCCGCCAAGCGCCGGATTACCGGGTTTGCCAAGATAGGATGCGACAGGGGTCAGGTTCTCGAACGAGATGTTCGAGCCGATATATATCGAATCCGACAGCAGAAGGTCCCTCAGGAATGGGACTTTCATCGCCTCAGCCTTGGCGTTATCGGCGATGTATTCGCCCATGTAGCGGGTGCCGATCCGGTAGTCGACCGAGTAGTGAAACCAGCCACCGCTGTCACGCAGGATGTTGGATACATAGGTCTTGCCCAGCCCCGACATGCCGAAAAACAGCACCTTCTTGCGTGCAGCCCCACGCCAATCTCTTGCCGAGCTGTAGATCATCTTGCGCTGTCCCTTGTTTTTGCCTTTGCTAAATCGGGCAGGCGGCGGCGTCAATCGCGAGGGACGGCTCGGTTGAGGATCAATAGCCCCGCAGCCAGCACGGCAAAGCCAATATAGGCGCGCGGATCCAGTGCCTCGTCGCGCAGCAAGGCGCCCAAAACGATCGCGACAGGTGGGATGATGAGGGTCACGAGTAACAGATTGCCACTGCCCGCCATTGCAAGAACCCGGTAGTAGAGAAGATATGCACCCGCCGTCGCGATCAGGGAATAATACGCGATTGCCACCCATGTGACCGCAGGTAGGCTGAGACTTGGGATGCCGTCAGTCATAAGGGCAATCGGGATCATGAAGAGGGTCGAGCCGGTCAGCATCCCGGCGGCGGCGACGATTGGGGGCAGAGAGCTTAGGTGTTTGCGCGCCCAAACGCCGGCAAAAGCGTAGGAGATAGTGCCCGCGAGGATGGCAAGTTGAGCAGTGCTTTGCAGACTGAAGTCCGTTAGGTTGCCGACCCCGATCGCGATTGAGACGCCAAAAAAGCCCAGTCCAGCGCCGAGAAGGCGCGGTGGTGTCAACCTCTCGTCGGAAAAGAAGAGTGCAGCAACGAGAACGCCAAAGATAGCCGTCGCCGCGTTCAGAATCGCCGTGAGGCCGGAGTCAATATACAACTGCCCCCACGCCATCAGCGAAAACGGAATCACGTTGTTGAGCAGTCCCATGACCAGAAAACCCAACCAGAGGCGAGGTGAACTCGGGACGCTTAGACCCCTGATCCAAACCACCAACCACAAAGCCAGCATTGCCCAGAATGTTCGATGCAGGACCGAGGTCATCACAGGTATCGTGTCCAGCGCAATGCGGATCGAAACAAATGACGCGCCCCAGATGATACCCAGCAGCGAAAGCTCAGCCCATGCGCGGGGGGATAGGTGTTTTTGCTGTTCCATGAACAGGTTGTGGCAGCTTTGAGTTCATGCGGCGACCCGAAAGATGCGGAAACAAAAAGACCCCACCGAAACGGCGGGGTCTGATTGGTTTTTGTCTGGGGTTGATTAGTCCAGTGCGTAGGTGATCTGGAAACCGACACTCCAAGCGCTGTTGCCAGAGAAGTCAGCTGTTTGACCAAACCCACCGTCAGCCGTTGCGTCACCAATATCGGTGTAGCGAACGCCCGCCGAGATTTTGGCTTTTTCCAGAGAGTAGGTGCCGCCAAGACCGATGCTCCAGAAACCGTCTGTGGGACCCAGGTTGGTCACCGGTTCTCCTTCGTCGGTTTCATAGCCTAACGTCACAGCGCCTGAAAACTCTTCAGAGAACTGGTATCCCAAACCCAGAGTGTAAGTGTAGGTGGCATTGCCATAGCTAACCAGTGCAGTGGTCGGCGGATAGTTTGGCGGATCGTACTCCAATTGCGGCCAATCAACCCATCTGATCGAGCCGAATAGCAGCGTTTTCGGTGCTACGCCGGTTTGGAAATCCAAGTTCACCGACTGCGGCGTTTCGATTTCGCTGCTGGTATCGACCGATCCAAATAGAGTGCCGCTCTCTGTTTGCGACAGATCGTGCGAGATCTTCGAGTTGTATGTCAGCGAGACGCGAGCGGCAATTTCTGGTTTTTCCCACGCAACACCGAGCACGTAGCCAAAGGCCGTATCAGCATCCGTTTCAACTGAATACCCCAACGCGGCCGGCACATCTACGCTGGCTTTCACGCGTTGGGCTCGAACGCCCCCAAGAGCACTGAACCCGTTGTCGAACTTGTAGCGGAACAAGGCGGTGATTGCATCGGTATCAGCCGTTGCGCGCAAAGAGCCGGTGGTTGTGGGCGATGCCGGATTGATCGAAAGTGGGTAGTTGGAAGCATATGCGATGTCAGCGCCATAGGGCTGGTCATACATGATCGCAAAGTCGATCTTTTCAGTCAAAGACGTCTTGTAGCCAAGATGTGGCGTGAAGAAGTCGTTGGAGACGTTTCCAGAGTTAATAACCTGCCCGTTTGTGGGGCTGGCGGGGTTAGCGTCAAGTAACGTACCGCTGACGCTCGGATCTGTATACCCGAGGCGGAACTGCACAACCGACCCTTCTTCGAAAATCAGGTTGATGCCCTGACCGCTTCGGTCCAGGCCGCCAGCGTGGCCAGCCGTTGCCCCCACGCAAAGCGCGCACGCTGATAGTAGCGCCTTTCTCATGTATTCCTCCCTTACTGTCCCTTGAAGGCCTGTATGGCATCGTGTGAGTGTACGGATGCCGACCCGCTCGATTTGAATGCCCGATACTGTCTCGGTGTCTATTTTATCGTCAACTAGTGACCGTGCGTTACTTCTTATGAGTGTCGGCACGAACTGTTGCTAAACTGTTACGATTTTCGGACCAAACATTCAGAAAGATACCTGAAAAGATCACGGCTGCTCCGAGCAGCGTCCAGTGATCCAGTGGTTCATGATAAAGAAGCATACCGACAACTGCGATTGTCGGCAGGCGGGCAAAGTCGAACGGCACCACCACGGTCGCGGGGGCGATTGCAAGCGCGTTTGTGATACAGAAATGCGCAAGAAGACCGGCCAGACCAACCAGCAACAAAAAGGGTGCCGTCTGTAGCGTTGGCAAGGCGATTTGCTGGTCTATCCCTGCGGCAATCGTGCCAAGAACAGCCTGCATCACGGTTAGCCAGAACACGATACATCCGATACTGGCATATCGGGTGAGTTGTTTCGTCGTGATTGTTGTAAACGCGAAGAAAATCGCGCTTCCAGCAGCCATGAGAATGCCCGGAGACAGGCTTGAGGTTCCGGGTCTTGTCACCATCAGAACCCCAGCAAACGCGATCAGTGCCGATGTCATGCGGATAGCGGTCAGGCGCTCTTTTAACAGCAGCGGAGAGAGCAGGATTACCCAGATCGGCTGGGTGAACTCAAGCGCAAAGACCTGCGCCAGAGGAGCCACTCCGACCGCGTAGAACCAGAGGTTTTGGCCAGTGAAATGGAACGTGTTGCGTAGGGCGTGCAAACCAAGACGCTCGGTTGTGATCTGATGCCATTTGCGGGTCGCAGTTAGTACTAGCGCTACGATGATCACGCCGACAAAACTGCGATACATCATGATCTCGAAAGTATCGTGATGCAGGCTCAACTCTCGACCGGCGACGGCCATTGAGGAGAACGAGGCAATAGCGCCGGTCATCCACAGAGCGGCAGAAAGTGAAGAGCCTGCGCGTTGTTTCATTTTACGATGGACAATCTCGCGATATTTAATCTCTGTTGCAGCAGAACATTTGTTTCTACGCAGACTTAAGTGTTTTTCCGTTCATCTTTAAAGAGATAGTCGTGCTGTGAAAGTAAGGCTTCAAATTTATATCCTACGGATTCAAGGTAGCTGGCCATGCGGTCATAGTCCCTGCACTCGATCAGCATGTAGTCAAACCGAAACTGGTTGTGATCCAGACCTTTCAATACACTGAGTTCCGCTCCTTCAACATCGAGTGAAAGAAAATTGATACGAGAAGGAGCATTCGAATCAACCAAAATATCATTGAGAGGTTTGGCCGCGGCGCCAAAGGTAAAGGTGCGTTCCGTTTCTCTCATATGTTGTTGCGCCGCTAGGAGGTGCGCGTTTGGATCAGGCAGGTCCAATTCCATTCCTACGGGAACAGTCATCAAATTCGCATAGGCCATTTCGACAAACTTGTCAGGGAACCCGAACTCTACGCAGGCGTTACAATGAACTTGGTTGTTTTCGCCGCGACTCTTAAGGCATTTCAAGAAATTGTGTGGAGATGGCTCGATCAGCACCCCACGCCAGTTCCGTTCCTTCTCGAAGTAGAGTGTATTGGATTGGTTCACTCCGTCGTTGGCGCCAAGTTCGACATAGAACCCGTTGTCAAAATCAACGTAGGGTTCGATTTTTTGATCGAGGCTATTGAGGCCAAAATACTTGGAATCGATTTTCTTTTTTCGCTTGCGGCTTATCAGGTCAGAAATTCTCATAGCTATGTATTTCCTTGTTTAGTATCCCTAAAGGGGGAAGAGAGAACTTTTGTCGCTGAACTACAATAGAGCTCAGAGCATTTCGGCTGAGTGAATTCAAGCACGAAGACCTGCGCCAGAGGGCCAACCTTTCCGTGTAGAACCAGGGATTTTGACCGAAGAAATGGAAACTGTTGCGTGTTGCGTGCAGGGTTCACTGGCCGTTCTTCGACTGACGCCACTTTTGTGTCGCTATCTGTACTAGACCCACGATGACTGCGCCAAAAATGCGGTAGATCACGATATCGAAAGGTTAATGTACGATACATGGTCAGCTTTGGCCCGGCTACCGAAATAGATGAGTAAGACGCGATCGCGCCGACCACCCAACGCGCCACCTTTATCGTCGGCCGTTGGGTCTGCGTCATTTCGGCGACCGGTATACCTTTTTGTCTAGGGCATTGCCCGGGGCTTAGGTGGGGTGAGTTCGCAATTCTTCGTATATCTAACTCACGTTTGACTGATTGGCCGTTCTAAACGGGCAATCCTGTTGGCTGGATCCCGTTATAAACTCATGGCCCAAAGATACCACTAAATCCACGAAACGGTCAGAACTTCGAAACCTACGTGCGCGATCATTTCTGACGGATCTGCCATGCTATCAGTGTTCAAGCTGCTTCGTGGCGCGGTCCGTGCCTATTGCATGATAGCTTGCCGGAAAGCGATCCATAAGGTCCGGTGGGAGGTAAACATAATAGAGTGGCGCGTTCCCGATCATCGCTGCGACGAGGCAAAAGGAACTCGGGGCACCGGCCATGATGATTTCATCACTCTGCGCCAGGGAAAACAGATCCAGAAAATCATCTGGAACAGCAGAGTGCCGGTCTCCTTGTAGAACAGGAGCTGTTTGCGACAGACTTTCGGTTACGCGTTTGACCAGCGCAGGTTCCTCCGAAAAAACGCGCGTTTCCCCGCCTTGCATCGTCTTTCTGTATGCGATGGCTTTTTCGAGGTTGATCTCAAGCTGTTCACGGGACTTCAGAAAATGCGGCCCCCCCTTGGGATCGATCCGATCGGTCCCGCGAATATGGATCGCTGACAAATGTTCATCGGTTCTTGCCGGCAGGTCAAACAGCGGCGCTATTCCCTGGGCACTTTGGCGGAGCGATTCAGAGTCTGCTTCCTGACCAAATGCGGAAAGATCTTTGACCCCGAAACATTTCTGGTACCCGATTTTGTCTTTTGCCTTGGCCAGGAAAACGTTGGACCGGGTCGCCGTGTGCAAAGTCAAAAACGGACTGGCAACAGAAAACAGAAGAGGATAGCGCCGGTCATCGCGCGCGTTCAGATTGTTGAACAGATACCTGATTTTGGTTTCCGTGCGTTTGGCGTAGGCGCAAAGGACAATAACCTCTTCCAACCGGTTACCCAGACCATCATTACGACCGATGTAAGTAATCTCATTTTGCGGCATGACAAAATCGTTAAAATTCAGCAATGGGCCGGGTGCGCGCAACTTAGGCAGGTCACGCTTATGTTGCCTTTGTCTCATTCCCACTCAATCGTTCCCGGAGGTTTGGAGGTGATGTCATAGGTGCATCGGTTGATGCCCTTGACCTCATTTATGATCCGTGTGGCGGTTTCGCCCAGGAACTCGTGACTGAAGGGGTAATAGTCGGCGGTCATGCCATCAACTGACGTCACGGCACGCAGTGCGCAGGCGTAGTCATAGGTCCGGCCATCGCCCATGACTCCGACGGTGCGGACGGGGAGAATCGCAACAAAGGCCTGCCAGATTTCATCATAGAGCCCGTGTTTGCGAATCTGGTCGATGTAGACTGCATCGGCTTCGCGCAGGATTTCGAGCTTCTCGCGGGTGATCTCACCTGGGCAGCGAATGGCGAGGCCCGGTCCGGGGAAGGGGTGGCGGCCGATGAAGCTGTCAGGCAGGCCCAGTTCGCGACCCAGCGCGCGGACCTCATCCTTGAATAGCTCACGTAGAGGTTCGACCAGCTTCAGGCCCATCTTCTCAGGCAAGCCACCAACATTATGGTGCGACTTGATTGTGACCGAAGGACCTCCGCTGAAAGAGACGGACTCGATGACGTCAGGGTAGAGCGTGCCTTGGGCCAGGAACTCGGCGCCGTCGATGGTGTCGGCGTGTTTCTGGAATACGTCGATGAACAGCTTGCCGATGATCTTGCGCTTGGTCTCGGGGTCGGACTGGCCGTCCAACTCACCAAGGAACAACTCGCTTTCATCCGCGTGGATCAGTTGGATGTTATAGTTGTCGCGGAACATGCCGACGACTTCTTGGGCCTCGTTCTTGCGCAGCAGCCCGTGGTCGACGAACACACAGGTCAACTGATCGCCAATCGCCTCATGGATCAGGATCGCCGCGACCGAGCTATCGACGCCGCCGGACAGACCGCAGATGACCTTTTTGTCGCCAACCTGCGCGCGGATCTGTTCGATCATCTGTTCGCGGTAGGCACCCATCGTCCAGTCACCGCTGAACCCGGCCAGTTTGACGAAGTTTTCATACAGCTTCGCGCCCTTGGGGGTATGGTGAACCTCGGGGTGGAACTGTACCGCATAGAAATGGCGGTTGGTGTCGGCGGTGATCGCATAGGGCGCGTTGGGCGAGGTGCCAAAGACCTCAAACCCCGGAGCGATTTCGCTGACATGGTCGCCGTGGCTCATCCAGACTTGTTCATCGCCCTCGGTGAACCAATCGTTCAGAATGTCCAACTGTCCTTTCGGAGTGACAAAGGCGCGTCCGAATTCGGCGGTGCCGTGGCCGCTTTCGACCTTGCCGCCCAACTGGTGCATCATCACCTGCTGGCCATAACAAATGCCCAGGATCGGAATACCATAGTCAAAAATCTCTTGCGGCGCGCGCGGAGAACCTTCACGCGTGACACTGTCCGGCCCGCCCGAAAAAATCACCGCTTTGGGCGCCATTTCGCGCACAAATTCCATGGTGACGTTTTGGTAAGGGTGGATTTCGCAATAGACATTCAGCTCGCGCAGACGGCGTGCAATCAGCTGCGTAACCTGGCTGCCGAAGTCGATGATCAGAAGGCGGTCGTGGAATGTATCACTCATGTGCGGGCCATAGGCCAAGCGTGACGAATTCGCAAGAGAAAGGTCTTTGCTGAAGGGCAGATACCCGCATTTCTGGGAAACTACGCTTCGGCTATTGTAAAAGTTTTGTAACAAAAATATGACGATCTTTCCGTCTGCGTCATGCAGACACCCCGAAAAGGAGAGATGCGTTTGCCGATAGCTGTTGAACTTGCCGCTTTGAATCTGGCATTGGCCATGTTCTGCGGGGCGTTGATCGGGTCCGAGCGTCAAGTACGCCAACGTATGGCAGGTTTGCGCACCAATGCGCTGGTAGCCCTGAGCGCCGCAGCTTTTGTGGTGTTCTCGGCGCTTTATCCGGATGAGGTAAGTCCGACACGCGTGGCCGCGCAGGTCGTTTCGGGGATTGGGTTTCTTGGGGCAGGCATCATCTTTCGGCACGGGTTCACCATTCATGGTCTGAACACGGCGGCGACCTTGTGGTGTTCGGCGGCTGTGGGGATGATGGCCGGCAGTGGGGCTTGGATCTTTGCGATCATGATGACGGGTTTCGTCATTTTTGTGAATCTGGGGCTTCGGCCTTTGGTGAAATGGTTGAAAAAAACGACACGTGCCGGGGTTCCCTTGACGCAAGAGTTCCGCATCCTCGTGCAGTGTGCGGCAGATGCGCAGGCAGAGGTTCGCACGGCGGCACTACAGGCTTTGGCGCAAAATGGGGTGCGCATTGTCGGGTTTCAAAAGGGGGATGCAGACGACAAAGGTTTGCAAACACTGGAAATTCTCGTTTCCACCGAAGATCATCCCGAAAACGTGCAACACAAGATCGCGGCGCCCCTTATTCTTGAGCCGGGGATTCTGAGTGTTGAGTGGGAAGATGCGAACGAGACCTGAAACCTTTGTTTTAAAGGGTCTCGTCGCGGCTTGATGTCGCTTTTATGTGCCAATAGCCGTTATCTTCCAATAGTAGCGAGTGTTGGCGGGCTAGATAGAACCCCAATCAACACATCCAAAGTATGGTGAGGAAAAATGGCTGAAGCATCAGCACGTCGTCGAGGTCGCGGTGGTGGCGGAGCCGCCCGCCGGGCAGAACGCACTGCGGTTCGGATCGACACCGCAAAGTACATTGAGCGGAACATTCCGAACTTTGAGGTCCTCAACGAGGAAGCGTTGGAGATCATCGAGTACAACGCGGAAACGATTCTGGAAGAGGTTGGAGTCAACTTTGTCGACAATCCCGCCGCGCTGGAGCGTTGGCGCAATGCAGGTGCAGATGTTGATGGCGAACGCGTGCGCATCCCGCGTGGTCTGGCGCGGCAGCTGATCAAAACGGCCCCAAGCCAGTTCACTCAGCACGCCCGCAACCCCGAGAAATCTGTTGTGATCGGCGGCCGCAACATGGTTTTAGCGCCTGTATACGGCCCTCCTTTCGTGCGTGATGCGCAGGGTGGTCGTCGTTATGCGACCATGGATGACTTCAACAAGTTCGTGAAACTGGCCTATATGTCCAAGTGGCTGCACCACTCGGGCGGTACCGTTTGCGAACCGACCGATATTCCGGTGAACAAACGCCACCTCGATATGCTGATGGCGCACATGAGCCTTTCGGACAAACCCTTCATGGGATCCGTGACCGACCCCAGCCGCGCGCAGGATTCGGTCGAGATGTGCGAGATTCTGTTCGGCAAGGACTTCGTTCAGAACAACACCGTGATGACCTCGCTGACCAACATCAACTCACCGATGACCTTTGACGATGTGATGATGGGGTCGCTAGAGGTTTACGCGAAGAACAATCAGGCTTGTATCGTCTCGCCCTTCATTGTCGGTGGTGCGATGGCGCCGGTGTCGGTTGCAGGGACGCTGACGCAGGTTCTGGCCGAGGTTCTGGCGGGTATCGCCTATAGCCAAATCATCCGTCCAGGTGCACCCGTGATCTTTGGTGCGTTTGTGACTTCGATTGACATGAACTCGGGCGCGCCGACCTTTGGTACACCCGAGGCCGCGCATATCACCTATGGTGCGGGTCAGCTGGCACGTCGGCTGAACCTGCCTTACCGCTCCGCGGGGTCGTTCTGTGGTTCGAAACTGCCGGACGCGCAGGCGGCATATGAGACCGCGAACTCTCTGAACATGGGTCTGATGTCGGGCGTGAACTTCATGCTGCACTCGTGCGGCTGGCTCGAAGGCGGTCTGGTTGCAGACTTTGAGAAGTTCGTGATGGATGCCGATCAACTTGGTGTTCTGCACGGTCTGGCCAAAGGTGTCGCCTATGACGAGAACGCACAGGCGATGGGTGCGATCCGCGAAGTGGGACCGGGCGGTCACTATCTTGGCTGCGAGCACACGCAGGCCAACTTCAAGGAAGCCTTCTGGAAAACCGAGGTGCTGGACTACAAACCGTTCGAGACCTGGCAGGATGAAGGTTCACGCGATACGCGTCAGCTGGCCTCGGCCCGGGTCGAGCATCTGCTGGCCAACTACCAGCAGCCGCAGATGGACCCGGCAACCAAAGAGGCGCTCGAGGCTTATATCGCAGACAAGAAAGCCTCGATGCCGGACGCATTTACCTGATCACTCGAACTGTGTGGCGCGGCTGGCTTGGTACAGCTGCGCCTCACCCAAAAGCGCAATCAGAAGATCAAGATGCCTGACCAGAGAATAGGCGGCATCCTCTTCTTTTCGAAGCGTATTTTGCTCTCTTTCCATATCCATAAGCCGCATCAGAGCGGCCCCGTTCCCCGGCAGTCGACCATAGCCCAGGATGCGCTGAAGATGCCGATCACGGTTGTAATCCTGCGCCCCGAATTTTGCAGCGCGCGCCAATAGTCGAGGGCGGCGCAGGGTCGTGATCATGGTCATCAGGTCTTGCATTTCAGGTGCCTCTTGTTCGGAAAATCGACGCCCTGTTTGTCACACAACCTAAGCGGGTGTTGCGCCCTTACGGGTCGCCCCGAACGTTGGTTTCACGACTGTTTATCTTTTTGAATCAAATCTGGTTGCTGCGCTCCGGGGTTAACGAACGAGTAACGAAACCACCTCTAGTTAGATTTGGTTAACTTTAATTTCGGGGGGCAAAAGTGGCAGTCTGTTTTGTCGACGAGGGCAAATGAATATGGAAAACAACGTGGCATTCTCTATTCCGGCGTGGGTTCCCGAGGGGGCACAGCGTTACCTTGCGCACACGGAAACCGGTCAGTCGATCCGGGATATCGCAAGATCGGCCGGGTGCCATGCCTCTACCATTCTCAGACAAATCCGACGGGTCGAAATGCGCCGCGATGATCCCTTAGTCGATGCGGCCTTGCAATCGCTAGCCGAGACGCATTTCTCGGTGTCGGATCGGACGCGCCGGTTAGGCATAAGTCGTCATGACGACCAAGAGGATGGCTCGTTCGAGGGCGAAGCGCTGCGCGTGTTGCGACGCCTGTGTGAGTCGGGATCGGTTCTGGCGGTCGCCGAGGATATGGACAAGGCCGTGGTCGTGCGTGACACCGGTGAGGCCGGGACCGCAAGGACGGCCGTTGTTGATTGCAAGATCGCACAGGCGCTTGCCTTGCAGGACTGGATTTCCTGCGACAATCCGGGCCGTATTTCGCGGTACCGGATCTCGACATCAGGGCGCGCGGCGCTCAACAGGTTGGTGGCCGAGGCGGAAAACAAGGCCCGGTCGCGCAACGAATTCGGCATGGCCGAGGCACAGGCGGCGTTCCAGCCGAAGTTAAGTGGAGACGCACCGGAACGCTCCCGACGCGTGCGCTACAGTGCTACGGAAAGCCCGTTGATCGCGTTGGCGCGGCGGCGGGACCGGGACGGCAAACCCTTTCTCGATGAAACGCTTGTCCGTGCCGGGGAACGTCTGCGTGAAGACTTTGAGTTGGCTCAGATCGGCCCGCAGGTTGCGCAGAACTGGGATCGCTTTCTGACAGGAGGAGGGCGCGGCAATTTCGACAGTGAATCTCACGGCGGGCGAGGGGCCTCGGACGCGAAAGACCGTGTGGCGCGCGCGTTGTCGGACCTTGGGCCGGGACTCAGTGATGTAGCGCTGCGCTGTTGTTGCTATCTTGAGGGGCTGGAACTGGCCGAAAAACGCATGGGCTGGTCCGCCCGCTCGGGAAAGATCGTTCTGCGCATCGCGTTACAGCGCTTGAAACGACACTATGAGGATCTCTCGGGTCAAGATCGTATGATTGGCTAGGTATAAGTCTCCCTTGTGGTTTTAGCTCTTAGTGATAATCAAGGGCTATGAATTTCACACTCAAACAGTTGCAGTACTTTCAAGCCGTGGCCGAGCAACGCAATTTCGGCCGCGCTGCGCAGGTCTGCAACGTTTCGCAACCTGCGCTGTCCGTTCAGATCAAATCGCTTGAAGAAACACTGGGCGGTGTACTGTTCGAGCGTCAGGCGCGTGATATCCTGCTGACGCCGCTGGGGCGAGACGTTCTGGAACATGCGCGTCAGGTTCTGGGGGCAGCTGTGCGGCTGGACCAGTTCGCGCGGGATCACTCTGGCGGCCATCGGTCGCTGTCGATCGGGATCATCCCGACAATTGCACCGTACCTTCTGCCCGGCGTTCTGGGTGGTCTACGCGCCGAAGATGTCTCGCTGCGCGTGCAGATCCGCGAAGCGAGGACCGAACGGTTGCTGTCTTTGCTCCGCGAAGGTGAGATCGACGCTGCGGTTCTAGCCCTGCCGGCGGGCGGCTCGGAATTCCACGAAACGCCGTTATTCCAGGATCACTTCCTGCTGGCAGGCAGCGCCGCTCGGCTTCAACGTGTGAACACCAGCCCCGAGATGCTGCGCCCTCTGGATTTGCAATCGGCGCAGTTAATGTTGTTGGAGGATGGCCATTGCCTGACGGATCAAGCGCTTGAGGTCTGCGGGCAGGATCGGGGCAGTGGGCAGATCAACATGGGGGCCTCCTCGCTTGCGACGCTTTCCCGGCTGGTTGCAGAGGGGTTCGGCCTGACGCTGATGCCCGAACTCGCCGCGAAATCGGAATCAGAGGCGGTACCGGGCATGAAGCTCTTGCGTTTCGGTGCCCCGCAACCGGCACGCACGGTGGGGCTTGTCCGGCGTGCATCAACAACGGATGACGGTTGGGTGGATCGTTTGGCTCAGGTAATCCGGGACGTGGGGGAGCAGATCGTTTCGGCCACGCGGATATGAAAAGGCCCGCTAGAAGCGGGCCTGAAATAAGCGCGTAAGCACCGGATTTACGCCAACGCGGGTTCGGCGGCAGCTTCCAGATGCTGGATCAGAGTCTCGGGCGAGGACACGCCATATGGGTCTTCGGGGCAGTTGTCCATCAGGCCGGGCTCTTCGAACCATGCTTCGACAACGCCGTCATTGATGATGGCCGCATAACGCCACGAGCGCATGCCAAAGCCCAGGTTGTCCTTGTCGACCAGCATGCCCATCTTGCGGGTGAACTCACCCGAACCATCAGGGATGACCTTGACGTTTTTAAGGCCTTGATCCTGAGCCCATTTGTTCATGACAAAGCTGTCATTGACGGACATGCAGTAGATCTCGTCGATACCCTTGGCGGTGAAATCGGCGTAACCGTTTTCAAATCCGGGCAGCTGGTAGGTCGAACATGTGGGGGTGAAAGCGCCGGGCAGCGAGAACAGGATCACCCGTTTGCCAGCGAAAAAATCGGCAGTTGTCTTGTCTTCCCAGCGGAACGGGTTGGGGCCTTCGACGGCCTCGTCGCGGACGCGCGTGTGGAAGGTCACATCGGGCAGTTTTGCTCCGGTCTTCATGTTCAAGTCCCTGTGATTCAGTTGTGACGTTTCGACGATTTAAATCAGTTCTAAACTGCCTTCAATCCATGAAATGCTGCATCTGCAAGATAGGTTTGATTGACTTACTTATTGATTTTTCGTGTGAAAAATATAGTTTAAGGTTAAACTAATTTGACGCTCGCGAGATATGTGCATAGCGGCTATGCGTCGCTGGTGTAACAGGCGTGAGTGTTTTATGTTATGGGTACACAAAGTTGACCCAAAGTTAGGAAAACTGCCCGTGCGCGATCTGAAAATCCCAGAACAACGTCACCCCGAAAAGGCGCATCGCCCGGACAATGCCCAGCCTAAGAAGCCGAAATGGATCAGGGTCAAGGCGCCAGGCGGCAAGGGCTATGCCGAGACGCATAAGATCATGCGTGAAAACAATCTGGTGACGGTTTGCGAAGAGGCCGGATGCCCCAATGTGGGTGAGTGCTGGAGCCAGGGTCACGCCACCATGATGATCATGGGCGAGATTTGTACCCGCGGGTGTACCTTCTGCAACATCGCCACGGGACGTCCGGACTCGCTGGACGCGTTTGAGCCGGGTCGTGTGGCGCATGCGGTGCAAAAATTGGGTCTGAACCACGTCGTGATCACCTCGGTTGACCGGGACGATTTGAAAGATGGGGGAGCAGATCATTTCGCACAGACCATTCGCGCCGTCCGCCACCGCTCGCCCAAGACCACGATCGAGATTCTGACGCCCGATTTCCTGAAATGTGAGCCCGAAGTGCTTGAGACCGTGGTTGAGGCCAAGCCGGATGTGTTCAACCACAACCTCGAAACCGTACCGGGCCTCTATCCCGAGGTGCGCCCCGGCGCGCGGTATTTCCATTCGCTGCGCCTGTTGCAGCGAGTGAAGGAACTGGACCCGTCGATCTTCACCAAATCCGGCATCATGGTCGGTCTGGGTGAGGACAAGCAGCAAGTCGGTCAGGTCATGGATGACATGCGCGCTGCGGACATAGATTTCCTGACCATTGGTCAATATCTGCAACCGACGCCCAAGCACCACGCGGTGGACCGTTTCGTGACGCCTGAAGAGTTCGCCTCCTATGAAAAAGCGGCCTATGGCAAGGGCTTCCTGATGGTCTCGGCTACACCGCTGACGCGTTCGTCTTACCACGCGGGGGATGATTTCGCCCGTTTGCGTGCGGCTCGGCAGGCGAAGCTGGGTCAAGCGTGACGCCTGAAAGATTGGCGCAGCTGACAGCGCTGCGCCATAGTTTGCATCAACATCCCGAACTTTCTGGGCAGGAGCGTGAAACCGCCGCGCGCATTGCGGATGAGCTGCGACGCGCAGGAGCGGATACCGTGGTGACCGACCTCGGCGGGCACGGAGTTGCGGCGGTCTTCGACAGCGGCACAACCGGTCCCACCGTCGCCATTCGGTGCGAGCTGGATGGGTTGCCGATCAAGGAACTCTCGGAACTGCCGTATATCTCGACCGTGCCGGGTAATGGGCATCTGTGCGGGCATGACGGCCATATGTCGATGGTTCTCGGCGTGGCGCTTGAGTTGCAGGAACAGCGCCCGACGCGCGGACGGGTGGTTCTGATTTTCCAACCCGCTGAAGAAACCGGGGAGGGGGCCAAGGCGTTCCGCGACGATGCCCAATTCGCGCAACTTGCGCCGGATTACGTGCTTTCTCTCCATAACTTACCGGGGCTGGAACTGGGCGAGGTTGAGCTGTGTCAGGGTCCAACCAACTGCGCCTCTCGCGGTATGCGGATTGCATTGACCGGTAAGACCTCTCATGCCGCTGCGCCGCAGGACGGGGTTTCTCCGGCGGGCGCTTTGTCCGTATTGATCCCGGAACTCACACGGCTTGGCACGGCGGGCGCCCTGAACGCCGATTATGCGCTGACCACGATCACGCATGCCAGCCTTGGAGAACAGACCTTTGGCGTCGCCCCCGGTCAGGCTGAGCTTTGGGTGACATTGCGCACCGTGTCTGACGACCGGATGGCAAAGCTCGTTGCCGATGCTGAAGCCTTGGTTCAGCAGGTCGCCAAGTCCGAGAACCTGAGTGCCGAGATCACCTATGAGGATGTCTTCGAGGCCTGCATCAACGACGCTGAGGCGGTGACTATTCTGGCCGAGGCCTGTGCGGATCAAGCCGTTCCATGCAAGTTGACCGATGAGCCGCAAAGGTTTTCGGAAGATTTTGGCCAGTTCGGCAAAGGCGCAAAGTCGGCGATGTTCTGGTTAGGAGCAGGGCAAGACCACCCCCAGCTTCACAATCCTGATTACGATTTCCCAGACGCGCTGATTCCAGTTGGCACAGGCGTCTTTCTGGCGGCGATCCGGCAGGTGCTGGGCTGAGGACGTGTTCAGGTAAACCGAACCTTGCCGATGAACGGCAGGTTGCGATTGCGCTGCGCGTAGTCGATTCCGTAGCCCACGACGAACTCGTCAGGGATTTCGAACCCGATCCAATCCGAACGAAAATCAACCTCGCGCCGGCTGGGTTTGTCCAGCAGGGCAATCGACTTTAGCCGTTTCGGCTTGCGACTGCGCAGCAGGTTGGTGACGTGGTTCAGCGTGTGGCCCGTATCGACGATATCTTCGACAACCAGCACATCGCGACCTTCAATCGCGCCCCGTAAGTCCTTGAGAATGCGTACTTCTCGGCTGCTCTCCATCGCGTCTCCGTAAGAGGATGCCTCCAAGAAATCCACCTCGATCGGCAGGTCCAACTCGCGGACCAGATCAGCGATGAACACGAAAGAGCCACGCAGCAGGCCAACGACGACCAGCTTGTCGGTGTTGCCGAATTCTTCGGTAATTTCGCGGCAAAGCTCTTCGATTCTGGCTGCAATTGCCTTGGCCGAGATCATCTCATCTATCACATAAGCGCGGTCAGTCATCGCAGCCCCCTTGATCTTTGGCGCGCAACATACGACATGACGCGCCATTGTCACCTTCTAATGCCGGATTGCCATGCCTATCCATTCGGAAACGCGTCACCTGCCTTACACGGCCCAGCAGATGTATGATCTCGTTGCTGACGTGGCGAGCTATCCCAAATTTCTGCCTTGGTGCGCCGCCGCGCGTATCCGCAAGACCTATGCTGCTGGCGAAGCTGAGGTGATGGAGGCGGATCTGGTGATCTCGTTCAAGGTGTTTCGCGAACGGTTTGGCAGTCGGGTGACCTTGTTTGCCGGTCAAAAGAAGATAGACACCGAGTATCTGGACGGCCCGTTCAAATACATGAAATCGGACTGGCAGTTTGAAGACGCCCTCGAAGGTGGGTGCAACGTCTCCTTCCACGTGGATTTCGAGTTCAAGAACGCCATCCTGCAAGGGATCATTGGTGTTGTCTTCAACGAGGCCATGCAGCGCATCGTGCGCGCGTTCGAGGCGCGTGCAGCCGAGCTTTACAGCTAATTACAGCTAAGGCTTTACCAACGACCGGCGCGCGCTAGACTGCGCGCTATGTCTGGATTCACCTCAACGCTTGCGAGTTTTGCCGCCAGCCCCGTCAACACAACCGCGCAGGCGCGGGCCATTACGTCTCTGTCCGTTCTCGACTGGATCGCCGTGGGCCGTGCCGGTGTGTCCGAGCCCGTGTCGGTCGCCGTTCGGGACATGGTGCAGGAGGAGGGCGGAGCAGCGCAGGCCCATCTTTTCGGCGGCGGGGCAGCGCCCTTGCGCGCGGCGGCGCTGGTCAATGGAACGGTGTCTCACGCGCTGGACTATGACGACACCCATTTCGCCCATATCGGACATCCGTCCGTTGCCATCCTTCCTGCGGCCTTGGCGGTTTCAGAATGGGATGACCGTATCCTCGTTGATCTGTTGGAGGCGGCCCTGATCGGGATGGAGGTTTCGATCCGTATCGGCCTCTGGCTCGGCCGAGACCACTATCAGGCCGGGTTTCACCAAACGGCGACTGCGGGGGCCTTTGGGGCGGCGGTTGCAGCGGGTCGGGTGCTTGGGTTCAACACTGACCTGATGCAACGAGTTCTGGGCTTGACGGCCACGCGCGCGGCCGGTCTGAAAGCGCAGTTCGGCACCATGGGCAAACCCTACAATGCAGGATTGGCCGCATCAGCCGGGATCGAGGCCGTGTTGCTGATTAAACGGGGCTTTGAGCCCAATGCGAGTGCGCTAGAAGGCCAGTACGGCTTTGGTGCAACCCACCAGGGCGCGGCGGATACATCAGCAGCGCTGGATGGGTTGGGGGAGGAGTGGCTGTTCGAATCGGTCAGCCACAAGTTCCACGCGTGCTGCCACGGTTTGCACGCCGCGCTTGAGGCTGCTCTGCGTCTTGATATTGCCGAACCTGAAGTGGCTGAAATCAAGGTCAAAACCCATCCGCGCTGGATGAGTGTCTGCAATCAGATGTCTCCGACCACAGGGCTGGGGGCGAAGTTTTCCTATCGCACGGTGATCGCCATGCAGGCGCTCGGCTACGACACCGCTTTGCCAAGCAGTTACACCGAAAAGGTCTGCGCTGATCCTCGCATTCGCTCTTTTCGAGACCGCATCACGGTCGAGGCGGATGAAACAATGACCGAAACCCAGGCCCATCTGGAGCTGCTGCGGCGCGACGGCGTGCGACGCGAGGTTACCCATGATCTGATGGCTCCGATGTCTCTGGCTGATCGGGAAGACCGTGTCCGAGCCAAAGCGTCGAAACTGATTGGAGGGGACGAGGCAGACGCGATCTGGTCGATGCTGCGCACCGGAGGTCGCGCCCGCGATCTGGCTGCAAAACTGGCGGGTTAAACCACGCGCCAGTGCAGGGGGAAGCCGGGGTCGAATACGGTGACGGGGCCGTCGCCACTTTCGATCTTCGACGGGTATTCGACCGGGTCACCCTTGGTCAACGTGATCGAACTTTCGTTCACCGGCAGGCGATAGAAGGCCGGACCATTCAACGACACGAACCCTTCCAACTTGTCTAGGGCACCTTCGCGGTCGAACATCTCGGCTACTAAGGACATGGTGTTTGTTGCCGTGAAACATCCCGCACAGCCACAGGCCATTTCCTTGTTGTCATCCGTATGCGGCGCGCTGTCCGTGCCAAGGAAGTAACGCGGATCACCCGAGGTCGCGGCCTTCAACAGTTCCAACCGATGCTCTTCACGTTTGGCGACGGGCAGGCAGTAGTAATGCGGTTTGATCCCGCCCACCAGAATGTGGTTGCGGTTGATGATGAGGTGATGCGCGGTGATCGTTGCGCCCAGATCGGCCTCGTTGGCGGCAACATACTGAACCCCGTCGCGGGTCGTAATATGCTCCATCACAACGCGCAGGCCGGGGGTTGCCCTCCGGATCGGATCAAGAATGCGGTCGATGAACACAGCCTCACGGTCGAAAATGTCGATCTCGGCATCGGTGACCTCGCCATGAACACACAGAGGCAGGCCGATCTCGGCCATTTTCTCCAGCACCGGACGCACATTGTCGAAATTCCGTACGCCCGAATGCGAATTGGTCGTTGCACCTGCTGGGTAGAGCTTCACTGCCTTGACCAACCCGCTTGTATGCGCAGCGGCGAGGTCATCTGGATCCGTATCTTCGGTCAGATACAGAGTCATCAGCGGCTCGAACGTCATCCCTTCGGGCAGCGCAGCCATGATACGTTCGCGATAGGCGGCGGCGTGCGCGCCGGTCACCACCGGGGGCACCAGATTGGGCATGATGATCGCACGGCCAAAATGGCGGGCGGTTTCGGGCAGGACGGCCTGCAACATCGCGCCATCGCGCAGGTGCAGATGCCAATCGTCGGGTCGGCGGATCGTGATGCTATCGGTCATGAGGCCTCCGCTAACACAGAGGCCGCCGTCGGAAAAGCCCTTGTCAACTCGTTCGAACGTCGTAGCTCAGAAACGGGTGATGGCCTTGACGCACAGGCGCGGCCATGACCTTTTGTGGCAAGGGAGAATTCAGCACATGACACAGCCAGATTCCATAGACGCGGTTCAAACAATGCTGAGCGCACAGGGCTATGTTTGCGGCCGTGCGCTGGCAACGGTCGTCTTCCTGTCGCTGAAACTCGGCCGGCCGCTGTTTCTGGAAGGCGAGGCCGGTGTCGGCAAGACCGAGATCGCCAAGGCACTGGCCGCAGGGCTTGGTCGCCGCCTGATCCGCCTGCAATGCTACGAAGGGCTGGACGCATCCTCGGCCGTCTATGAATGGAACTTTCCCGCGCAGATGGTCGCCATCCGAACCGCCGAAGCTGCGGGTGGCGCAGACCGTTCAGCCCTGCAGACCGAGCTGTTCTCGGATGACTATCTCGTCGAACGCCCATTGCTACAAGCCATGAGGCCCGATGAAAACGGCGCGCCGGTGCTGCTGATCGACGAGCTTGACCGCACCGATGAACCATTCGAGGCCTTCTTGCTGGAAGCGCTTAGCGATTTTCAGGTCACGATCCCGGAACTCGGTACCGTCAAAGCCCCCGAACCGCCGGTTGTGATCGTCACCTCAAACCGCACGCGTGAGGTGCATGATGCCCTTAAACGCCGCTGCCTTTACCACTGGGTCGACTACCCGGATTTCGACCGGGAGATTGAAATCCTGAACGCGCGCGCGCCCGAAGCGGCCCAATCGCTTAGCCGCGAGGTCGTGGCCTTCGTGCAGCGTTTGCGAACCGAAGACCTGTTCAAGAAGCCCGGCGTGGCCGAAACCATCGACTGGGCCAAATGCCTGCTGGCGCTGGATGTCATCAACCTCAGCCCCGAAGTGATCGGAGACACCCTCGGCGCGATTCTCAAATACCAGGACGACATCCAGAAACTGCAAGGGTCCGAGGCCAAACGCATTCTTGACGAAGCCAAGGCCGATTTAGAACCGGCCTGATGTTTCTTCTGTTTGAAAATACCTCGGGGGTATGGGGGCAGAGCCCCCATGAGCGCTGATGGCCGAACAGATCCCGCTCGACATTCCCGAAAACCCGAAGCTGGCGCAGAACATCACACATTTCGCCCGCGCCCTTCGAAAAGCCGGGCTGCCGATCGGCACCGGTCGCGTGGTGGATGCCATTCGGGCGGTTGAGGCCGCAGGCTTCACTGAAAAGCAGGATTTCTACTGGACCTTACACGCCTGTTTCGTGAACCGCCCCGAACATCGCAAAGTCTTCGCGCAGGTCTTTCGCCTCTATTGGCGCGACCCAAGATATCTGGAACACATGATGTCCATGATGCTGCCCGCCATTCGTGGCGTGCAGGAAGAACGTAAAGCGGACGCCGGGGAAAAACGCGCGGCTGAGGCGCTGCTTGACGGGGTGGAGCGCGATCAGCCTGAAACCTCCGAGGAGCAAGAGGGCGAGACGGAGCTCGAGATCGACGCCTCGCAAACCGCCTCATCCGAGGAACGTCTGCGCAGTCTGGATTTCGAACAGATGAGTACCGATGAGATCGCTCAGGCCAAGCGCCTCCTGTCGCGCCTCAGCCTGCCGGTGAAACCGATCGAAAGCCGCCGCAGCCAGGCCAGCCATATCGGCCACCGGATCGACCGGGCGAGAACCCTGCGCGCCGCTATGCGTCAGGGCGGAGAGCTGCACGATATCGCGAAACAAAAACCCCGGCCGCGTTGGCCCAATCTGGTCGTGCTCTGCGATATCTCCGGCTCGATGAGCCAGTATAGCCGCCTGATCCTGCATTTTCTGCACACGGTCTCGAACGCCAAGGGGGCTGGCTGGGCCAAGGTCTATGCCTTCACCTTCGGCACCCAACTGACCAATATCACCCGTCACCTGCACCAGCGCGATGTAGATGCCGCCTTAGCTGCCGCCGGGGCCGAGGCGCAGGATTGGGAAGGGGGCACGCGGATCGGAGACTGCTTGCACGCCTTCAACCGGGACTGGTCGCGGCGCGTCATGGGGCAGGGTGCGGTGGTTCTGCTGATCTCGGACGGGCTGGATCGCGGCGCGCCCGAGGCCCTGGCGAAAGAAACCGAGCGCCTGCATCTTTCGGCCCGGCGTCTGATCTGGCTGAACCCGCTGCTGCGTTGGGATGGGTTCGCCCCCAAAGCGCAGGGCGTGACTGCCATGCTGCCCCATGTCGACAGTTTCCGCGCAGGCCATTCGATTGCATCGCTCGAAGACCTCGCCACGGTCATCTCTGCTCAGGACGATGTTGGAGAGAAAGCGCGGCTCATGTCCGCGCTTTCCGGCTAAGACTTAACCCAGCTGCTTTTCGTTGCACTCACGGGCCATCTCCATGGCCTTGTAAGTTCCGGTTAGATCAACGGTGAACGCAAATTCCTTTTCGGGGAAGACGATCATGACCTGCTTCTTGGCCAGATCATCCGCAAATTGTGGGTCGTCGGATAAGACATAGCCTCCGGAATAACCCTTGGTGATGTTGCCCTTCATGCCCGTGGCTTCACCCACATACAGATTATCACCCAGCAGGATTGCCACGGCTTCTTTTTCACCGCGTTTGATATTGGTTTCCGCCTTGGTGAAAACGCCAACGTAGCCCACACCGCGATCCTCGGTCAGGCCCATCTGAACAACATTTTCCGCGTCATCCACGGCCTCAATCAGACAGGATTTCTTTTCATTGTCGATGAAGACTTTCCAGCCTTCAACTTCACCGTAGCGTTCGAATGTATCAGCCCATGCAGCGGTCGAGGCCAACAGGCCGAGCGCCGTTCCCAGTGTAAGAATGCGTTTCAACTCTTCGTCTCCGTTGAGAAATTTATTGAGAGCGCCCAATCCAAATTCAGGCACGGTTTCAACTTAAGACGTGGGGTATTCGCAATCAATCCTTTGAGAGTGTGAATATCAAATCGGCCTTTTACTGCCCACATAATGGCGAATTGACCGGCGTCTCCGACTAACGTTCGCTTTTCATTGGTCCAAGGCTGCCTATGTTGGTTTGCAACAAGCCAGGAGGATTCGATGGATCGATTCGACAGCAGCCCGGAACGCGCTTTGGAATGGCATCGCAGTGGTCGCGGTGCCGCGCTGGCCACTGTTGTCGAAACCTGGGGCAGCGCACCGCGCCGTGTGGGGTCTCAGCTGGTGATTGGTGGGGACGGGCGAATCGAAGGGTCGGTCTCGGGCGGTTGCGTCGAAGGTGCGGTGATCGTCGAAGCCATTGAAGCAATTGATGAGGGTGAGGCGCGCCTGCTTGAATTCGGTGTCAGCGACGAAGACGCATTTGCCGTCGGTCTGGCCTGCGGCGGCACCATCCGGGTTTTGGTCGAGCCGGTCGGCTCTGTCCTGCCTGAGCCGATGCTGGCCGAGCTGGTAGCCGCCCGTGCGCGCCGTGAACCGCTGGCCTATGAAGTGAATACAGACAGCGGATACAGGGCCTTGCGCCGCAATGCTTACGCGGATCGGTTGCGTATGGATCGGTCTGGGTTCGAGGAAGACGGCAAGACCTTCGTCGCCGTTCACAACCCACCTTTACGATTGATCATCGTCGGTGCGGTTCACATCGCGCAGGCATTGGTGCCGATGGCGCGGATTGCGGGATACGACCCGGCCATCATCGACCCGCGTGAGGCATTTGCCTCAGACAGCCGCTTTCCGGGAGAGACCCTGTTGACCGATTGGCCGGATGAAGCGGTTGCCAAGCTGGGTTTGGATCAGCGCACGGCCATTGTCCTGTTGACCCATGATCCGAAACTGGATGACCCGGCCCTGCAGGCCGCGTTGGATGCGGATGTGTTCTACATTGGCGCCCTTGGGTCGACCCGCACCCATGCCAAAAGGGTTGAGCGGATGACCGAGGCGGGGTTTACCGAAGCTCAGATCGCGCGCATTCACGGGCCGATCGGCCTCGATATCGGTGCCGCAGGTCCCTCCGAAATTGCAGTGGCCATCCTGGCCCAGATGACGGCGGTTTTGCGAGGTAAGGCATGAAATTCGGCCCTGTGCCCGTGACCGAAGCCGCCGGAGCCATTCTCGCGCATTCCGTCAAAGTCTCAGACCAAAAGCTGCGCAAGGGGCTTATGCTGACCGCTGAGCATGTCTCGCAATTGTCCAGCGCGGGGTTTGACGAGGTCATCGCCGCCCGTCTTGAACCCGGTGACTGTCATGAGGACGAGGCCGCCGAAATGCTGGCCCGGGCTCTGGTCCCCGATCCCACCGACGCCAACCTGCGCCTGACCGAGGCGTTTACCGGTCGCGTGAACCTTCTGGCCGAGGGGCCGGGCGTGGCGGTGCTGGATGTGGCCGCACTCGAGCAGTTCAACCGCATCAATCCGATGATCACCGTCGCAACGGTCCCGCAGCATCAGCAGATGACAGCGGGCGGTATGGTTGCCACGATCAAGGTGATCTCCTACGCCGTTCCCAAAGCCGATGTTGAACGCGCGGCGGGTTTGGCGCAGGCCTCGGTGCGCCTTGTCGCGCCGGTCTATCGCAGCGCGGGATTGATCGTAACGGACATCGCCGGAGGGCCGCCAAATGAGAAGGGAATCGCGGCCATGCGCGGGCGTGTCGAAGCTCTGGGCATGGACCTGTGCGATGTGCAGATCGTCCCGCATAAAACCGATCAACTTGCATCGGCCATTGATCGTGCCGAAGGCGATGTGCTGATGATCCTGACGGCCTCGGCCACGTCGGATGTGAACGACGTGGCCCCGTCCGCCGTGCGCGCCGCGGGTGGGGATGTTGACCGGTTCGGCATGCCGGTCGATCCGGGCAATTTGCTGTTTCTGGGGGCGCTGAACACACGCCCTGTGATCGGCCTGCCAGGATGCGCGCGCTCTCCGGCGTTGAATGGCGCCGATTGGGTTTTGTCGCGGGTCGCCTGCGGGGTTGAGACCACTGGTGCTGATATTGCTGCGATGGGTGTGGGCGGTCTGCTCAAGGAAATCCCGACCCGGCCGCAACCTCGCGCGCAACGGAAGAAATAGTTCAGAGGCCCACAGGTGGCGCCGATGAGTTTATGGCATCGGCCTTTTGCGTCCCTCTGGTGTCAAAAAGCGACAAATTCCTGTTCTCAAGTCAGACCTCCCGTGTTTAACTCGCCCCAAGCGAATGAGCTAAAGAAGGGGAGGTCTTATGCCAAATATATCGCTGACTGTGAATGGCATGTCTGTGAGCGGTGAAGTTGAGGGTCGGACGTTATTGTCTGGTTTTTTGCGGGATCATTTGTCTTTGA